>JAFDYG010000343.1 GCA_018267545.1 Bacteroidota bacterium
AATTTGCCCACGCCCGCCTGAAAGAAGCCAGCCCTACACTGAACTTTATAGAAAGTGAAAGAGTAAAGAATACCTCCGGTGACGCCCTTTTCAACAACCTCCCCCGCCTCGACTATATCAAATGCGACGTAGAAGGCCTCGAATACAAAGTCTTCTCCACCTTCCTCAAAACCCTCGAAAAACATCACCCCATCCTGCTCTGCGAGCTCTTCGACCGCGACCAGCGCATCCAGCTCTTCGAGCTGCTGCAGCCCCTCGGCTACAAAATATACGGCCTCGAGCAAGGACAGCTAATCCCCATCGACGTCTACGCACCGGGACAGATTCCCTCGCAGAACGACTACTTCATCCACCCACAAAACATCGAGAGAGTACGCGCGTACATCAAAGCCTAAGCACCGAATCCAGCTTGGCCTTGAAAATCGCGTGGTCGCGTAAGTCATTGTGCTGCCCATCCGGCACCGTGACAAATTCATCACCCGCCTTCAAAAAAACCTTCAGCCGCGCAGCATTCCCATAAGGCACCGTCTTATCCGCATCACCCTGAAAGATGGTGATCGGCGCCGTTACATTCGGCAGATATTGATAGGTAGGAAAATGATAGTGCAGCATCATCCCCACCGGATACATAAACAAAAACCGCCTTGCCAGCGATTCCAACGAATAGTAAGGCGTCTCCAAAACCAACCGCCGGCAATCCCTAACCGAAGCCAGCTGCGCCGCCACTCCCGTCCCCAGACTCTTCCCATAAAGGATAATCTGCCCCGGCTGCCACCGGCTCCTCGCCAGCTTATAAAAGATCAGGGAATATTCATACAGCTTCTTCTCGCTAAACTCCCCCGTACTCTTCCCAAAGCCGGGATAGTCCAGCATCCACACTTCGTACCCTTTGGACGTAAAGTCTTTCGCTGCAACCGCATAGCGGCTGATCCCTTCTTTATTTCCGTGAAAATAAAGCACCACCCCGCGAGCCAGACTGTCCTCGGGCCGGTCGGTAGCCTGAAATTGAACGACATTCAAATTCGTCGTCTTATCATAAGGAATGTTCCGCTCGATCATCCGCTGTCCGAAATCATAAGCCGTGCTCCGCGGCACCGGCACAGGATGAAACAATAGCTTCTCCTGCCCATAATACCAGGCAATCCCCAAAACGGCATACACCAGGACCAATACCTTGACCCAGCGCATCACGATCCGCCGGCGGTTACTCTGTGGCAATTCTCTTTAGATTAAAATTAGGCACGGGCGAGACGATAAGCGGGAATTTCTCGATCGTTACATTCGAAGGATCCAACCCAAAACCCCGTTCCTCCGAAAGACTCAGCTCCTTCAGCCAGAAGTAGAGCTTCATCACCACCCGCTCCAGGAACGGCAGCTCATTGTCCTGGCTCAGGTATTTTTCCATCACGATAAACTGGAAGTCACCCACGACATTATTCCGCTCCAGCGATTCATAACGGCTGGTGATATTGACTTCCCGGTTGTTCACGAGGTCTTCCACGACCTTGCGGAACATAAGGTTGATCTTCGGCTCGATCCGGAACCCAAGACGGAATTCCACCCGGATGATATCGTTGGGGATGATATGTTCTACGGAATATTCGGCAGTATACGGGTCGTCGAGCGTATCCACGTGGACAAACCAATAAATGTCAGCCCGCTTAGGCTTCTTATTCAGGATCGAATAGATAATTTTATGCTCGATTTCCTTCGGGTTGTTGGCGCTGGTCATATACACCAGGTGCGTCGCCGACTTGGGCACCGTGCGGTCATTGCTCAGTTCCTGGATCTGCGGTATGTAGTGTTCCATGCGGACAAATTCCACATACCTGTTCTTGATCTTCCTCGCCCGAAACCATACGTACATCACCGCAAACAACGCCCCCCCAACAATCAGCGTCACAAAGCCCCCATGCGGGAACTTCTCCAGGTTGGCCGAAAGGAAGCTTATTTCCAGGCTCAAATAGACAAAAAGATATAAGTATATCAGCGCCGAATTGGTCCGCCTCGAAATCAGGTAATTGGCGAAGAGGATCGAAGTCGCCAGCATACAAAGGGTGATCGCCAGACCATAGGCCGCTTCCATATGCGCCGAGCTGCGGAAATACAGCGTAATCCCGCAGCAGCCGATAAAGAGCATGAAATTGATCGCCGGAATATAGGACTGCCCCCGTTCTTCAGTAGGGTAGGAGATCCGCAGCTTCGGCCAGAGGTTAAGCCGCATGCTCTCGCTGATCAGGGTAAACGAACCCGTGATCAACGCCTGGCTGGCAATGATAGCCGCCGCCGTGGCGATGATGATACCCGGAATAAGGAACCAGGTCGGCATGATATTATAGAAAGGATTGCCCACATTCGTATCGAAAATCCGGTTGTCGTACTGGGCCAGCAGCCAGGCGCCCTGTCCCAGATAATTCAGGATCAGACAGGCCTTTACATAAATCCAGGAAATCCGGATATTCCCCTTGCCGCAGTGCCCCAGGTCGGAGTAGAGGGCCTCGGCCCCGGTTGTACAAAGGAAGACGGCACCCAGTATCCAGAAGCCCTTGGGATAATGGACCAGCAGGTTGAAGGCATAGTGCGGGCTCAGTGCCTTGAAAATGCCCAGGTGGTCCAGCAGGTGGCTGCTCCCCAGCACCGCCAGCATGGTAAACCAGATAAACATGATCGGTCCGAACAGCTTCCCGATCGATTCCGTGCCGAACTGCTGCAGGAAGAACAGGATCACCAGGATTCCCAGGACCAGGTATACGATCGTCGACTGATCGACATACCGGAATGCCGGCATCTGCCGCAGCCCCTCGATCGCCGAAGTGACCGAAATGGGCGGGGTAATCATCCCGTCCGCCAGCAAGGCAGCCCCACCGATCATGGCGGGTATGACGAGCCAACGCTTCTGCCGCCTTACAAGGGCATAAAGAGAGAAAATACCCCCTTCCCCATTGTTATCTGCCTTGAGAGTCAGCCAGACATATTTTACGGTTGTCTGTAGCGTTAGGGTCCATATAATACAGGAAAGTGCACCCAGAATAAGCTCTTCTTTGATGGTTCTTCCATGGATGATGGCGTTTAGAACGTAGAGAGGGGATGTTCCGATGTCGCCGTAAATGATACCTAAAGCAATAACGAGGTTTGCTAAACTTACTTTGTTGATCTGTTTGCTCACAAACGAGTCTTCTATTTAATAAGAAACAAAGTTATAAGTAAATAGGTTAAAGAAGCAAGCTAAATTTTAACCAGGCCTTTACGCCCGGACGCCGGCCGGCGGGCAACCCCAACTTTAAAACCCCCGTAACAACTATAAATGATACTTTTCCCTATCTTACAACATAAATTGTAGTGGAAACCATGAATAGAACCCTGTCTTTCCTCTTGCTTGCGCTAACCCTGACCTTTGCCTCCCTGGCCAAAGCCCAGGTCCAGCAAATCACCTACACCGAGCCGGAACGGGAAGACGGACGCCGCACCAATTTCGAAATTATCGGAAAAATCGGCGGTAACTTCCTGGTATTCAAGAACAATAGTTCCAATAACGCCATCAGCGTCTACGACAACGACATGAAGCTCCTCCAACGGGTACCCCTCTCCTTCATGCCCGACAAGTATATCAACGTCGACTTCGCCGCATACCAGGACTACTTCTACCTCATCTTCGAATATCAAAAGAAGAATATCGTCCACTGCTCCGCCATCAAGCTCGACGCCACGGCCAAACCCATCGGCGAAACCATCGAGCTCGACACCACCCAGATCGGCTTCTCGTCTAATAATAAGATCTACACCACCGTGATCAGCGAAGACAAATCAAAGATCATGGTCTTCAAGATCAACAGCAAGAACCCCAAAAACTTCCTGTTTACGACCTTCCTCTATAACGATCAGCTACAGCTGCTCGATCGTCACCGTATTTTTATCCCGATGGAGGAAAAGAACGAGCTCTTTACCGACTTCCAGGTCGACAACGAAGGCCAGCTCGTCTTCGGCAAATACCTCCGCAGCGGCAGCAACGACTACGTCTCCCGGGTAGCCCTCGTCACCAAAGGCCCCCAGGCCGACAGCTTCTCGGTCAGGGACATCGGCTCCGGGGACCGAATTCTCGACGAGATCAAGGTCAAAGTAGACAACAACAACAAACGCTACATCCTCTCCGGCTTCTACTATAAACAACGGCGCGGCAACATCGAAGGCCTCTACTCCGTCATCTGGGACAAGAAAACCAATACCCGGATGGAAGAGAAGGTTACCGTCTTCAACGACGACCTCCGCGCCCAGGCCAAGAGCACCGACGCCAACCTCCGCATGGCCTTCAACGACTTCTTTATTAAACATATCGTGACCAAACGGGACGGCGGCTACCTCCTCGTCACCGAATCGCTCTACACCACCTCCCGCGGCAACATGTTCAACCGCTGGGACTATATGTATAACCCCGCCTTCGGACCCGGCGGCTTCTACTCACCCTACTACTACAGTCCATATTATAATCCCTGGAGCCGGAACTATGGCAACTACGCCACCCGCTTCCACGCCGAAAACCTCATGGTCCTCTCCTTCGACGCAGCAAGCAACCTCCAGTGGAGCGCCATCATACCCAAGAGCCAGTTCGACGACGAGACCGAAAATCTTATCTCCCACGAGCTGGTCAATACAGGCGGCGAATTGCACTTCCTCTTCAATCTCTATGAACGGCGGAATATGCTCCTCAACAACCAGAGCATCTCCCCGGAAGGGAAAGTGACCCGCTATCCGACACTCCGCAACCTCGATCGTGGCTATGATTTCATGCCCCGCTACGGTAAGCAGGTAAGCAGCTGGGAAACTATTATTCCTTGTCTCTACAAGAATTATCTTTGCTTTGCAAAAGTTGAATTTACCTAAACACAAGACCCGGTGATCGGTATTTTTAGACAGAAGAACCCGGCAAACGCCTTAATACTGCTTTTCTACGCCCTGGTACTGAAGTTCCCCCTCTTCCTGCATCCGGTGAACCCGACCCTGCACCCGGAAGACAACTACCTGTACCGGCTCATCCTGCACGCCCTCGACTCCGTCTTTCACAACGCCCCCATCGGCTACTCCATACTGACCTTCCTGCTCCTCATCATCCAGGCTTCCCTCCTCAACCGGATCTCCAACCACCATAAAGTACTGCCGAAACCCAATTTCCTGCCCGGCATGTCCTATATCCTGATCACCTCCCTCTTACCCGACTGGAGCCATTTCTCCGCTCCCCTCCTGATCAATACCATCATGATCTGGGTCTGGTACCGGATGATGGAGCTCTACAACAGCCACCGGCCCGGCACCGCCATCTTCAATATCGGCCTCTGGACCGGCATCGTGTCACTATTATATATACCCGCTGTCGCCTTCCTGCTCCTCGTCCTCTCCGGCCTGCTCACCATGCGGCCGTTTAGAGTCCGGGAATGGTTTGTCGGGCTGCTCGGCTTCACCTTCCCCTACTACTTCCTCTTCCTGTTCCTATACCTGAGCGGCCACTGGCGCTGGGCCGATATCGTCCCCAAGATCGTCTTCACCGTCCCCGCCTTCCCCGAGTCCATCTGGATCTCCCTCGGCATGGTCTGGCTCCTCATCCCCTTTATCATCGGCGGCTATTTCGTCCAGAAAAACCTCAGCAAATTTCTCATCCAAATCCGCAAGAGCTGGAGCCTCCTCCTCCTCTTCCTGCTGGTCGCCATCCTTATTATCCTCATCAACCGGGTCAACTCCTACGAGAACTGGATCATCATGGCCGTCCCCTTCGCCGCCTTCCACGCCTCCGCCTACTATTTCCCCAATAAAACCACCATGCCCAATATATTGCATTGGTTGATAGTGATTTACATTCTTGCTATGAACTACTTTGTATAAATTCGTAACTTTGCCCTCTCAAATCAAAGAAGAATGAAATTTGGCGTAGTCGTTTTCCCCGGTTCCAATTGCGATCGTGACATGTATGATGCCCTGCAGCAAGACCTCAACCAGGAAGTTCGGATGCTCTGGCACAAAGACACCGACCTGAGCGGCTTCACCACCGACGACTGCATCGTCCTCCCCGGCGGCTTTTCCTATGGCGACTACCTCCGCTGCGGAGCCATCGCCCGCTTTAGCCCCATCATGCAAAGCGTCATCCGCTTCGCCGGAGAAGGCGGTAAGGTCCTCGGCGTCTGCAACGGCTTCCAGGTGCTCTGTGAATCCCACCTGCTGCCCGGAGCCCTCCTTCGCAACGCCAACCAGCAATTTATCTCGAAAAACGTCTACCTCCGCGGCGCCGGTGACAATGGCCAGGCCCTGAAAATACCCATCGCTCACGGCGAAGGCCGCTACTACGCGGATGACCTGACCCTCGACCAGCTCGAAGCAAACGACCAGATCATCTATCGCTATTCCGACGAAAACGGCAACATCATCCCCGGCGCCAACCCCAACGGCTCCTTTAGGAACATAGCCGGTATCTGCAACGCTACCCGCAACGTCTTTGGAATGATGCCGCACCCTGAGCGCGCCTGCTCCGCAGACCTCGGAAATATCGACGGCGTTACCATCCTAAACACCCTGTTTATCAACGCAAAAGAGAAATCTGCGCGTCGGGAAGCCGGGGTCGTCAATTTTTAGTTTTTTCATAACATTAGGAACCTGAACTTTATAGCCATGAAAAGAACACTACTATTCGGCTTGGCATTGATGATCGGCAGCCTG
>JAFDYG010000344.1 GCA_018267545.1 Bacteroidota bacterium
GTCCTGGAACAAAGCATCGGGCTCCTCGACACTTATGATATTCGTTACGCCCGCATCCACCTCCAAACCCCCGGCAACGAAGGCCGCTATTTATCGTATACCGACCCCGCCAAACCCTATTATAGAAACATATTCGGCCCCGGCTCCCCCTACGTCGCATGCGTCGAAGAAGCCGACCGCCTGCTCGGCAAGCTCATAACCCACCTCAAAACAACCGGCACATACGACTCCACACTCCTCATCGTCACATCCGATCACGGACAAAGTGAAAAAGGATGGCACCCCATCATCGAAACCGACAGCACCCAAACGCCCATGCTCTTCGTCGGCCCCAACATCGCCCGCGGACGAAAGCTGCCCTACTTCGAGCACACCGACCTTACCCCCACCATCGCCGGCCTCATGAACATCCCCGCCCCCAACACCGACGGCGGCGCCGGCCATTTCGTAAAAGGAGTGCTCGCCAGCACCCCCCCAGACTCCTCCGCTCATCCCGTGGAACCCTCCCTCCATCCCGTGGAACCCTCCCTCCATCCCGTGGAACCCTCCCCCCATCCCGCACATTCCTCCCCGCACCCCCGCTACATCGAAACAATCAACCGCCAGCTAAACGAATACAACGCCCTCCGCGCCAGAATCATGATCGCCGGCGAACAGGAATCATACTACAGCAGTCTCATCAGCTATCTGGAAAATGAACTCCTAACCCCCGAACCCTTCTATCATCAAGACCGATTCCTCGAATGGAACCGCGCAAAAAACACCCAGCACCTGATCGAAGTAAATCAAAAAATACTCGACCAGATGCGCCACGAACTGACCCAGCTGAACAACGCCTAATCACCCGCCATGCCGGCCCAAAGCTCGAATGCCAAATGAAAAATTATCGCTGGATAGTCGTCGTCCTCCTCTTCTTCGCCACCTCGATCAACTATATAGATCGACAGATCATCGGCCTGCTCAAACCCATCCTCGAAAAACAATTCCACTGGACCGAAACCGACTACGGCCGCATCATCATGGCCTTCTCCATCACCTATGCCGCCGGCCTCCTCTTCTTCGGCCGAATGATCGACCGCATCGGAACCAAAGCCGGCTACACCCTCTCCATCATCTTATGGAGCTGCGCCGGCATGCTCCACGCCCTGATCAAAACCACCACCGGCTTCATCCTCGCCCGCGGCTTCCTCGGCATCGGCGAATCCGGCAACTTCCCCGCCGCCATCAAAGCCATCGCCGAATGGTTCCCCCAAAAGCAGCGCGCCCTCGCCACCGGCCTCTTCAACTCCGGCTCCAGCATCGGAGCCGTCATCGCCCCCATCATCGTCCCCCTCATCCTCGCCGCCTTCGGCTGGCAAATGGCCTTCGTCATCACCGGCCTCCTCGGCTTTATCTGGCTCATCTTCTGGCTCACCTTCTACGAAATCCCCCAACGCAAAAAGAACCTCTCGCCCCAAGAGCTCGAATTCATCACCCAGGACGGCCCCGAGCCCACTCCCGCCGCCACATCCCCCGCGCAAAACGCCAACCAACCCATCAAGTGGATTAAACTATTGACCTTCCGCCAAACCTGGTCCTTCATCGTCGGCAAATTCCTCACCGACCCCATCTGGTGGTTCTTCCTCTTCTGGCTCCCCTCATACTTCTCCTCCACCTTCTCCCTCGACCTCTCCAAACCCAGCCTCCAGCTCGGAACCATCTACCTCGCCACCACCATCGGCAGCATCGGCGGCGGCTTCCTCTCCTCCCGCCTGATCCGCAACAACTGGCCCGTCTTCAAAGCCCGCAAAACAACCCTCCTCCTGGCCGCCTTCTGCGTCCTCCCCATCGTCTTCGCCAAAAACGTCCACAACAGCTGGTCCGCCGTCGCCCTCATCAGCCTCGCCGCCGCCGCTCACAACGCCTGGAGCGCCAACATCTTCACCATCGTCTCCGACATGTTCCCCAAACACGCCCTCAGCTCCGTAACCGGCATCGGCGGCATGGCCGGCTCCGTCGGCGGCATCCTCTTCCCCATCCTCGCCGGCTACCTTCTCGACTTCTACAAGCTGCAAGGCCACATCGTCACCGGCTACAACATCCTCTTCACCATCTGCGGCTTCGTCTACCTCCTCGCCTGGCTCATCATCCACTTCCTCACGCCCAAAATGAAAAAAGTATCCCTCCCCTGAATTGGTCTATATTAGTACCCTTAAGCCAATCTTATGAACTACATAAAGTTCACCCACTCCTATGATCCCACAACCCTCCAATCCGAGCTGACCGAAGTATTGAACCAGGACTGGCCCCTCCACTTCAACACAAAAGACTACAACGGCGACTGGCGCAGCCTCTCCCTCCGCTCCATGAGCGGCCAAAGCAATGATATCTTTTCACACCCCAACGCCCAATACAAAGACACTCCCATCCTCGACTCGATGCCCTACGTAAAACAGATTCTAAACGAATGGCAGTGCGAAAAAGAATCCGTCCGCCTGCTCTCACTGGCAGCCGGAAGCATCATCAAACCCCACAAAGACCACGGCTGCGCCTACCATGACGGGCAATTCAGAATACATATCCCCATCTTGACAAACCCGGAAGTATATTTTACTATCGAGCAAGACCAGCTGCACCTCGCCGCCGGCGAATGCTGGTACATGAACTTCAGCGCCACTCACAGCATCGTCAACATCGGAACCACACCGCGGGTACACCTGATTATGGATTGCATACGTAACAGCTGGACGGACAACATATTCGCTGAAAACGGCTACAGCATTGGATAACTAACTGCCCCACCAAGCCGAAAACCCCGCCAGGTCAATAACATCTCATTAATGTCAATCGGACAATTTTTCCCGCCCCACTGCGTTTTCCGAAAAATTCAATATTTATTTCTATGAAAAAGCTCCTTTACTCCTCAGTGGTTCTACTTATCCTTTTTACAGCCTGTAAGAAAAGCAACGTAGACGACCCCTCCAGCGGCCCCATTACCGTCTCTGCCAAAATCAACGGAAAGCTGACCACCTTTAGCGCTATCACAGTCGATACCACCGGCGGCGAAATCGACATCATGGCCGGTACCGATAGCCTCCACAGCTTCCCCGCCATCCAGCTCTTCCTGACGACAAACGGCCCCCTCAAACCAGGCGTCTATCCGAGCCAGGCCCTCGTCAACCCCTCCGCACCCAACTCTTACCTTAACTATATCGTACCCGCAGGCGGCGGCAGCTTCGCCACTGTGATGTATGCCAGCTACAACGACAGCATCATCGTCTCTTCGGTAACCTCCAAAGGCGTGTCCGGAACCTTCTACGGAACAGTAGACAACCACTACCTCGACTTCCAAACGCTCGCTTACAAAGACTCGCTCATCTACGTCACCGAAGGAACCTTCAACGTGAAATTCTAACCTATCTCCATACAACCCCTCGCTCCGGCGAGGGGTTAATACCCGCGCCCGCGCCTCCCTCTACTCCGCCCGCCCCCACTCCAACCACCCGCCCATCCCCTCCAAATCAGTGGCACACATTTCGCATAAATTCACCTGGACAAGCGTTATAGCCAAATTAAAAGGAGATGAAAAAACATATTTTGCTCGTAGAGAACGACAGCAGTGAGCTGAGAGCCTTTGTAGAGACCATCAACAAAACCAACCTGGACTATAAATGTACCTGGGCCCAAAGCGGCACCCAAGCCCTCGACCAGCTACAATACCTCCAGCCCGATTTCATTTTTATCAAGGCCCAATTACCCGATATGAGCTCGGCCGACCTGCTCTCGACCATCCGCCATATCCCCAAGCTCGCACATACCCGGGTCGCGAAATACACCCACCCCCACGACATAAAAGCGGCGATGCTCGGTACCCCGATTACCCTCCAGCCAGCTACCTCCATGTGTTGAATTATTTCCCCAGTCTAACCTTCGCCCCTCCAGCCCGCCCCGGCCAGCGCTCATCCCGCGCCGCCCAGCGCCCATCCCGCCCCCGGCCAGTCCTCCCGCCCGCGCCCGCCCGCTTAACTTGTCAAAATGGAACACATTTTGAATAAGGGTAAATTGAATTACAACTAAACACAATACTTTGCAAACCCCAGCCGGCGGATTAGATATAGTACGATCTGTGATTGCCAAATTGCCAGTACCCTGCCTTTTGTTTTGGGGCACAACTCCTCTTTTATACAGCAACGACAGCTTCTCCCGACAGGTCGCACGATTTTCGGATAGGACATTCCACGAAGGCATTCCCGCAGAGGAATTCCTTCACAAAACCTGGTCACTCGTTTCCCCCCTCATTAAAAAAGTTTTCGAATCAAACAAAGCCAAGCCTCCGGCAGAAGGCATGTTTCCGTTTTTAGAAAACACCTTCGATACCTGCGACTTCGAACCCATCAATGACAACACCGGTTCAACCGCCGGCGTTCTGGTGAGCTTTGCCGCAAAGAAAACCAGCTATGCAATCGAAAATAGGCTCAAAGAAAGCGAAGCACGCTTTAGAGCGTTCGTAACAGCATCTTCCGATGTGATATATCGGATAAGCCCCGACTGGAAGGAGCTCCGCCAGCTGGACGGACGAGGCTTCCTGACCGATACCGGCGCCCCCGACCGGCAATGGCTGCAAAAATATATACACCCAAAGGACCAGCCCCGCGTGCTCAGGGCTATTAAAAAGGCCATTGACGAAAAGACCATCTACGAGCTCGAGCACCAGGTCCTGCAAGCCGACGGCACCATCGGCTGGACCTTCTCCCGGGCAGTCCCCATCCTGAATAGCGATGGCGAAATAATCGAATGGTTCGGCGCCGCATCGGACATCACAAAGCGAAAGAACATCGAAGAGGCGCTGAGCATAACGCGCGATGAAATGGACGCACAGCGCAGGTTATACGAAGGTATTACCGGCAGCACCCCCGACCTCGTATACGCGCTCGATCTTAACTACAAATTTCTATACGCTAATCGGGCCCTTCTCGAAATGTGGGGACGCAGCTGGGACCAATCGATAGGGCAGGGGCTGCTCGCCCTCGGCTACGAACCCTGGCACGCAGAAATGCACGAACGCGAGATAGACCAGGTCTCGACTACCAAAAAATCTATCCGCGGCGAAGTATCCTTCCCGCACGCTACTCTGGGCAAACGTATCTACGACTATATCTTTGCGCCCGTCTTTAACGAGAATGGAGAGGTGGTCCTGATCGCCGGCACCACCCGCGACATCTCGGACCTCAAGCTGGCGGAAGAGGCGCTCAAACAAAGCGAAGAACAATTTCGCACGCTGACCGAATCCCTGCCCCAGCTCATCTGGACATCGCGCCCCGACGGCTATACCGACTTTTTTAACCCCCAGTGGTACGAATATACCGGCAGCACACCCGAAGCCTCCCAGGGTAACGGTTGGTCTGCCTACGTTCATCCTGACCATCTTAATGGCCTTAACAATGCATGGCGGCACAGCCTGCAAACAGGCTTCCCGATCGCCTTCGAGTTTCAGCTGAAAAAATCGGACGGCAGCTACCAGTGGTTTTATGTAATCGGTAACCCCATCCGCGGCCAGGACGGAGAGATTCGCAAATGGGTAGGGGCCCTGACGAATATTGAAGGACAAAAGGCCGTCGAAGGTCAGCTCGAACGGCTGGTCGCCGAACGAACCAAAGAGCTGAAACGCTCCAACGAAGACCTGCTGCAGTTCGCGCACGTAGCTTCACACGACCTGAAAGAACCGGTAAGAAAGATTAAGACATTTATAAACCGCCTGATCCACGAGGCCTCCGACGGACTTTCAGACCAGGGCAAAGTTTTTGTAAATAAAATAGAAAGCGCGGCAAACAGGATGTATCAGATGATAGATGGAGTATTGCGCTATTCGACGCTGACCAACGTACAGGAAGACTTTGTCAATGTAGACCTCGACCAGGTCTTACGCCAAATCGAATCCGACCTCGAAGTAACTATCCATGACCGCAATGCGACGATCCGACACGCCGGCTTACCCATTATAGAAGGCGCGCCCGTACTCGTCTATCAGCTATTCTATAACCTGATAAACAACTCGCTCAAATTCGTAAAAAAAGGAATCCCCGCTCAGCTGACCATAACGGGAAAGATAGAAACACAGAACGGAAAAACCTTTGCATTGATCGACGTAGCAGACAACGGTATCGGCTTCCCCCAGGACTACGCCGAGAACATCTTCAATACATTCACCCGGCTGAATGCAAAAGACCAGTACGAAGGCACCGGCCTCGGACTGGCGCTGTGTAAAAAAATAGTAGAACGGCACGGCGGTAGCATTACCGCTACCTCCAAAATGAACGAAGGAGCGGTATTTCATATCAGCCTGCCGGTAAAACAATAGTTATGGCAAGACCATTGAATATTTTTCTCGCGGATGACGACGAAGACGACATAGACCTGTTCGCCCATACCCTGCAGGCCATCGACCCCGCCATCATCTTCAATTCCGCCGAAGACGGACAGCAAGCCCTGAAATTCCTGGAGGAGAACGACACGCCCGACATCATCTTTCTCGACCTCAACATGCCCATGACCGATGGCAGAAAATGCCTGCAATCGATAAAGCAAAACCCGAAGCTCAAAGACGTCCCCGTCATCATGTACACCACCTCCTCCTTCCCAACCGACGTCGGCGATTGCCTCTCCCTCGGCGCCCTCTGCTTTATCACCAAACCCACCGATGTCATCGAGCTGCGCTCCATCCTAAGCACGATAATAAAAAACGTCCACGGTAATATCGTGGACGCGGTAAAGCAATTGCACACCGAATTTGGAATTTATTGTTGACCCCGCCCCACCGCCGCGCACCCCGCCCCACCGCCGCGGACCCCGGCCCGCCACCGCGCACCCCGGCCCGCCGCCGCGGACCCCGCCCCTCCAAAAAACCCTAAAACCGGAAAACCACCGGCTGTTTGATATAACTATCCGAATAAACACCGCCCACTATCGACGGCTCCCAATCCTTCATCTCTCTCATAACCCTTAGCGCCTCCTCGTCCAGCGATTTGTCCACCGACTGCACGACCTTGAATTCCGACGGCGTCCCCTCCTTGGATACTTTAAAAACCACCACCACCGTTCCCTCGATCTTACGCTTTACCGCTATATCCGGATACTTCAACGACTTATTCAAATATCGGAGAAGCTGAGCAGGACCACCCGGATAGCTGGCGTTTTTCATAAACTCTTTTATCCCCTTATTATTCGTTCCATCCTCATTGTAAAAAGCAGAAGACACCTGCTTCCCTTTTTCATACACAGCCTTTCCCGCCATTTTCCCGTTTGGGAAATACCCAATCCACTCCCCGTCTCTTTCTCCATCTTTATTTACACCGACGGTCTTCTTTCGCCCATTCGGATAATATAGCGTATCTACTCCATCGAGCTTTCCATTGACATAATCGCATCGGTGATTGATTCCCCCTTTCTCATCATACCAGGTGAATCGCCCATTCTGCACATGGAAAGAATCATCCGCAAAATTTCCGGTCATCTGCACCCTTCCCGACGATCGATAATAGTCCGTCACCTGCCAGCCGGCGTCGGACTTCACCCTTACCTGGTTATAGGAAGCATGAGCAGCATCCGTTGTCTGCCAATTTGTATTGTAATAAACAGTGTCTTGTGCTTTGGCTAAAAATCCTGAGAAGAACAGGATAAAGAAAGAAGATACTTTTTTCATGGTATAGAGATTAATACCACAAAATATAAAAAAAGTCCCTAACCTCCTACATACGCAGTCATCATCTCTTCACGGCTGGCCGCCGGCTTCATCAACCCCATCCTCGCCAGGAAATTCTGCGCATGCACACAAGTAGCGCTATTCCAGGGTTCCTTATTGAAAAATCCATGTACCTCTCCCTCGGCGACCCAGCCTTCGCACACGCCCCCCGCTTTTTTCAGCTGTACCTGCAGGCTATCTCCCGCTGGCTTCCATTTATCCTTGCTCCCATAAAAGAAAACCACCGGCGGAACCAGCCCTCCCGCCAGCCGATAAGGCTCCACCGTCGGATCATCGGCCAGACTATAAGCAGGATTAAACAAAACTAACGCTCGCGCCGAAACAGAAATCGATAGGTCATCTCCCGGATCATTCCTCCCCCGGTCCAGCAACGCCATGGTCGCCAGATGACCACCCGCCGAAGCCCCGCCAAGAATAATCCGCCCGGTATCGATGCCAAGCTCCCGGGCATGCCCCTTCACCCAGCGAACCACACTCTTCGCATCAACAATACCCGTATCCTTACCCAGCAACCGGTAATCCGCCGTTATAGCCGCGATACCCTGCTGCGCAAAATACTTACACTGCGGATTCAGCTGCGACCGGTCTCCCGAAACCCAGCTGCCCCCATGAAACAAAACGATTACCGGTAGCATTTTTTTCACCCCCGCCGTCTTAGGCGAATACAAATCCAGCCGCAGCTCTTTCTTGTACACATAAGTAGACACACGATATCCCGCCGTATCGGCCGGCACGGCCGATACAAAACTATTCTTCACCGGCGCATCCGAAAGCACGATATACGCCAATCCCCTTATCTCATACCGCTCGTCCGGATTCAGCACCTTCACCGTCACCGAGTGCTTCCCCTTCTGCAACGGATACTTCCAGGTCACCTCCAGCCGCCGCGTCGTAAAGTCCGTCGGCAGCGACGGCGATTCTATCTTCTTCCCATCCAGCCAGACCTCCGTCTGAAACACATACTCGGGACTCTTATTGTTCTTAGCCCGCGGCGCCCCATTCAGGATAAATCCCGTCCCCTCGAACTCGAATGAAACCGTATGGTCCGCACTCAGCGCCACCTCTTCCTTCTTCACCGGATACAACCCCGGAAAGCTCTGCTCCAACCGCACAGGCTTCGGCTCCTGCGTTTGTATGGTAACCGAACCGCTACCAGCGTGCCCTCCATTGCGCTTGATATTCGCCAACGCATGCCGGTAGCCTATCTCATAAACTTTATTCAGCGAGATCGTCGTATACTTGAAATCGATGTCCTCCCCTCCAGCCAATCCTTTCTTCCAAAACTCCGGCAGCTTATCGTATCCCAGCACCGTCCCCAAAATACCACCCGCCGACGAAGGATTACAATCCGCATCCTGACCCGCCCGCGCCGCAATGTCCAGCGTGCGGCCAAAATCCCCGTTGCCATATAGCAGCGCCATCACGACATAAGCGCTGTTGATCGTAGCGTCGATATCGAACGGCAGAAACACTCCCTCGGGACAAGTCCTGTCACTGGACCACTTCTTCTGCAGCTCGAACCAGGTAGAGTGCCAGTCGGATGGATACTGCTTGTGCCAGCGGATGACATCCGAAATACACCGGCGATAGCCGCTCCCCTCCGGAATGCTCTTCAACGCCTCGCCGACAATCCAGGGCACATCGGAGGAAACAAACGCCAACGAATACATCGCTCCGAAATAAACGCCTCCATACCACCCGTCACCGTAATTCATGATATGCCCGATCTTATCGCTGATAGCCGAAGCCGCATTCGGCATCCCCGGGCTCATCAGTCCGGCGTAGTCGGCCTCGATCTGGTAATCGATATCATCCGCATGCGGACTGTTGATCCAATTCCCGCTGGCCGGCGCCTTCATGCCGTTTAATATATTATAACGCGCGGCCTGGTTGGCATGCCAGAGCTTATAGCCCGCATGCGCAAAAGCGCTCGCAAACGAATCCACCGGCGCGTCCAGACCCAGCCGCTCGAAAACGTCGACAAAGGTCAGGTCCATATACAAATCGTCGTACAGCCCCGGCGTCTCCAGCATCGTCTTGCGGATATACCCCTCGCTATAAAACAAAGGCTGATAGTCCTGGATAAACGTGCCATTGTATTTGAACTCATAAGGGCCTCCGAAAGTTACTCCGATCGTCTGCCCCGCCCAGCCGCCCTTAATCTTATCCCGAAGCACTGCTTCGGAAATTTTCACGGCGCTGCCGAGCCGGACAGCGCTTCCTTTTTGCTGCGCCTTCCCCTGCATCGCAGACCCGCACAGCAATCCAATCGATAATAATAAGGCAAGTCGTCTCATTTCAAACTATTGTAATGGTTTAATAAAATACGCCAATCATCCTTCCGCCGAAGCACAAACACCCCCTCTCCAACATGCGCACCCAGCAGGGCCGACAATCCCTCGACTCTCGTCCTCACCGCCGCTTCTCCCGCCCCCGATGCCCGCAGGGACAATATCTCCAAATCCCCAATCGCATAATCCAGCATCAGGCCCAGCCGCCGAAAATTCTCATCATCATTTCCCAACCGCTCCCTACATCCCCTCAACACCGCCGCCGCAGAATCCAAACCCCCAACCCCCTTCAACCTCGTATACGGAATACTTCCATACCGCCTCACCACATCCTCCAGCACTCGATAAGCCTCCATCGCCACGGAAGAACCCCCATACCTCACCCTTCCCACCTCTCTCATCATCGAATCCACATCGCACCGCGCATTCCACGCCAGTCCCGCCAGCACATAATGATTCATCTCATAGCTATACCAATCCCCCGGCTCCGCATACGTCGAAACACCCTTAAATCCCATCCCCGCATACCACTTCATCTCATCCTGCATATAATGCGGCAATATCACCGGCATCGACCGCCACGCATATTTTCGATAATACGAATATAACCCAAGGTCGCCCGAAAAGAGCCGTCGCCACTTTTCAACCGCCCGGAAATAACCCGCATTGGCCCTCTCCGACGTATCATAAAGCGGTACCTCGAAACTTTGATTGATCGGACAAAAATCCACCATCACCCCCGGATTCAGCCCCCCCGCACCTCCAAGCGCCCGCTCCCCCACGCCCAGCTCCGCCCGGCCTTCCGCCCCCAGCGCCGCACGCCCTTCCGCCCCAACCTCCGCACCCGAACCCGCCCCCGGCGGCTCCAGCACCTGCCCATAAGCAATAACCTCCAGCCTCAGCCCCGGCCGAACCCCCGCCACCACAGAATCCACCTTGTTCATCAGCCTCGCCTGCCTATCCACCGCCGTCCCCATCTCCGCCATCGCCCGACACTCCGCCCACTTCGCAACGTCCGGCGGCCAGCAATCGAAAATGTCGATCTCGGGACGCTCCCGCAAATACCGCTCTATATTCCCAAGAAAATAAGCCACCGCCCCCGCATTCTCCGTATTGAAAACAAGATTCTCCGTCGTATCCGGCACACCCGCACGATTACAACCCCACCACTCGGGATGCTGCCTGAACAAAGCCCCGCCCTTCATCCTTGCACTGATAAAATTCTGATAACCGTGACCGCCAACCTCGATAAGAATACCCCGCTTCTTCAGCTCCGGCGTCAACGCCTCCCGCCAATGATCCCACTGAACCCGCCCCGCCCCCTGGTAGTTGAGCGGAACCTGCAGCACATTCAGCCGAACCTTCGGCATCCACGCTATAATCTCTTTCAGATTGCCGATAGTATGCGTCCTGCCTTCCTCGACGTCTATCTTCCTGTACGCAAGAGCAGGCATCTCATGCACAGGAACCGTAGCATCATACGCCAACTCCGGTAAAGAAGGAACATATTCCGCACCGCCTTTATAAAAATCGAATCCCGGCGCCGCCCATATACAGCCCAACCGGTGCAGCAGATCATATACCGCATATAACAACGCCCGATCCGACCCGCCCGAAAGCACAAGATCACGACCACGCACCTCGATCTTATATTCCTCCGAAGCCAAAGCCAACGAATCCTCCCTCATCAACAAAATCGCCCGCTTCCCGCCGCCAGCCGACCCCACCTTAAAATCCGCCCCGCTCATCCTCGACAAATAACGCCCCAGCTCCTCCGCCGCGAACCGCGAACCCCCGCGCCCAGCACCGCCTCCCCGCCCGGCACCACGTCCCACCACAATCACCGCCTCCGCCTTCCCCCCAGCAGCCATCACCCACCGCCGCCCCCCATACACCGCCGAATCCCCCGGCCCTTCCTTCCCCATAAGAAGACTATCCCCATAATACCTATTACCCGATATAATCGTCTCCGGAACAGCCGTGCCCTTCCTCCCCACATTAAAAATCACCACTCCCTTCCCGGTCACGATCGTATTGTTGCGAACGACATTCCGCGAATGCATCTGCGTAATATTGAATACGCCCCACTCATTTGCATTCACCTTCCGCCGGATAATGACATTGTCCTCTATCACACACCCCTCACCCCGCCATAGCGCGACGAACTGCTGGAAGTCATCACTCCTATTCCGATAAATATGAAAACGACCATATCCCGGATTCTTCTTCACGTCCGTCCACGTCACTTCCAGGAACCCCTGGTTATCACTCGTCTCATTATTATGAATCGAAATATCCGACTTCTCATATCTCGCGTCGTCGATCTCGAACGCCCCTCCATCCGCCCCGCTGCCATAGGCATTCGGTCCCCAGCCAATTCGCGGGTCCACCGCGCTGTAGTTGACAACCCGGTTATAGCACACCTCCTGGTGATCGGCCCCCATCCAAATACCCAGCGGCCCCCAGTTCCACTCTTTCAGCAACCGGTTACAGTCATGAATATAGTTACGCTCGATCAGCGCATAAGCCCCATTGCTTCGAATCCCCGCCACACAATCGCGGATCTCGTTGCCCCGCACGATACAATGTTCGGCGGTCCGCTCCAGGTGAATAGCTCCCATCTCCCATTCTACCCAGCCCTCCCCATGATACTCCACCGGCGCATAAGCCGCCGTACCATAAAAGCGCAGGTTCTCGACCACCACCCAGCTCCCGCGAACACGAATACAATTCCCAAAGCTCCCATCCGCAAACGACCCATTCGTAAACGCCGGAGCAGGCTCCGCCTTCGGACCATAATCCGTCAGCACAATATACCGCCCCCGCATACCCGAATCCACAATAACCAGCCTTTCGCTGAACAAGGAGCCCCGCCGGAAAAAGACCGAATCCCCCGGCTGCAGCCGCACACCCGCCAGCCGCCCAAGGCTCCTCCACGCAGCATCGACAGATACCCCGGAAGACCCGTCATCCCCCCGCCTCGAGTCGACATAATACCTCCGGCCCGCAAAGACATGCCCCGCCAGCAGCAGGAATCCTATCGTAATAATGCCCCTAATCATTGGAAAGTAGGTGTGACGATGTTAGCCGTATCCATCCGCATCAGCGTAATCCAATTGTCCGCGGTCACTTTCGTACCATTAAAGACAAAATTATCGAAGACCAATCCATCAAATGGATGCGCCGGGTCCCCCGCCTGTATATAATTATGGAATCCAATCGACATATCCTGCTTAATGCTCCAGTTGCGGAAGGTCATCCCATGGATCTGCTCAGGGCTCGCCGGATTCGGAGATACCCGAAACACCAGCGGTACCGGCGTCTCCGTCACCAGGTCATCGATAAGGAAATTCTGTTGCAATCCATTCATGCCCCCTTCGGCAAATTTATCGCCGACACAGCTGAGCACTCCGCGGTTGACCGCATCGTTATTCCACTCCGCGTGCAGTATATCGGTACGCGTGATCGTCACCCCGGTAGCATTGGCATTGCCCCAGCTCAGCTGGATCAGCCCGCCGTTGTTCAGCTGCCAGCACACGTTATCCGTAAACTGGATATTGCTTCGGTAAACTTTGATATTGTCGTCGTTGGCCCAGATAAAGCAGTTCGAGACGGTCGAATTATCATAAGCCGCAATACCGTCGCAATTATAGGTCCATCCGCCGATGACTTTCACCCAGCTCACCGTATTGTTCTTTCCGATCAGCCGCACCGCAAAAAACTTTGTGTCGGCAATCGTTATCCCTTCCAGGTTGATATTGTTGCTTTGCGTAATAGCCTCCACACAATGCGACTGACGATAGTTCAGCCGCGCAGACGACAGCACGCCCCGGCCAAAAATATGCACGCCCGGGTTGCCGTCCATGATCAGGGTCCCATACACCCACGCGCCTTCCTCCAGGTAGACGTTCTTGATATTGGTCGGAACATGAAACACACCGATATCATGAATCCCCGCCTTGAAGTAAATACCGGCAAAAGGAGCCGCCGCATTGGCATCCGAAGCTGTCGCATTCCTCAGCACCTTATAGGTCCCCGAAGAGGTGTCCGGCTTGTTCGTCTCGGCCGGATTGGCGAAGACCATCAGCCCGTTTTTATAGCCACTGTCACTGATCTCGACCGAAAACTGTCCCGGATTATTCAGCTGGAAGACGACGGTATTCCCATTCACCGTGGGATGGATACCCTTTCTCGACGGCAAAATCTTCACGTCACTGCTCATGGCCAGCCTCGATTGGCTCAGCAGCTTAACCTCTATAGTTACCGTGCCCGAAAAAGAAAACGTCGTCCAGTTGATGGTCCTGTCCTTGAAGATCTTCGTAGGATACATATCGTTCGTCGTCATATTCATATACCCCTGCTGATACACCGGGCACTTGCTCTGGAAGACCAGCTGCTTCTCCCGATGCACCCCATCTCTAATCACCGAAACTTCGTAGATATCGGACTGTGGAACGGCCTGATAAGCCGCGGTATCGATGCCCGGAGGATAATGAGCCGGCGGCTCGGTAGGAACGATGTGCCGGCAATTGCCGAAAAGCAGCGATGTAAGGCATAAGGGTGCCAGGACCGTGCCCAGCCATTTGAGTCGGTTCAGCTGTTTCATGCTATAGGTTTTTATTTGTTGTCTCGGAACAAATCGGCCGGACCCACCTTCCTCCGGCTCATCCCCGGCCCGCTCCAGTCCAGCTTCAGAAAAGGCTCGCCCTGATCCTGGTCACGATGATAGCTCAGCCGGAAAGGATGAAGCCCCTTCTTCATCACGATCTTCTCCTCCCTTGGCAGGCCGCCCGGATAACCATAGTCGGCATCGATCACCTGGATATCATGTACCCGGAGAAACGCCTTCGTATCACAGGTGAGATAAAAGGTATACTCCCCATCCGCCGGCACTGATATATACCCCGTGAACACCTTCACACGCCCAACCTGCACCCCGCTCGCGCTCCCAACCTCCGCTCCACCTAAATCCAATCCCTTCGCATTCCCCTTCTTCTCCGGGGTAAGCCCCTGCACCTGCGGAATCCACGGAAACACCCCGCGATACTCCGCCCAGTCGACACCGGGCAGAACCGCCCCGGCGTTCGCCGGCAGCACGGGTTCATTGTCATAGGGGCGGGGAGAGCCTTCCCCATTATGATGTAGCTCCAGCACCCGCTGCTTGAACAGCTGCTGCATCGCTTTCATGCTATCCTGACCGGCCAGGTTATTCAGCTCGGCCGGGTCTTTAACTACGTTATAAATCTCAAAATCATCCGAAGCCGATTTGATATCGTACCGCACACCCACGTAATCGCCTACCCGCAGCAGTTGCGTCTGATTGCGCACCCGCCCGCGATGGCTCGAAGAAAAGACGGGATAATCCGGCGTCTTGTTCTCCCCCTTGTACTCGATATAAATCGTCGGCTCCTGCTGCACACCCTTCCCCGTCAGCATCGGCGCCACAGAAACCCCATCCATCCTTTCAGGAGCAGGCTTTCCGCCAAGCCCGATAAAAGTCGGAGCCCAGTCATAGGCAATCACCGGCGTTGCCAGCACCTTCTTCCCCGCCACATGCCCCGGCCACCGCACGATAGCAGGAACACGCACGCCCCCCTCCCAGGTATCGGCCTTGATGCCCTCGAACGGACCAAAGCTCGAAAAGAAGGTAGGCTTATTCGGAGGATACTTGTCCTCGGGCAGATAGCTCTCGTTCGACGGACCATTGTCCGACGTATACACCACTACCGTATTGGAATCGATCTTCAGGTCTTTCAATAATTGCAGTACATCCCCGACGGCATCGTCAATCCGCCGGTTCGCCGTGGCATAACGCTTATAAGTCTCAGGCCACGCAACCTCCGGGGTCGAGCCATTCCGGTCTTCATCATACGTAGCGCCGGCATACTCTGGATACATATACGAATCCGGCACACCCGACGCCGTGCTGATCATATGCCCGGGCGTTCCCAGCCACTGCATCCCTCCATGAAGACCACCGCCCCTGGGATAGGCCTGGGTCGGCAGCTCCTGCACCGCATGCGGCGTCTCATACGCCAGGTACAGGAAGAAAGGTTTACCCTTCTCATTGCCTCGCATATGGTCCGTTATATATTTCTTCGCCGCCGCCGTCCACAGATCGGCGGTGTAACACTTGTCCAGCTTCGGGGTGATATTCGTATAATTCTGCCAGACGGCCTTCCCATTCTCCGCCCAGTACTTCCGGTACAACGCCTCCTTCGGATAGTGCTCGTGCCCATCGGCATGCCGCATATACCCGAAGAAATAATCGAAGCCCCGCTTCAACGGATGCGCCGGCCACTGATAGCCGTTGAGGTCGTATTTATCGTTGCCCTCCAATCCCCACTTTCCCACGATCGCCGTACTATACCCCATCTTCCGCAGACTGCCCGGCAGCGTATAGTTGTCGTCCAACGCCTTGTCGAATTCATTATCCCGCACATTCGCATGCCCCTGGCTGACGCCCAGCATCAGCGAAGCCCGCGACGGCGCACAGATCGGCGCCGCAACATAATAATGCGTCAGCATCGTCCCCTCTGCCGCCATCCGGTCGATCTGCGGCGACAATTCAAAAGGCTTCGAACGATCCTTCGATTGCGCCCGCTGATTCTGGAAAAAGACCCCCAGATCACCATAACCCTGGTCGTCCGCCAGGATGTAAATAATATTCGGAGCCTTCTGCCCCCGTACACCGGAGCCGAACAAAGAAACGGCCAACGCTATGGAAAAAAATTTCTTCATAATAAAAATTAGTCGATACCATATTGCATCCAGGTCAACCGCCACGTACCCGCCTCCCGTCCGCCAGCCTCATAAAACGGACGAAATACCAGCGGCTTCTCTCCCGGCGGCGCAAACCGGTACGCCATTGCGCCGGCCGCAACCTTCTCCTCCTTCACATACTTTTCAATATCCTTTGCCTCCAGCCTGAAATTGATCTCCCTATCCCTCCCTTCGATCAGCCCATCATTCGCATACACCAACGGTCCCCGAACCAACGCAAACCAATTCACCCGGTACAAATCATCCTTACCCTGCGGCATGATCGCCACCTCCGGCTGCTGCTCAACCCGCAGCGCCATCGGCAGGCTCAATTCTACCACATCCCCCTTCTTCCACTCCCTCGTCAGCTCAAAATAGCTGCCCGCCCGCAAGCCCGCAGCATCCACCTCCTTCCCATTCACCGCCAGCCGCACGCCACCCTTCACCCACGCCGGAATCCGCAAAAACATCGGAAACCGCACAGACTTCCCAGCCATCACCATCAGCCTAACCACCCCCGCCATCGGATAATCCGTCTGCTGCGAGAGCAACACATCGCCACCGCCTGTCTTGAACCGCACTTCCCCCGCCCCATATAAATTAACCGCAATCCCTCCCTCTCTCCTCGTATAAGCCACCTCCGACAGCTCCTCCAGCGCCAAAGCCCCGCTCGAAGGACAACAGTCGTTGTAATTGGCAGGATGCTTCCTCCCGTTGGTAAAGGAATGATAGGTCCAAAGCTGCCCGTCCGGCAGCTGCGCACCCAGCAATGCATTGTAGGCCGACTTCTCGATTTCCTCACTATACTTTGCCTCTCCCGTCAGCTGCAATAGAAACCGGTTGAGCTGCATCCACGACATCGTGCTGCACGTCTCCACGAAACCATACGGACTCCAATAGTCCCTGCTGTTGAAACACTCCTTGTGCTTGCCGATACCACCCCAAGGCCCGCCCGTTATCGTAAGATGGTAGTCCCGAATATTCTTCCAGGCCGCCTGTACCGTCTTCAGATAAGCCGTATCGCCCGTAACGGCGTATAGCTTTGCGAGACCCAATAGATTCCATATGATCTGATAAACCTTGCCGTCCGCCACCGTCTCCAGATCACGACCCGCCGCCATCGCCGCAGTCAGCCGCAACCCATCTTTCTTATCGGCTTCCCGCACAATCAGCTTCGCAAATTCCAAATATCGTTTGTCCCCCGTCGCCCGGTACAGCATCACCACCGGGTCCAGCGCCACCGTCGCAGAATATCCATACCTCGTTCCATAATCCGTAATATCCGCACCACCCTCGCCGAATGTCCGCAGCAGCAGCTCCCCGACCTTCTTCGCCGACTCCAGATAGCGTGCGTCATGAAACCGCGCATTCACTTCCAGTAGCCCCAGTACCGTACAGCTCAATCCCCACACATCCCAGCTTCGCTTGTGAAGCTTCGAAGCAGCATTCGTAATCCGAAGCGCCGGTGAATAAGAACCCATATAGCCATCCGCTTCCTGGTTCCGCACCAGGTAGTCAGCCGTTCGCATCAAAAGCGCTTTCAGGCTATCGTCACCTGTCCGCAACGCCGCCAGCGAAGCAGCATACATCCACTTCCCCGCATGCTCCCCGTACCAGTCGGTCGTCGTATTCCGGTTGCGCGCCTCAGGACTCAGCAGCGTAATCAACGCCCCATTATTCCACACCGGCAGCGTCCGAATCCTGCCCTGCTCGCTAAGCTGCAGCGCCTGCCCCAGCACGCCCTTCAACGACACATCCGACGGACTCATCAAGCTATCGCTAACCCGCGCGAAACCAGCGCTCTGCCCGAATCCCCCCAGACACAACAACAAAAGAAACCCAATATTGATAACCCTTCTCATAATCAGTATTAATTAAAAATAACTACTGCCCTGCCTGGATAATAAAACCCAGCCCAAGCAAAAAAAACAGAAACATACAGGCCAAAAGCACATTGTCCTTCGCCGACGCCCCCTTAAACTCCTTCCAGATAAACACTCCCCACAACGCCGCAACAAGCGTCGCCCCTTGCCCCAATCCATAGGAAATCGCAGGCCCGGCCTTACCCGCCGCAATCAGGTTCAACGCATTCCCCAGCCCCCAGATCAACCCGCCCAATACGCCGACCATATGCGTTCCAAGCCCTCGCTTGAAATAATGATTATAAGTGACCGGCGCCCCATCGAAGGGCTTCCGCATCAGCAGGGTGTTAAAGAAGAAGTTACTCAGGAATATACCGCACGCAAACACAAACGTCGCCGTATAAGGAGTCATCTTGCCCACCGCAGGCATCTCGAAGTTTTCGACATCCATCGATGCCGCGATAAATCTATAAAAGAACGACATCAATATCCCCGCCACAATCGAAAGCACAATCCCCTTCGAAGAACCCCGCACACCCGAACCTCCCCCAGCCGCAGCCGCCGCGCCCGCAGCAGCAGCCGACTTCCGCCGATAAGCCGCCGCATTCAAAAGAATCGCTATCAGCACAAACCCAACTCCCGAAAACAACAGCACAGGATTCCCCTTCTCCGTACCCAGGTAATTGATCAGCACACCCAAAATCAACGCCAGCCCAATCCCCACCGGAAACGCCACCGCCATCCCCGCAATAGCAATCGCCGCAGACAATAAAATATTGGCAGCATTGAAAACCACCCCGCCAATCAGCGCCTTTCCGATATTCCCCCAATCAGCCTGTGCAAGGTCCTCCATAAAAGGACGACCCGCAGTTCCCATACTGCCGAGCGAAAGCGCAGAAAGCAACGAAAATAACAATATGCCGATCACGTAATCCCAGTAAAACAGCTCGAAACGCCAGCTCCTCCCGGCCAGCTTCTGCGTATTGGCCCACGAACCCCAGCACAGCATGGTAATTACACAAAATAAGATCGCTTGCGGATAACTTTGGACAATGAACATATGGTTCTGTTTAGGTGTTTAATGTTCTCCTCCTCCCTTCTTGTCATAAGGTGAATCCTCTTCCCCCTTGATCCCCGTTCCCGGCCACTTGCTTCCCGGCTGATACTTAGGGTTGGCCACCGGCATCTCCGCATTCACCTGCTTTCTCCAGTCGTGCAGCATCGCCGTCAGCTCCTTCGCCTTGTCCGGCTGCGTCTTCGCCAGGTCATGCTGCTCACCCGGATCGTCCTTGAGGTTGAACAGCTGCACCGTATTGTTTTCGTAGTATTCGATCAGCTTGTAATCCCCGAACCGTACCGCACCCCCGGGACTCTGACCACCATGATTACTATAATGCGGGAAATGCCAGAACAGCGGCTTTTGCTTCAGCTTGTCGATACCGGCCTTGTCGCCCTTCAGGATCGGCACCAGGCTGCTGCCGTCGATGCCGTTAGCCCCACGCGGCTTGGGATCGATCCCGACCATGTCCAGGATGGTGGAATAAAAATCGGTGCTCGTCACCGGAACCTCGCTGGTAACGCCATGCTCACCCTGGTGCGGCCAGTAGATCAGCATCGGTTCCCGTATTCCACCCTCATACATCCATCCCTTACCACCACGCAGCGGCAGATTGGAAGAGGAAAAGGCTTTGTCCAGCGCTACCGGCTGAATATTCCGGGAAGGATTCCCGAAATTGGCCGCCGACATCCCGCCATTATCGGAGAAGAAAATCACGATCGTATTATCTTCCAGCCCAAGCTGCTTCAGCTTGGCCATCACCCGGCCAAAGTTCTCGTCCATACAGTCCACCATCGCGGCAAACTGCACATTGTCCTGGTGCTGCTTGATCTTTACGGTCCTGTCGGGAAAAACTTTAAAACCCTTATGCGCCTCATCCTGCGCCGTTCCCGTCACCCCATCTCCATCATCGGGGTTGCCTTCCAGCAGGAACGGAGCGCCTTTCGGCTTAGGCATCTTCGCCAGCTTCTTCTCGTACTTCACCACGAGATCGCCGCGGCCCTGGATAGGGTCATGCACCGCATACTGCGCGAGATACAGAAAGAACGGCTGGTCTTTGTTTCTTTCCACCCACTTCAACGCTTCCGTCGTCAGCCGGTCCGTCAGGTACTCGCCGTTGACACCGCCTTCCAATCCCTTCATGTCGTAAGGAGAATAGTAGCTGCCATTGGGCCAGCCCTTATTGTAATCGGGGACGTGCACCTCGAAGCCCTGACGCTGCGTGGAATTAGAGTCCTCGCCGAGATGCCACTTCCCGAAGATCGCCGTGCGATAGCCGTTCTCCTTCATGACCGCAGGCAAGGGCTTGCCGTCATAAGGCAGATGCTGCTGAGACTCCACATTCTTCAGTTTTTGAAAAGGAAAATCCTTGCGGCCCGGAAGCCAGTCCGTCAGGTGCAGCCGCGCCGGATACTCCCCGCTGAGAATGCTCGCACGGGAAGGCGAACAAACGTGACAAGCCGCATACGCCTGGTTGAACCTGACCCCCACACGCGCGAAACTGTCGATATTGGGCGTCTCATAAAAGCTGCTGCCTTCATAACCCAGGTCCGTCCACCCAAGGTCGTCGACCAGGTAAAAAATTACATTCATCTTTTTTCCCTTGCTGGTCTGCTGGGCATGCAGCACAAACGATCCCACAAGGATCGCCAGGCTGCTGATTAAAAATCGTTTCATAGCTATCGTCTTTATAGTTTGTATTACCATCCCTGATTTTGTGTCAGATTCTTGTTGAGGTCCCGCTCCTTCTGCGGTATCGGCCAGATGTAATTCCGGTCGTTCCAGATCTGCGTCCACCCCGGCACCAGCACGGTCTTGGTGCTGCCATCCGTATCCTTGTAGTTCAATCCATAAACGCTGCCCGGCATCACCGTAGCCGCTATCTTCCACCGGCGGATATCGAAATAGCGCAGGCCTTCGAAAGCCAGTTCCACCGTTCGTTCATTGCGGACAATGGCCCGCAGCTGCTCCTGCGTCTGACCCGTAGCGATAGCCGGCATATTCACGTCGCCGCGCTGCCGCACCTTGTTGATCGCATCATACACCGACTGATCCAGCTTGTTCTGCTCGATCATCGACTCCGCATAGGTCAGCAGGACTTCGGCATACCGCATAAGAATGATATTGATCCCGCAGTCGGCCGGCTTCGACAGATCTTCCTTGTTGACATACTTCTTGATATTCCACCCCGTCGGCGATACCACGAAAGACGAACCCACCGCGTCTCCCGTCGTGCTGCCCGGCAGCGGATTGAACGTCTTGCCATTGGCAAGCACATCCCCCGGAATGAAAATGGAATAGGACAGCCGCGGGTCACGATTCGCATATTGATTGGCCGGATCATAGCCGCTCCCCGCATCGCCGATATTCTTCCCGTTTGTCATTTGATACAGATCGACTATCGCCTTCGTCGGCACCCACTTGCTGTTGGCATTGAGGCTGCGGGGGGCCAGCACCTGGAAAATATTATTGTAATAGACGTCCGCCAGGAACTGCACGTCCAGGATATCTTCCGAATTATTCTCCGCGGCATAGCTGAACAGGTTCTTATAGGCCGGGTACAGGCTGTAGGTATTGGAAGCCATCACCTGGCTCGCCGCAGCCGCAGAAACGTCATACCTGCCCGCATAGAGCATCGCCCTGGCCTTGATCGCCTGCGCCGCGCCCTTGGTGATCCTGCCAAGATCGGTCTGCTTGGCAGGCAACAGCGTAGCCGCCGTATCCAGCTCGGCCGCCACAAAATCCCAAACCTGACCCACCGGCGTCCTCGCCACTTTCTGACTCTCATCCAGCGAAAGCTCGGTCGTGACCAGCGGTACATCGCCGAACAGCGAAGCCAGCCGCATATAGAAATAAGCACGCAGCGCCCGCACTTCCCCCTTCAGCCGGCTGATCAGCGCCGGATTCGTCGTCTGGATCTGACCCACGTGCGTCATAAATGAATTAGCGCCCCGGATACCCGCATAGTACGTGCTCCAGTCGCCGCTGATACGGCTGTTGAGGGCGTCGTACTGCCCCTGCGAGATCGAAGCCTCCACGGGCCCCGTCGGATTGGTGAAGATGATATCGGACATACAGTCCCATCCGAAGAAATGATCGGGCGTTTCCGCCATATAGGTGTACACGGCATTGGCGGCAAGGGTCGCATCGTTGTCCGTCTTCCAGAAAATTTCAGTGGAAATGCGGTCATTGGGGACCGTATTCAGCAGGTCCTTCTGGCAGCTTTGCAGCAAAAACAAGCCGGCAACGCCAAGGACCGTATATTTTATGATTCGCATATGCACAAGTTTAAATGAGATCGTTAGGTTTATAAGGAGAGATTAAAGCCCAGGCTATAGACCGAAATCTGCGGGTAGTAGTTCTGTACGCCCGACATCGATTCCGGGTCGATATGCCACTTGTTCAGCTTCGAGAAGGTCAGCAGGTTGGTCCCCGAAACGTAAACACTGGCCTGGCCGATACCCGCCTTTTGCAGCCAGCGCGACGGAAACCGGTAGACCAGCTGCGCATTCTTGACCCGCAGATAAGAGGCGTCGAGGACCAGCCGGTCGTTATTGGTCTGGTTACGCAGGTCCTGCTTGGTCGGCCTTGCAAATTCCGCATTCGGATTGTCCGGCGTCCAATAGTTATTGGTATAGATATCCGGGACCATCCCCTCATAGTTACCGCCCTGACCAAAGGCTCCCGCCATCCGCATGCTAACTTTTCCCACACCCTGCAGCGCAAAGTTCAGCGAGAAGGAAGAGTAGGAGAAGCTGAATGCACCGCCAAAAGTATATTTAGGGAAGGTATTGCCAAGATAGGCCTGGTCATTGGCGTCGATCTTCCCGTCCTTGTTCAGGTCCAGGTAACGCGTATCGCCCGCCTTGGCGTTGCGCAGGTAGAAGGTACCCGCCGCAGCTTCCGCATCACTTTGGAAAAATCCGGCCGTCTTATATCCCCAGAAGGAATAGATAGGGTATCCTTCCTGGATTGTATAGCGCGGATTCTGATCCGTTCCATAATAGAAAGGACCCGTGCCCGCAAGGTCCACGACCTTATTGGTGTTGATCGCCAGGTTGACGGTAGCGTCCACCCCGAATTTGCCGAAACGGTTACGCGTTCCCAGGGTAAATTCGATCCCCGTATTGTCCACCTTCCCTGCATTTTGCGGACCCGCCTGCAAACCCAGCGTCCCCGGCACCGGCAGCGTAAGCAGGATGCCGCTGGTTCTCTTTTTATAATAATCCACGGTCAGCATAATCCGGTTGTGCAGGAACGACGCGTCTAATCCGACATCGGCCGCCGTAGTGCTTTCCCAGGTGATATTCTGATTGGCTACCGTCGTCTGTATATAACCCTGTGCCGCCAGGTTGTTGAAATCGTAGGTCAGCAGGCTGAGGGTAGGGAAGTAGCTGTACAGCGCAACGGCCTGGTTCCCCGTCTTGCCATAGGAACCGCGCAGCTTCAGCTCGTTGACTTTATCAGAAAATCCATCCCAGAATTTTTCCTGGGAGAGTCGCCAGCCCGCGGAAAAAGACGGAAAAAAGCTATACTGATTCTTTCCCGTAAACCTCGACGATCCATCGAAGCGCCCATTGGCCTCGAAAAGATACTTGTCCTTATAAGCGTAATTCGCCCGACCAAAATACGAGCGTAAACCCCATCCCGCATCCGCACCGCTATTGTCCTTCGTCGCGTCATTAGCACCTGCGCTCAGCGACTGCACGTCGTTGTTGTAAAAATCCTGCCGGTAGGCGCTCAGGCTATGGCTGGTATACTGTATCTGCGAATACCCGACCAAAACCTTCAGACCATGGTCGCCGAAGCTCTTCGAATAATCAAGCAGATTGTTGATGGTATAGTCGCGGTTGTCGTTGCGCGATTCGGTAAGCATATTGTGCAGGTTGCTCTTCTTGACTACATTCGAATCCTGCGTGTTCCAGGTGTTTTGATAGAGCTTCCCGGATATATTGGTCGAATGAGATGCGAACTGCGTCGTAAAGGTCAGCCCCTTCACGATCTGCCACACGCCTTTCAGATTACCGATGAAATAACCGGACTCCTGGTGATTGTATCCGCCCTTATCGATCAGCAGCAGCGGATTGTTGCCCTGCGTACCGCCGCCATAGTCGCCATTGGGATAACGCGGCACGGTCCAGATGGCGTTCTGCGTCATGAACTGCAGGATATTCGCCAGCCCATAAGGATTACGGTCGTTCTCATACCGGTAGTCGATATCCATCGACACATTGATCTTCGATGAAACGCGCAGGTCCGTATTCACCCTCGCCTCCGCCAGCTTTGAATTGGTATTGTCGAGAATCCCATCCTGGTCCTGGAACCGCACGCTCGCACGCCCTTTGAAATTGTCGCTCCCCCCGCTGATCGAAACGGTGTGATTGGTCTGCCCGGCCGAATGAAAAGCGCGGCTGTACCAGTCATAGGGAAGCGGATAGTGAATAGGATCGGTCTTATTCCCCTGGATATACGCGTCGATATCCTGGTCGCGATAGGGCTTGGGCGGAGTAGAGCCGACATTCTTATAAGCCGTATTCTCCAGGCGCAGATAGCTGGCCAGGTCCATCGGCTTTGGCTGCGACACCGACCGCTGACGACCATAATAACCGCTATAGGTTACCAACGCCTTTCCCGACTTGGCCCGCTTGGTGGTGATCAGAATAACGCCATTGGACGCGCGCGAACCATAAATGGCCGTGCTGCTCGCGTCTTTCAGGACGGAAATATTATCGATATCGTCGGGATTGACATTGCTGAACGGCTGCTCCACACCGTCGATAAGGACTAGCGGCGCGACCGAAGCGCCCGAAAGATCTTCGGAAGTATATAAGGTATTGACACCGCGAAGCACGATCGGGGTATTGCTATTCCCCGGCTGCCCGCCTTTGTCCAAAATCGTCAGGCCCGGCAGCTTGCCCTGCAGCGCCTGCTCGAGGCTGGAGATAGGACGCGTCGTCAGGTCCTTTCCCGCAATCGACGCCACCGCGCTCGTCATGCTCACTCTTTTTTGCGTACCATAGCCCACGACGACCACGTCGTCGAGCTGCCTGCCGCCCTGAGCAAGGGTAACCTCCACAAGACCGCTACCGGCCTTCATCTCCTGCTGATCGTATCCGACAGAGGAAAACACGAGGACCACTCCCCGCCGGGGAACTCTCAGGGTGAACCGTCCATCGGCATCCGTTGAGGTGCCCCCCGAACCGCCCTTGACCGAAACAGTGGCGCCGGTTACAGGATTCCCTTTCTCATCCTTCACCCTGCCGCTGACCGTAATCTCGGTCTGCGCAAACACGAAGGTGGAAGTTAAGCAAAGCGCCAGCCATAGACCAGCGAAAGCAAGTTTCAATTTTTTCATACAGCATTTTTTTAATAAGCGATCATTAGGGATTAGAGTCGCGTGGTATTCAGTTGTCTGGCGATAAGCTCGGTTCGATAGGGTATGGATGACTGCGCACCAAGCCGCGTCACCGAAATGGCGGCTGCTTCACAGGCGGTATCTACGGCCTCTTTCAAACTTTTCCCCTCCGCCACAGCCACCGCAAGCGCTCCGTTGAAGACATCCCCCGCAGCCGTGGTATCCACAGTCTCCACAGGACGGGCAGGCACGACTTCGAATTCTCCGTCGGAATGGATCAGCGCGCCCATCGACCCCATGGTCACCACCACATTCCTCGCGCCCTTCGCACAAATAATCCTTGCCGCCTCTTTTGCAGACTCCATATCCGTTACCTCGATACCCGCAATCATAGAGGCTTCTTTCTTATTGGGAGTGAGAATGTAAATGCATTCCAGCAGCTGCTGGCTCAACGTATTGGCCGGGGCCGGATTCAAAATCACCTTCACGCCCTTTCCCGCGGCATATCGCACCACGTAATCCACCGTCTTCATCGGAATTTCCAGCTGCACGAGCAGGATGGCCGCCGACGCAATCTGCTCGAGAGCCCCGTCGATATCTTTTCCCTCCAACGCGGCATTCGCTCCCGAAGCAACCACGATGCTATTCTCGCCGGCATCATCTACCGTGATCAACGCAACACCCGACGGTAAATCTTCGTCCGAAACCAAATACCGGATATCGATGCCCTCCTCGCTGAATAATTGGGAAAATTGTTTGCCGAATACGTCGTTGCCCATCTTTGAAATAAATACCGCTTCGCCTCCGAGCCGGGCTACGGCAACCGCTTGGTTGGCGCCTTTGCCGCCTGGGTTCATGAAGAATGAACCCGATAAGACTGTCTCTCCGGGCGCCGGGATATGATCGGTCTTCACAACCATATCCATATTGCTGCTGCCCACAACTACGATTTTTCTATTTTCCATAAGCAAGCTTTGATCTTTGTTGAACCAAAAATAAGGGCGGGACAAAGTGAAAAGAAAGCCTTATTTTGTGTAAATATTGAATCCTGCCATAGGCCTTATTCTTCTCGCCATTAAATCATTATCCTGATAGACAAGTAGTTAATTAAGGTTTTTTCACTAACGATTTTTGGCCTATGAGTCCCTCTGCGCTGATCAAGCTGATCCGCTCTCTATCGAGCTCCGAAAAACGACACTTCAAGCTGCAATCCAAAATGCAAAGCGGCGACAAAGACTATTTGCTGCTCTTCCAGCTCATCGACTCCGTAAAGAATCCCGACCCCCGTCAGCTGAAAGAAGAATTTAAAAAACGCTCCCCCGGCAGCAGCTGGGAAAACACCTGCATCTACCTGGGAAGTATACTCGTAGATTGTCTCGTCCGTGCCAAAAAAGAAAAGGATGTCTTCTGCAACCTCCTGCATCAGCTACAGGAAATCCGGATCCTAAAAGAAAGGTCGCTCGACGAAGAAGCCTCCCGTCAGGCCAGGAAGGTAAGCCGCATCGCGGCCGAACACCAGCTCTACTGGATCGAATACTATTGCTATCGGGACGAACTGCAGCACTGCTCTGACAATAATTTTGCCGGCATCTCCGACCAGGAGCTGGTCGCCCTGCAGATGAAAGGAAAAAACATTCTCAAAAGCCTCAGCCATATCCACGACCACTATTCGCTCTACGAGCTGCTCCACTACCGGCTCATACATACCGGCAAGATCGTCTCGGAGGAAGGACGGAAAAAGCTCAACGACCTAATGCTCAGCGAAATGGTGCTCGTCGCCAACAAGTCGAAAAGCTTCGTCTCCCAGAAGCTCCACCTGCTCTTCCAATCCTTCTTCTTCACTGTCGTCGGGGACTATCACTCCGCGCTCAAATCATTCCACCACCTCAACGCACTGCTGGAAAAAAATCAGGCCTTCCTCGACCACCCGCCGCTCGACTATCTGTCTGCCCTCACCGGCATCATCGAAAGTCTCTACATGCTTGGCAACAACACCGAAGCGGCTTACTACCTCGACAAGATTCGAAACCTGGACCAGCCGTCCTACCCCGAATACTTTCGCTTCCTTATCCGGAAAACCGTAGCCGCCCAGCACGTGCTGATGCTCATGCGCACCGGACGTACCGCCGAAGCCCGGCAGATAATCGAAGAAATTCCTCCCGCAGTCTTCGACAGCTATCCACTCGCGGACGAAGAAAAGCAGTGCGAGCTTTACTTTTACTGTAGCCTCGCCTTCTTCCAGCTTCGCGACTGGAAAAAGGCACACCTCTTCCTCCGCGAAATCATGAACGGACTTCGACTCCCGGAGCACCTGCTCATCAGCAAGGCGATCCGCCTGCTCAACATTATTATCTATTATGAAAAGAATGACCTCACGCACCTCGAATACGAAATACGATCGTATAAACGCTACTTCCATCAATCCAGGCTGACTAAAATCGAGAAGCTGATCTTCCGCCTCGTAGAAGCAAGCCCTGCCGCCCGCAGACAGCTCTGCCTGCCATCAGGCAACCGCAAAGTGGTCGCAGACCTGGACGCAGTAACAAAAGACAGGTATGAGCAGCAATTGCTGCGCTACATAGACCTGGCAGGATGGGTCAAAAACCGGCTAATACCCGCACAAGCTCACACATAGCTCAGCCACCATTGTTTATGAGTCTTTTTATAAGCACTAAACCATTTGCAAGGCCAGTACATCACCGCAACCACCGAAAACCAAACCAGGTAGACACCCGCGAGCCCAATCCCGAAATTCGGCGGCGCAAACCAAAATCCACTCCCCGGTGTAACGATCTGAGAAGTAGAATACCCCATTATAAAAAACAACGCAA
>JAFDYG010000345.1 GCA_018267545.1 Bacteroidota bacterium
ATGTCGACGTTGGTCTGCCACCATTCACGGAAGTTGGTAGCCACGTTATTGGCGTCATAACCCGTACCATAACGGCCCAGACCCGCAATCTTGGAAAAATTGATGGTGGCGCCTGCCGTAAGCCGGTTGGTAATATTTGTAGTAGCGGAGAAATTGATCAGGTCCTTGGTAACTTTGCTGTTCGGCAGGATACCCTTGTCGTCGTTACGGGTATAGCCTACCTTGAACGTGCTCTTGTCATTACCGCCATCGATCAGTACGCTCGTATTGTAAGAGAAAGGATGTACGAAGAAAGCGGTGGGGTCATGCTGAGCGGCAACCCAGGGCGTAGCCTTATGATAGGTAGAAGACGTCTTATCGAACGCTTCCCACTGATAAACCATCAGGCTGGGGTCGAACTTGGCGCCCCAGGAAGCGTCTTCCGTAGTCGGCGTAACCAGGTCGGGAACACCGTCGCCGTTCACGTCGAAATAAAAGAAATTTCCGTCGGGCGAACCATAGCCGTTCGCCGAACCATAGTTGGCGCCGTACTCGTGCTGGTACTTGGGGAACGTGCTCTTGTCGATGGCGCCGGTGGTAACCCCACCGTTTACCGTGATACCCAGGCCCTTGCGGCCTCTTTTGGTGGTAATCAGTATTACGCCGTTGAAGCCGCGCTCGCCGTACAGCGCGCTCGCAGCAGCACCCTTCAGCACGCTGATCGACGCGATGTCGTCAGGGTTGATATCGGCAGCCGCATTACCATAGTCATAACCGCCAAGGCCATCCCGCTGCGTGGTATTGCCTTTGGTGTTGTTGATCGCCTGCGTATTGCTGTTGTCATAAGGCACCCCGTCGATCACGAACAATGCCTGGTTGTCACCCATAATAGACTTGTAACCACGCAGAATGACGTTGGTGGAACCACCCAGCGTATTGGACTGGTTGATCTGCACGCCGGAAACCTTGCCTTCCATATTGGTCAGGAAGTTACCGCTGCGCTGCTTGCTCACCTCGTCGCCGGCAACCTGCTGAACCGAGTAGGGCAGCTCATTCTTGCTACGACGTATACCCAGCGCCGTTACCACGACTTCCGTCATGTTCGATTCCTTCACCTGTACCGTAATGTTTAAGCTGGCTGCGTCGGGAGCCTTGACTTCAGTAGCCGAGATGCCCGCTCCTGTAATCACCAGCGTCTGACCGGGATTTACGCGGATGAGGTAATTCCCATCTGCATCTGCACTGACTCCTTTTTGTGTTTCTTTGATCCTGATTGAGGCGAAAGGCACAGGCTGCCCCTTGGTATCCGTGACCTTGCCGGTCAGGGTTTTGGTTTGAGCGCTTGCCAGGTTGTAGAAAAGGCATAGCGCTGCAAACACCGCAAGAAATTTTCTCATGTTGTTTACCGAGTTTTGTGTGACAAATGTGACCCTTAACAAATTTTAACGTGAAAGTTAAAATTTGACCAATATTAGGTTAATTAATTGACAAATGTTCAGCGCGAAATGCTGCAAGAATAAAAGAAAACGTATACAGCTATAGAAAAAGCAGGTGAAGATATATGCAAACACAGCTAAAAACTACTTGAGAACGAGGAACAAGAATTGCATATACGGACTGAAAAACGATTTTGTTATTTATGTGTTAACAGCGAAACAGGTGCATCGTTGAGAAACAAAATGAGATCTTTCAGCAGCGCTTCATCGATCGGATCATAGCGATGCTTTGAAAAATATTGGTTCACACGATTAGCGTCTTCGGGTAAAATGTCCTTGATATACTTCTTCTTCATCTCGATGCGCCGGGCCTTCAGTCCACCGGGCAGGACGACATAATAAGTATTGTTATCGACATACTCGTCATACGGATTCCCGCTCTCGGTCATCCCATCCGAATGATAATCCGATTTCACGAACCGGGTCCGGAGATCCCTGTATAATGCATACTTCCCTGACACTGCGGGGACCAGCACCAAAAAATAGCGGCCCGAATCGATCGCAGCCACGCGGTCGAAGATCATCAGCGAATCCTTGTCCTTGATCGCAAACGCCTTGATCTCCGAGGGTTCCAGCTCGATGATCGTATTCATATCCTTCGTCGTGTATAGCTTCTGCTGGATCTTATCGAAATTGAATAATAACGCCTTGTTATCCACCAGACTATCGGCCCGCGTCACCACTACTCCCTGTCCCCAGCGTTCACCCAGCAGATAACGGTTGCCCTTCGTATCCTCCTTGATCGAAAACGCGGGCAGCGCAGACATACGGTAGAAGGTATTGGCCGGAGTATTGGTGATATAAACCTTCGACTGATCGTACCCCGGGCGGGTACCCGTCGCTGCGGCCTCGAGCGGTGTCGTATAGGGGTTCACAATCGTTTGTCCGCTATAAAACGCCTCGCTCCGTAAAAAATCGGTAATCGTCGCCCCCGCGGAACGCGTCACCATCGTATGCATCGGGTCATTGGCCACCGCCTTCTGATCGGTCCCGGTAATCACAATGCCCTCAAGAGATTTTATCCTGGGCTGCAGCACCACTGCCATTCGGGTAGCCGTATCGGCTATCTTAATCGTATCTCCCTGAAAACCTACTGCATTGATATAAATCGTTCCCCCCGGCAGCACCTTGATTCGAAAAAGTCCGTCGTTATCTGTAGTCGTTCCTCCATTTCTGCCCTTTTGCTGGATCGAAGCACCTGCAATGGTCCCACCCCTGCTATCCACAACCGTACCCGTTACCACAACGGACTTTTGCGCCAGACCCACGAAAGGCAAAAAGAAAAAAGTACCCAAAAGATAAACGAAAAGCTTTTTCATAAACAGGTTTTACGCGCTTGAATCGAAATCGTTCAGTTAAAAAAAAAGAGCTACCCGCGTGTGTTCGAGGATAGCTCTTTTTAAAGATACAATTTTATTTAGAAAATTTATCGACAATATACTTCCTGCCGGCAGCCGTACCGATCTGGTAGCCCAGCTGATAAACGCCATTGGCAAAATCGGCCTTCAGCAGGCTAGGGCCGGCCAGAACCGTATCCCCAACCTTACGCATAGCCGTAGTATCGCCGCTCTTGAAAGCAACCGTAAACGTTCCCAGCGAGCTGCCGCTGCGGACAAAAGAAAGATCGTACCGCAGCTTGGCCGTGCCATTCGTATGCAGACTGGCCGCTTCGACTTTCGTCGGAGAAAGCGGAGTCATCAGCGTAGTAACGGTAGGCATCGTAGCCGTTGGCGCGCCCGAAGTGTCGGCCGGAGCGAGCCACTCGGAGTAGTCCTGCTTCAGATTGACCGCCAGCAGATTACCGATGATGTGAAAGTAAATCGTCGACATATTCCCGCTGATCGTCGTACCCGGAGCCTGCGTGATCGAAATCGGCAGCATATAATCCTTCGTCGGGTCCATCTTGTCGTGGAAGAAGGAAAGATTGAACGTATCCAGCCGGTAACCCGCGCGAACCGTGCCCGTCGTTGCAGGGAAAGAATACGCGGCCGTTGGCAGCGCGTCATAGATGTACCCATCCGAAGAAGCGGCATTATAAGCCGTCCGGGCTGCATCGTTGATCGCCAGCGTCACCGGAACATCCTTTGTAGGAGGATACGGTGAAGCGATATTGACGGTGAAGAAATTGTCATCGGAACCGGACGCTACCGAAGTAGGGATCACAGCCCCGGTGAAATAAGCCAGCCCGCCGCTGGGCGCCTGATCGGTACCATTCGTGCTCGCGGTCGAGATCTCGGCGATATATCCCAGGTTATTGAATTCTACATTCGACTTGTCCTTCAAGCAGCTGGCAAGCAGCACCAAAGACAAAAGAGACAAAGCTATATATGATTTTTTCATGATTATACTTGTTTAGTTTTCTTTACACTTTCGCCCGAAGGCCTTGGATCGTTATGGCATCCAGAAGATTTTGTTCGTCATGTTGCTGATCGAACCCTGCGCATTCGCATTCGCGGCATTATTGCTATACTCGCTCAGCGGATACAACAAACGATACGGTACGTGCGTAGCGGAAGTGCCGGGGTAGATAGAAACCGGCAGATCGGTCGGGATACCCATTCTTCTCCAGTTGTTCCAGGACTCGATAGGGTCGTACATATTCAAAGCCGCCCACTCCTGCAGCAAAATCACATTGATCTTATCGGGAGCCGCGGCGAAATTGACCCGCGCGTCATTCTGATTGTAATAAGCAGCAGCTGCGGTCGCAGGACTGGTCACACCCAGGATCCGGAAAGACTCGCTGATAGCCAGCTTGAACAGCGAATCGGCGCCAAGTCCGCCGATATAGCCGCGCTGACGGGCTTCGGCCTGCAGGAATAAGCTCTCGAAAGCAGGCATCAACGGAGAACCCTGCGTCGGGGCGTTGATGATACCCTTACCGATCGGGGAAATTACCGTATTGTGCTCGGTACCGTCCTGGCTGCCGAATGCACGGCCACGAACCACACCTACGCTGTTGACGTCATAAAAACGGTTCAGGCGGGGGTCGTTTGTATTCGTGTAGAAATTGACCGCATAGCTATTGGCCCGGTTGTAGGAATTACCCGTAGTAGGGCTGGTTCCATTAGTAGCGAATCCAACATTCTGCCACATCGGGTTCTGCTGATTGGCAGCCGAATTCGAATAACCGGGATTTACCGTCGCATCCAAACCAGCTCCGAGGAAATCGCTGGTCGTAAGTCCGTTCAGCTCGGTTTGAGCCAGCCCGGGACCGTCGGCCGTCTTCATCAGGTTCAGCAGCACCTTCAGCTTCAAAGAATTCGCGAACGCCTGCCAGCTCGACATCTTACCGGCAAACATGACGTCATACTTAGCAGGATTGTCGGCCGTAGCGGCGTTGGCGCCCTTGATCAGGGTAATCGCGCTATCCAGCTGCTTGATAATCCCGGCATATACCGTCTTGGCGTCGTCATATTTCGGATAGTAGTTCGTGCTGCCGCCATTCAACGCATCCGAATAAGGGATGTTATTGTAAAGGTCGACCAGACGCTGGAACTGGAATGACTGCATGATCTTGGCGATCGCCAGGTAATAGGCTTCGTTGGGATCGTGCGATGCGTCGGCGATAAACTTGAAGTTCTCCAGCGTCAGATATGTTTGCTCCCAGTTTTGTACGGCGAAGCTGGTGTTGGTATTATAAGTCGCTTCCGTACCGTACCCGCCGTAGTCACCGCTAAACGACCAATAGCCCATATAACGGTTTGCAAAATCGGGATAGCCGGAGTTGTACGTCTGGTTGGCTACATTCGTCAGCGCAGCAGATAAAGCGAACTGCGGTGAAACGCTCAGCGGCAGGTTGGGGTTCGTATTATTGATATCGAAAGTTCCTTTCTTACACCCCGCGCCTACCAGTACGAGCAGCACCAGCGCAAAAAGGGCATGATAATATGATTTCTTCAACATAATCTTTTTTTTACTTGGGTTAGAATTGGATAGATAAAGTAGCGCTCACGATACGAGTGGGAGGCGTCTGGCCTTCACCGGTCCTACCGACGGCATTGCTGGTATCTTCGCTATACTCGGGGTCCGTCCAGATATTGGACTTGGGACGAATCATCAGCAGGTTTCTGCCGGAAACAGTCAGCGTAGCGTGCTGCACCACACGGGTAGGGGCAATCCACTTCCTGGGGAAATCATAGCTCACCGCTACTTCACGCAGCTTCCAGGCAGCGGCGCTCGTAACATAGTTTGCATTCACAGAATTGTACAGGCTGGGCCAGAAGTTGAAGCTGGCGTCGTTCACCGTTACGTTCGTATTGGGAACGTACTTGCCGCCCTGAAGAATAACGGAATTCGGGAAGACGAAACGCTGACGGCCCGTAATTGCGGACACATAACCGTTACCCGAGAAGTCCATGCTCGAACCGATCTGGTTCAGGATCTTGTACCCGGCGCGGTAATCTGCCGTAGCGCTGAACGTCCAGTTCTTGTAAACAACCGTAGAAGTGATACCCAGGATATGCTTCGGAGTAGCCTGACCCATTACCTTCAGGTTCGGGTCGCGGGAAGGAGCACCGGTAACACCATCTACGATTACATGACCCAGGGAGTCGCGTACCCAGTCGTATGCTTCGACAACGGGGAAGGGCTGACCGAGAACGGCATAAGCATTCGTATTGGCGTTGCCGTTTGTACCCAGACCCAGGGACTTCTGACCACCGTTGATGGAAATAACCTTGCTCTTATTATAGGTATAGTTGATACCCAGGTTCCAGGTAACATTGCCGGACTTCAGCACGGTGCCCTTTACTTCGGCTTCGATACCCTTGTTGCTCGTATTGGCCGCATTCACCAGCGCCTGCGTGAAACCGCTCGAGTTGGGGATTGTAGCATATACGATACCATCTTTCAGCTTCGATTCGTAAACCGCGCCGACGAAGGTAATCCTGTTCTGCAGGAAGCTCATTTCCAGACCGATTTCGTTTTCCGTTACCTTCTCAGGCTTGATATTCGGATTGGCGATCGTCGTATTCAGCTGGAAACCGCCCAGGCCATTGTAGGGGAACCCGATCGTCTGACCAGCAGCTGTGCTGTTGGCATTGACCAGCGAACCAACCGTCTTGTAGGCGCCGTCGGCGATATAGGAAGAACCGCTCGCCAGGGCCGATACGTTACCGGTCAAAGAGTGCGCAGCACGCAGCTTGACAAAGTTTACGACCTTACCGTTGGCGATGGAAGGAATCAGGTCACTGATAACCACCGACGCATCTCCGTCGTAGTAAGGGATGTAACGGTTATCCTTCGACAGACGGGAGTCGATGTCCGTACGGTAAGAACCGTGCAGGAAGGCAAAATTCTTGTACCCGACCGTAGCTTCACCAAAGAAACCAAGACGGCGGGCCTCTTCGGTATAGTTGCTCTGCGTAGTCGTGTTGTTCGTGTTACCCAAACCGGCGGAGCCAGTCAGGTTATTCACGTTGTAAACGGGGAAGAACAGCGCGTTGGCGTTGATATACTGGTTGTTGATCTGGTTGTCCATGTAAGTCGTACCGATCGTAGCCTTCAGGTTGAAATCCTTGCTCAGATTGTGATCGAACGTAGCGACGAAGTCGGAAGTAACCAGGAAGTTGTTGAAATTGTAGGTGTAGTAGTTCGCCTGGCTGCCGTGGCTGGCGTTGTACTTGGCGCCCTCGTTGGTAACGGGAATTACGCCGGTTCCGTCGGGATTGGAATAATAAATGAGCGTATTCTTGATCGCATAGTTGCTATAGGTCTTGTCCGCCTGCGTAAAATCGAACTTGCGGCCCAGGTTGGTCAGCGCCAGACGATAAGACAGCGTCAGCCAGGAAACCGGCTTCAGCTGCAGGTGCATATTTCCGCTCAGGTTGTTATCCTTGGTCTTGTTGCGGATATTGCCGATGGTCCAGTAAGGGTTATCGTAGTAATCGTTGAAAAAGGCGTTGATCGTAGCAAACTTGCCGTGCGCCCAATCCTTCATCATTGAAAGGGGAACATCCGAAGGTGTGTTCAGCAGGTTGTCATAGGTCGTAGCCTGGTTGGTGACGTTCGTGTACTTATAGGTGTAAGCCAGCGTATAATCGGCGGAGAAGATGCCGTAGTTCCGGCTGCCGGAAACACGGAACGCGTCCCTGCGGCCCAAATCGCCGGGCATTACACCCTTTGTATTCACATCCTGTGCGCTAAGGTAGAATCTGCTGACGTCATCGCCGGCAGCATAGGACAGGCTATTCTGCGTGGTGATGGAATGATCGAAGAAATCTTTTTTCTGGTTGGGGTTGGCTACATAAGGAACAAGCAGATAGCTGCTGTCAGGCTGGACACGGCCGATGGGCACCATCGCGCCGGCGCGGAACTCGGGACCATAGGCCTGGTTCTCGTAAGGCACCATCGTGCTCAGGTCATTGAAATCGTTTACGAAATACTCGCCGCCATTCGCGCCGAACCGGGTTTGAAACTTCGGCATATAGGCCACCGACTCCATCTGAACCGTAGAAGAAAAAGTCAGATTGGGACGGCCGCGAACACCCTTCTTGGTAGTGACGAGGATAACGCCGTTGGAGGCATCGGAACCATACACCGCAGAGGCGCTGGAACCTTTCAGCACCGTGATATCGGTGATATCTTCGGCGTTGATTGTGCTCAGGTCGTTGTAATAAATGGCGCCATCCACGATAATCAGCGGCTGGTTGTTACCGGTAAGCGAACGGTTACCGCGAAGCGTAACGCGGGTAGGCGCAAACACGCCGTTGTTCGTCGTGCTGATCTGCAAACCGGAAACCTTACCGGTCAGACCATTCACGGCGCTGATCGGCTTGGCCTGCGTAAGCTCCTTGCCCGTTACCTTGGCCGTGGAATAGCCGAGCTCCTTGGCCTGACGCTGGATACCCAGCGCAGTAACCACGACCTCCGTCATGTTCGACTCCTTGCGGGAGACCTGAACATTGACAGGACCGGAACCCGTTACGGTTGCTTCTTTAGCAGTCATACCGGCGCCGCTCACGACTAAAATGTCACCCGATTTTGCTTTGATGGAAAAATTGCCGTCTGCATCTGCACTGGCGGCTGTCTTGGTGCCCTTGATAACGACCGTTGCGAAGGGAACGGGCTGACCTTGCTGGTCGGTGATTCTGCCCGTTGTTGTTTTGGTCTGAGCAAATAAGGAAATAGCAGATAGCAGTATCGCTATCAACGATAGAAATCTTCTCATGTGACTCAAGTTGTTTTGATTAATTAAAGCAGTCTCTTCTTTCGTTAAAACTGTTAAAGAAAACTAAATTAACAATTTTCAATACACTACCTAAAAATTTTAAAAAAATCCAGGGAAAAAGAAAAGCGACTACAGTGAAGCATCTACTGAAAGCCTTTATTCATAAGAGTTTCGACTTATGAAAATTAACAGCCGTTAGTTTGTTAATCGCCGGTTAATGATTATATTTAATTATACGAACTACCGACTGAAATATCACTTCAGTCTAAAAAATCCTGCCCTCATTCATCGCACATTAATAATTAACACATATGAGAAAGCTCTATTCTATCCTCGCACTCTGCTGCACCTGCAGCCTCGCCAACGCGCAGTATCTGACCTATTCCCGCTACGTATTTTTAAACCAGGGAGGGATGAAACCTCAGGCTAAAAGCATTGATAACCAGTATGAAGATATTAAAGGGGAAGCCTTCAACTCTCCCCAGTGGCTATCGGCCCGTATCGTCTCCACTAACGGTAAGGCCTATGATGGTTTCAAGTGCAAGCTCGACATATATACAAATACGTTATACACCAACGTCAACGATACCATCTATGATCTCACCCCGGCACCGGTCAAACGCGTGCAGCTATACCCTAATTTTCCCGACACAGTTACCCGCAAAGTATACCAGAAAGGTTTTGTCGCCAGTGACCTGAAACCCGAAAGTTTTCTGCAGGTCCTGGTCGAAGGAAAAGTCACCTTCCTCAAACAGGAAACACTGGAAATAAAAGACGTACACGAGGACGCCCTCACGACTACAAAGAAATTCGTCGGCCAGGACTATTATTATATCATCAAAAATGGCAGCATTGCCGAAAAAGTCCGTCTTAACAAAAGCACTCTCCAGCAAGTCACGGGCGATAAATGGAAAGAAGTCGGCGCTTTTATGAAAGCAAAAGAGCTCTCCGCTTCTTCTGCGGACGACTGGAAAATGATGATCGCTTATTACAATACGTTATAAAAACGTTTCAGCCAAAGCAAAAAAGAGGGGGCCGTCAAAAGACGGCCCCCTTTTCGTAAACAGCAAACTATTCAACTATTGAACGTCCCACCACATACGGGCGAGCTGGGAATCTTTATCCCCGCTAACCGTGTACTGTGTGGCGGCAGTACCGACATTGGTTGCATTATAGCTATATTCATTCGGACCATAAGGAAGACGACGGGGAATGACGCCGCCGTTAAGAGCTGCAGGAGAAGGAGCAAGGGCGGGGAAACCCGTTCTGCGCCAAACCGACCATCCGCGAAGGCCGGAAGGGAAGGAGGCAACCCATTCCTGGGTGGCGATCTTCTGCAAAGCGTTGCCGCCGGACAGGCTGATAGCCGAGCTGGCCATAAACGTGCCATAGGTAGTGGCGTCATAGACCTTCCAGAATTCCCAGCTGGACTTGATGCCCAGCGCATACATCGCCGCAGCGTCTTCACCCGTCCAGCCCAGCTGTGCGGCTTCGGCGCGAGCCAGGTAGACTTCGCCTGCAGTCAACACCGGGAACGCATCCGTTCCGGTAGAAGCAGCCTGGCCATTCATGACCTGTGCGAATCCAACGTGGTTGTTGGCAAAATCGACCGCATTGTTACGGGACAGACCGTACGGGAAACCAACCGAGGAGGTGCCATATACATTGTCCTTTCCGCGGGGATCGCTGGTGTTTGCCAGCTGGTCCGTCATCGTCTTGGACAACGCGTAGTCAAAACGCTTGGTTACATTATAATATTTGTAAACGGGGCTCAGGTAATTGCCGCC
>JAFDYG010000346.1 GCA_018267545.1 Bacteroidota bacterium
AGGGACATCCGGTTGGATTCCTCCGTCCCAACCTCCGGCAGCTGAATAATTATGCGGCAAACGAGCTTCCGGGACGACGCAATGGAGAGTTTATTCGCGTGGCCGGCATGCTTCGTATGCGGCAGCGGCCTGAAACGGCTAATGGGACCTGCTTTATACTGCTTGAAGATGAGACAGGCGCATTCAACCTGATCGCATGGGCCAGTGTCTTTGCTGAATACAGAACTGCGATCTGTAGTTCCAAGCTCCTGATGGTGGAAGGGCATCTTCAAATCCAGGGTTCGGTGATTCATGTCATCGTACAACGATGCTGGGACCTGAGCTGGTTATTGGCCCGCCTTACTCCTGTTCCTGATGACGATACACCTGTTCTTGCCACGGCTGCTCCGATAGCCGGATCCGGCACCCGGACCCGACAGGCGCGTGATCGGGAAATTAAACAGGCTAGTCTTTTTCCCGATGCCCGAAGTTTTAGATAATCCTTGTTTTTCAGCGCATTGTACGTGAGCTGAACATCATTAACCATTAGTCAAAATGAATATATGAGCCATAAATATGAAAAATCGAGCCGGAAAATTGAAAACGTCCAGCCAAAAATTGCAAACCTGAGCCTGCAAGACCGGCTGGTATTTAAAAATATTTTCTTTGTCAAAGTATGAAGCGGGCTGACCTGTACGCCACCATTAGACCTTTGTTCGATCAAAAAGAGATCCAGAGTTTTCGGGATATCTTTCTGTACGTGTCCGGAACTGTCTTTGCCGCTGATCTTGGAAAAAGAACCGACAGGTTTAAGGAATTGATCGAACACGTCGATGAATTTACGGTTGAGGAAATTGTTCTGATGGGCGGGCTTGTACGTCTCAGTCTGATGGAAATGCTAACGCTTATCATACCGAATTATCCGACTGACAAGCTAAGCTCACCTGAGAAGAAGAATATCTCATATAAAGCTGTATGGGCAATGTATAACGAGGGGCAGGTTGAGTCATTTACGGATATCTTTAAGTATATCAAGGTCGCAATAGTGGCTAAAGATATTCGGAAGAACAGATCGACGCTTTCGTCATCCTTGAAGGCTAGTATTAAAAAATTCCCTTTGGGAACACTTGCGGCCATTGGAAGTCTTTGTAACCTGACACTAAAAGAAACATTCGAGCTGATAGATGCTGAATATACCCGGCAAACCCAGAAATCGTCTTTAAATTCTGAATGACCAAGCCATAACCATTGCCCTTTGAGGCACCTTTCCTATCTCTGTTTTGAGTTTAGACCTTTTTTAAAACGACCTTTCTTCGAGACCGGCTTTTTTCAAAGCCGGTTTTTTATTTGCGCGCCCATAGCTCTTCCGGCTGATTGGCTAAATAATATAGTATTTAAATACTATATTATTTAGTATTTTTTGTTATGTTTGCTTGAATATTCGAGCCTGAAATTTGAATATCCGAGCCATAAAACTGAAAATAGGAGTAGCTCGCATTTAAAAAAAACTTAATTCTTTTCCTTTGGATAGCAATAGCCAACAAATAAAATCCCTGGTCAGGGAGGAGCAATTAAAAGGAAAACTCACTGATCTGGAGCAGCTGATGCGGCTGGTTCCAAAGGAATTAGCCGCATCCTGGCTGGAGAAAAGCGAAGAGGAAGTGGACGGCCTGCTGAAAAGGGTGGAGGATTTTACTATTAAAGAAATTTACAGCTTGGGAGAATACTGCGGCTTGGGCTGCACTGAAATTTATACGGTATTCGAAGCGGAATATTTCAAGCAAAAGAATAAATAGCTACTTACCCCTTTTTATATGGCCGTCTCTGACCAGGGACGGCTTTTTTTATTACTAAACCTTATACTATGATCCAGGAGAGATTTGATGAAATGATTGCGCTGCTGCGCAGCTATGAAGAGTCGTTCCCATTGGTATATGAGCTGCTGAATATCTGTAATTCTTCAGTGTTGATTTTCTCTTATTTTCAAAAGCCGTCAGCCAGCAGTCAAAAGCAACGCGTAGTGGAATCTTTTGAAATTAGGTCCATCAAGCGGCGCCTGGAAAATGACCAATCCATCACTGCCGCGCTGCTGGACCAGCTGAGGCAAACCGACCACGATCATATTTGCGTTTCGATTTTTCAAACCGGCCGGGGAGTATTTACGATATTCACTGATTTCGAGCGGACTGAAATTATCGGGGCTATCTATTCCAATGTAGAGTTAAAAGAGCCGCCGCTTTATAGCCATTTGTTTTTGAATGGGCGGCTGTTGTCGAGGGAGAGATGAGTTATCTGCTATCAGGGGTTGGGGCATTTTCGGAGGGGGGCATTTTAAATGAATAACTTAATGATGAAGTGCAACATATTCGTCAATCCATTGGCCGAATTCAATTTGGTCTTGAGCTTGTCGAATGGGATGGTCCATAAGGCGTAACCGTATGCTTGATCCGAATTCAACAATTGCATGAATTCGAGCTGTTGTTAGAGCCTCGGGTTGACGAACCAGGAATAATCGCAGCGAGTCACTTAACAGTTTGTTTTGGTCGACCAGGTAGCTTTTTAATGCCGTATCTCGTTTTAGAATAAGAATAACGGTTGCTTTTTTCTGGTTGTCTTCTATTAATTGTCTGACGGTTTCGTTGCTGTTTTTTAATAGCGCATTATGTATAGAATCTAAAAAATGTACTTTCCGATTTAATATTTCCGAACTGTCTTTTAATATTTGGTAGTTGCTGCTAAGGTGGGTAATATTGGCTTGTATTTCTCTTTTTTGCTTGTTGAATTCCGATGTGTCTTTTTTGTACTCGGTTCTTTGATTGTTAGTTATTGCCAAAGGAGAAGCCGTTGTAATCCAATACTTCCATTTCGTTCTCTTAATTTCCTTGGTTTCAAGATTTAGTTTATCTATCTCTTTTTGTAACTTTTTTCCATTAAGTTCCTTGATTTCTTTCTCATCCATTTTAAAAAAATATTGTTGCTTATGTTTTAAAGTAATTTAACGATTCATTCAATACGCAAATTACTTTCTTATTAATACTCTCGCCCCCGTTAAAACACCCATTTTTTAATAGAAAGGACATATGCGATCTTGTCGGCAATAGAGAGGTATTAGATGTTATTGGTTGTCGATCTTTTCAATAGTGTCCATAATGTATTTTTAAGAGATGTGAGCTCTAAATAAAATGCGGGAGAGAAGATGGTTGTTCCATACTCGTTATGGAGGATTGTCGAAGTCTAAACTTTTGTAAGGGCCGAAGTGGATATTACAGATGCTACATAAATACACAAAATGATTCCCGCTTTTAGAAATAAAAAATCACGCAAATGCAAATACGAGCTGTGATAGTATAGGATTTTTTACTCTGCCAGCGATGGCTTGAATTGAGGGAGCGATCGGCCAAAGCAGGGAGCTGGAAGGTATAAGTCGGCGAGTGACACCGGGGGATGTCCCTATACTCAAAAGGCGCCTTTTACCCGTGGGGGAAAATGGTTGATGATTTTTGGATGTTGGATTGCCGAAAGTTATTCTACTGCCGGGCTTTTGCGGGTGAATCAGCGCCGTTGAGTGATAGGGACATCCCATGCGAACCCTTCGCTGAAAAATAGCTCAATAGCTCTACTGCTGTTGAAAGGAGCGTCGCCACTGAAGTTGAATAAGCGATACTGCCGGTTTAATAAAAATCCGTGATTTAAACCGGCGGGAGGATATTCAGGCCCTATTATTGATGATGAATGGTTATGAAAAACATCATTAAATTGTCTGTTGTAGTCGTCAGCGCTATGATTTTAATAGCGGGTTCGGGCTGCTCGCGCGGCAAGGGCAGCGATAATCCGCCCACGACCAATCCTCCGACGTCCAGCGGGCCTCCGGTGGAGACGAACCCGCCCAATACGAGCTATCGATCGGCCTTTACCGGTCAGACGAGGATTGGCGGGGTGAAGACAACGACGTCGTATGCTGCGACCGTTATGACTTCCTCTTTGACGTCACCGTGGGGTATTGCGAGCTTGCCGGATGGGCGTCTGCTGGTAACCGAGAAAGGGGGAAGGATGCGTATTGTAACGGCGTCGGGTGTGGTGAGCGATCCTATTGCTGGCGTTCCTGCGGTTAATTCGGCTGGTCAGGGCGGTTTGCTTGGGTTGTGTCTCGACCCGCAGTTTTCATCCAATCGAATGGTTTATTGGGTTTTTTCTGAAAACGTATCTGGGGGGAGTGTCACGGCGGTGGCGAAAGGGAGGCTTTCGGATAATGACCGCAGTATTGAGAATGTGACCGTTATCTATCGGGTTTCTCCGGTTTCGGGAAGTACGATACAGTATGGCGCCAGGGTCATTTTTGATAAAACGGGCAACTTGCTTGTCAGCACAGGGGAGAGATCTGACCCTTCTACGCGGGTATTGGCTCAGTCGGTAACGAGTGGGATGGGAAAGGTTCTTCGGATTACAACGGCTGGTCTGCCGGCGCAGGGGAACCCGGTATTTAGCGGGTCGGGGGCGCTGCCCGAATTGTATAGCATGGGTCATCGGAATCCTCAGGGGCTGGCCTTTCATCCGGTAACGGGAGATCTGTGGGAGAGTGAGTTTGGGCCAAGGGGCGGTGATGAGATCAATAGGATTCGACCCGGGGTAAATTACGGCTGGCCTGTTATTACGTATGGGATTGAATACAGCGGACAGCCGGTGGGGGCAGCTATTCAGCAGCAAAGCGGAATGGAGCAGCCTGTCTATGATTGGGATCCGGTGGTGTCTCCAAGCGGTATGACCTTTTACAAGGGCAACCGGGTACCGGAGTGGGAAAATAATCTTTTTATCGGGGCGCTAAGCGGGCAGCATATCGTTCGGCTTGTGATTACGGACAATCGTGTCACTGGCGAAGAGCGGTTGCTGGCTGGTGAGGGGCAGCGTTTCAGGGATGTTATCCAGGGAACTGACAATGCTTTGTATGCGGTTACGGATGCGGGGAGGTTGTATCGTATCGACCGGCAATGAGGTTTCGGCCAGCTGCAAAAAATCGAACAAAGGCGATAAAAACGGCCGCCCCGGGATCGGGGCGGCCGGCATTACAATAAAACAACAAACCAAAACCTATTTTTTGAAGTCATTGATTCCGTAATAGTATATTTTCTTACTATCCGGATAGACGCCTTCTATCTGGAAATTGTCGGTCTGTCCGGCCAGCGCTTCCTTGAATTCGGTGAGGTTCTTTACGGAATGATCACCGACTTTTGTTATGATAAATCCTGGGCGCATATTCGTTTCGTTGGATAATATTCCGTTACGGATATTATTGACGACTACTCCGCCGGCGATACTGAGCCTGGAGGCATCCGATGCGCTGAGGTCGGAGAAGTCGGCCCCGAGCGATTCGATGGCTGCCGATTTGGAGCTGGCAAAGGTGCCTAACGCGCCTTTCAGCTCTGCTGTGACCGTATGTTCCTTTGCATCCCGCAGATACGTGATCTTAATTTTATCACCTGGCTGCTGACGGGCCACGAGCTCGGCAAGGCGTGCGTCGGAAGAAACGGGCTGATCGTTGATTTTGGTAATCACATCGCCTTTTTTTATCCCGGCTTCACCTGCGGCGCCCTTTGCATCCACTTCGGCAACAAATACGCCTTCTACGTCGTCATTGATGCCGAGCTCTTTCTTTTTGGCATCGTCGAGTCCTTCGGGAGCCATGCTGATACCGAGATACCCTCTTTTAACCGAGCCATATTTCATGATATCGCCGATCACTTTCTTCATCAGATTAGACGGAACAGCATAGGCATAGCCTGCAAAAGAACCGGTGGGAGAGGCGATCGCCGAATTGATCGCGATCAGCTCCCCATTGGTATTGACGAGGGCGCCGCCGCTGCTGCCGGGGTTAACGGCCGCATCCGTCTGGATAAAAGATTCTACGGGCGCTGTCGCGCGTGTATTGATGCCTATATTCCGGGATTTTGCACTGACGATACCCTGGGTCACTGTGACGTCCAGGTTGAGGGGATATCCGATTGCTAGTACCCACTGGCCCAATCGGACGTCATCGGAATTTCCGATGGCCATGACCGGGAGATCTTGTCCGTCTATTTTTATCACGGCCAGGTCGGTGTTGGGGTCGGTTCCGATAACTTTAGCCGTATAGTTTTTCCTGTTATTCATGGTGACGATAATAGATGTGGCGCCATCGACGACGTGATTGTTCGTAACGATATAACCGTCGGAGCTGACGATTACTCCCGATCCTGACGCCTTCTGGTCCGGCATTTCCGAAGATTCTCCATTAGCGCCTCCATCTCCGAAGAATCTTTTGAACAGGTCGCCTCCTCCGAACATGTCACCGAAAGGATTCTGCCCTTGCGGGCCCCTGCCTGCCGTCTGCTTGAATTTCGTTGTCGTACGGATGTGAACGACGGAAGGTACGGCCGCGGCGGCAGCCTTTTCAAAATCTATCGGGCCGGAAGGGGCCTCGGTATAGGCGGTTCTTATAATGGGAGTCTTTGGTTCATCCAGCACACTGTTGGATACCTTTCGATTGTTGGCGAATAATAAGCAACTTCCGATGACCGCCAGAACACCAAGAAGCATTGCCTTAGTTTTCATTTTCATGATTCTATTGCTTTAATTTTTTTGTATACTAATTTAACCGGTATACTACGAAATCGTTCGTGGCGCTGTGTTAATAAAATTATAAACCTGGTTTTTTTTATAATACATATTTTTCAAAAAATTTACTGCGCAAAAGATAGGGAAGCGCGACAATGCTTATTCCCAGCACGAGGACGACTCCAAGCAGTAATCCTCTAAACTCCAGATTCTCCGTCCGGTCGGAAAATCTATGTCCCATCATGATTTGCCGGATACAAAATGCTATAAGCAGGAGAAAGGCGGCGGAAAAAATATAATCCCTCTTTCCAAATACTTTTGTGAACAGGAAGTAAACAATACCTACAATCAGCAGCAACAGGTTTACACCAAATATCAATGAAGACACATTGATTAGAGTGGATGGCAGGTAGCCTGTGAAAAAATCCCTGTAGCCGATATTATAGGCAAGACAAATGAGCGTATCGATGATGCCGATGAAAAGACCTGTAAGCATGGACCTTGTCAGCATAGAATCCTGGGTATCGATCATAAAAAAAATTTTAGAATTTTAAATATCAAAAGTTACGCCGCCCGCTATAAAATCCAATTAGAATGAAATTAGAAACTCCTTAGAAGGGAAGTTAAATTGACGTTAAGGTGGGATTGATTAGATTTGCGCATCGAAAAGATCTCACATTTAAATCTCCGTGAATATGCGCCGGATTATCGCTTTGCTTTCTTTTCTCGTTGTTTCAGCCGCCGCTTTCGGGCAGATTACCATTCAGCAATTCCGCGAGCAATACAATCGCACCTTCAAAAACCCGTTCGATACCATTCCCGAAGGTTGGAGACTGGGAGGGATCTATAATCTTACTGTCAATCAGGGAGCGCTAAGCAACTGGGCCGCGGGCGGAGACAATTCGTCCATTTCGATCGCCACTATGCTTAGCACCTATGCCCTTTTTAAAAAGGGACATCATTCCTGGGACAATACCCTCGATATGGCATATGGTCTTGTAAATACGACCAGTCTCGGCACAAGGAAATCCGATGATCGTATCGACCTTCTTTCCAAATACGGCTACAGCATTTCCAAGCAGGTCAATTTCAGCGGACTCTTCAATTTCAGGAGTCAGTTCACCAGGGGCTATTCGTACCTGGATGAAAATACGAAAGTATTGACATCCAGCTTTGCTGCTCCGGCCTATGTGCTGTTTTCTCTGGGGTTCGACTACAAAATTACGCCGCACCTCAGTGTCTTTGCTTCTCCGGCCACGACCCGCTGGGTGATTGTCAATAACGACTCGCTCGCTTCTGCGGGCGCCTATGGTGTAGATTCTGGAAGGCGCTCCCGGCTGGAATTCGGCTCGTTCGTGTCGATAAAATATATAAATGAATTCAACAAAACCACGAGCTATCGCACAAGAATGGACCTGTTTTCGAACTATCTGCGCCGTCCCCAGAATATCAACCTCTATTGGACGAACGTTCTTTCGGTGAAAGCATTCAAGATGATCAGCATCAATATTTCACTCGATCTTATTTACGACAACGACATCAAGTCGGTGAAATCCGATGGCTCCAGCGGGGGGCCTGCTCTGCAGATAAAAGAAGTGCTGGGCGTCGGCCTGTCGTATGAATTCAACAATAAGAGCCGTTATCAGCGTAAGCCGGCGGTCAACGACTAGGGAGGAGGGGTATCGGGCTAGGAGGATTGTTTTTTTATTTTTCTGACGAGGCTGAGGGGGACACCGACTTTTTTGGCGATTTCTATCATGGATAATTTGGTGTTTTCCAATAATAAGCGGACGGATTGTTCTTTGCCTTTTGCGAGGCCTTCTTCGTGTTTTATTTCCGCCAGTTGTTCGATGATACCCATGGTGTTCTTTTTTTCGAAGATTTCGTCTGTTTTCGACATAAATTTACTATTTGTTTTTGGATTTTTAAATACTACATAGTTATGCAGGAAGGCCAGGATGGCTTCTGTTTTTTTCTTGCCGAGGGTGGCCATCTTTTGTTTTAAAAGCTTGGCGATCAATATTTTTCTTTTTAGTAGTTGGTTGTCGTGCTGGTTTTTGCTTCCGGTGGATGTCAGGAGCGCGTCTTTGGCGACCATCATTACGATTGCAAAAGGGTTGTTGCTGGCGGCCAGTGTTTCGTCGGAGTAATCGGTGATGGAAATGGTCTTGTAATCGTAGCGCACCTTTGTCCAGAGGCAAGTGTCTTCGAATGTTGCAAATTGGCGATTGCCGGGTGGCCCAGTCAGGATGGCAATGGCTGCGATGGGTTTGCTGTACTTGCTATACAGGCGGGCGTAGTATTCAAACATCCTTTGGGGGAAGCCATTATTTTTTTTGCCGCCTTGTACTTCCAGGTGCAAAAGCATCCATTGTTCTCCTCCTTCACGGGAGAAGACCCTGACCAGCTTGTCTACTACTTTTGTGCTCGATGGTGTGTTGGGCTCGGGGCTCAATGCAGCCAATTCCTTATCCATGAATTGAAAGCCTTTTTCCAGGTCCAATTCTTTGCTGATTTCGGGATCGACAAAGAGAAGCAAGTCCTCTATGATTTCCTCGAGCATGCCTTTCCAGAGCATGTCATACTTTGGTTTCATAAAAGTTCAGTTAACCTTAGATGTATTTGAGGGAGAATTACTCCATACTCATTATGGAGGACTTGCCAATTGGATGTAGTAAGGTAAGAAAGGTGATATGCAAATGTACAGAAGGGAATATTCTTTTTAAAATGAAATATCAGAGGGGTTGTGTTCAAGGCCGGAGAGTCTGGCGGGTAGCGGCAAGCGTTATAGAGGCAGTTCCACATAAAAGGTGGTGCCTTTTCCTTCTTCGCTTTCGAACCATATATTTCCCTTGTGCTGTTCGATTATCTGTCTGCAGATCATCAATCCCAGTCCGAAGGTGGGTTCTCCTGCCGTTCCTTTGCGTTTTGCGGCCGGCGTGAATATTTTATCCCGGATGTTTGCGGGGATGCCGATGCCCCGGTCTTCTGTCGCGACGAGTACGCGGCCGGCTTCCGGTATGATTCTGACGGAAATCGACGTACCGGGATGGCTGAATTTTACGGCATTGGTCAGCAGATTGCTGAAGACCCGCCAGAGCTTTTCCCGGTCACCCATGATGTAGACTGGAGGGCCGGAGAGGTGTATGGACTGTTGTTTTTCGTCGGTTTTGTGTTTGAGCAGGAAGCAGCAATGTTCGAGCATGTCCCGGAGCTGCATGCGTTCCGGTGAAAAAATAGCGGCGTTCACCTGATATTGGAGGATGTCGTCGATCAGCCGGATAGCGTCGTGTCCCGATCGGTGCAGGTGTTTGAGGAATTCCTGTTCGCTGGAGGGGGTGACTTTTTTTGTGAGCAGCATTTCTGCGATTGTCATCATTGCCGAAACCGGGTTGCGCAGGTCATGTGCAACTACTTTCATCACTCTGCTGTTTGATTCCTGGCTTTTAGCCAGCGAGGCCAGGTTGTTGCGCAGGGTTTGGATATTTTTTTGCGATTGCCGGTATTGGCGGATGATCAGAAAAATGATCGTCAGGCCCATGATCAGGCAGAGGAGCAGGATGGCGATGAGCCATGCGTGAAAACGGGTTTGCCGTTCCAGGAGAGGCAGGCGTGCGTTGGTAATCAATATGGAGAGCGCTGTGTCCATATTGATAGCGTCTGTTCTGACCGCTTCCCGGTCGAGCGAGTCCTGCATGTCCACTATTTTTCCGCCGGTCATGGCGGCTTCGCGCCAGTTTCCTGAGGCGGAATCGTACCGATATTGCAGCCGCAGGTACCGCTCGCGGAGACCGGGTTCGCGGAGGGTGTCGAGGCCGGCGGCAACCTGTTGCAACGTCTGTTTCAGCTCCGGCAGGCGGCGTTTAAACAGGAAAAGGTTCCCGAGCTTCAACCGGGTAAACAGGGCGTCGCCATTCTCATAACCCGGGAGGCTGTTGGTTCGGATGCTTTCCAGCCATATCCTTTCGGCGGCGCTGCTATCGCCGGCCATCAGCAAAGCGTCTCCTTTGTTGCCCTGAACGATGGCGGTGGCCGTTTTGAAAAACAGGTCTTCGTCAGGAAAGCTATTCGCCCGGGTGTGCAAAAGGGTAAGCGCCGAATCGAAATTCCGAATGGCGGAGTCCGGTTGATCGAGGCGGACGAAGCAGATGCCGATATTGTCCCAGGTTCCTTGCAGGTGGCTTATGGAGCTGAAGCTTCCGGAAGGGTAGCAGTCCCGTTCACGCGCCATCAGTTCGCGGTGGAAGGTCAGCGATTCGGCATATCGTTTCCGGTTGAAGGTGGCTGTGGCCATGCTATGCGCGTAGTCGGCGAGGGCGAAGTTATCGGGGGTAAGGGACATGATTTCACGGGCGCCGACAAATTTTTCGAATGCGGGTGCGAACAGCTGCTCGGCAAGGAAGACGTTGCCTTCCATCAGCAGGGAGCGGGCATCGAGGACGGCGCCGGTATTTCCGAAGTGAAAGGACTGGCTTAGTCTGACCATCGAATCTGCATGGCGTAAGGCCGCGGGATAGTTTCCCGACTGGTAATAATAAAAGTTGTATTGCCAATAGTGTCTGCACCAGGCGCGAAAATCACCGGCCGGAGCTATCGTGCGGCAAAGCGAGTCGATCTTGTCGAAATAGGCTGAGCTGTCACGGACATCGGCTCCTGAAATGTGCGCCAGTGAATCGAGATAATTGGCGCCGGATATGGCGGGAGGAGATGAATGGCATGCGGAGAGAATAATCAGATAAAAGCTTATGTACGGAGCCAGCCTGCGGACGCGTGCGTTTAGTCTCAAACAGTTGGATTTAAAGGGTGAGTTTGCAGGAAGGAAAGATAGTTTATAATCGTTGCTTGAAAAGTGATATATGTCACTATTCGTGATGTCTGCGGGAGAAAGTGCGTACCTTAGGCTCATGGTTGAGTTTTCTTTTCTTTCGGGTGGCGGTGAAATGGGGGCGTTGACGAGGGCGTATGACTGGGCGGGTTCGCCGATGGGACGGGTGGAAAGCTGGCCTCAGAGTCTTCGTACTACTCTGGCGACTGTACTGCGTTCCCGCCTGCCGATGTTTTTATGGTGGGGGCCCGACCTGATCTGCTTTTACAATGACGCCTTCCGTCCCAGTTTGGGGAATGAGGGGAAGCATCCGGCTATGCTTGGCATGCCTGGTCATCAGGCGTGGCCGGAAATTTGGGATACTATCGGTCCGGAGATTGCCCGGGTCGTCGAAAGGGGAGAGTCGACCTGGAATGAGGACGTATTGCTGCCCATCTTCCGCAACGGTGCTATCGAAAATGTGTATTGGACGTTCAGCTACAGTCCGGTGATCGATGAAAAGGGCGGTATAGGCGGGGTGCTGGTGACCGGAATGGAAACGACCGCGAAGGTGCAGGCCGAGCTGAGCATGAAGGAGAAAGCGGCTCAGATGGAAACGGTGATCCGTTCGGCGGATTTGGGGATCTGGTCTACCGATGTGGCAACCGGGGAGTGGACGGGGAACGACAGGCTGAAGACGCTATTCGGCTTCGATGGCGGTGAAGAGCCTTCGAGGTCGGATCTAATGAATAGGGTTGTCCGGGCGGACCGTCAAAGGGTGGTCGATGCGATCGGTGATTCGCAACGTTACGGGAGTAGCGGGGAGTTCGATATAGAGTATGCGATCCTGGTGCCGGGGCAGGCAGGGGAAAGGCAGCTGCGGGCCAAGGGCAAGACGATTTTCGACGAGCAGGGGAGGGCGGCTCGCTTTAGCGGGACGGTGCAGGATATCACCGAAAGAAACTGGGCACTGAAGGCTCTTCAGGAAAGCCAGCAGCAAATGCTCGATCTTTTCGAGGAGGCTCCGGTTGCGATTGCGATGATCGAAGCGAGCGAGCAGCTGCGTTTTCAGACGGCCAATCGCTTCTACGCTCAGCTGGTGGGCCGGACGGGCGCAGATATCATCGGGCTGCCTTTGCTGGAAGCGCTGCCCGAGCTTCGGGGAAAGGGGTTCGATAATTTGCTCAAGGGGGTAGCCGAAAGCGGCCTTGCTTATTCCGCTTATGAGGTTCCCGTTTTGCTGAAAAGGGGGGATGAGCTCGAAACTATTTATGTCAACTTCTCCTATATTCCGCGACGGGACGTCGACCGGAATGTGAACAGCATCCTGGTGACGGCGACCGATGTGACGTTCCAGGTGCAGAGCAGAAAGGAGATCGAACGCAGTGAAGCCTTGTTCCGGTCGCTGATAGAAGCGGCTCCGTTTCCCCTCGGGGTATATGTCGGAGAAAGCATGCGTATCGTACATGCGAATCCAGCGATCATCGAGGTATACGGCAAGGGCCCCGACGTCCTCGGCAGGGGGTATTTCGAGCTGCTTCCGGAGCTTGCAGGGCAGGGTATCAAGGAACAGTTGGACGGTGTGTACAAGAGCGGGCTCCCATTTTATAGCGACACCCGCCGGATCGAGATCGAGGTAAACGGGAGGAATGTCGTTTCGTATTTCAAATACAATTTTATCCCATTGTTCGACGAGGAGGGGAAGGTATACGGGATTTTAAATACCGGTGTAAATGTTACCGAGGTGGAGCTGGCGAGGCAGCGTGCGGAAGAAGCGGAGAGCGGCCTGGCTTCTGCGGTGGCGGTGGCCGGCCTGGCGACATGGAGTATCGATCTGCGTTCGGGGGTGATGTCTATATCGGAGAGGTTGAGTGAATGGACGGGGATTGGAGAGGGCGGGGCGCCGCTTAGCCATTTTTTGGAGCGGATACCGAAAGAGTCGAATGAAGCTGCGTGGATGGCGTATGAACGGGCGTTTGGGGCAGCGGCCGATGCGCCATTGGACCTCGAACATCCATTGGTCGATCAGAAGACGAATCATGCGCGGTATGTACATGTTCGGGGGCAGCTGTTGAAGGATGATGCAGGAGTGCCGGTACGGTTGGCCGGAACGATGCAGGATATCACGGCCGAGCGTGCAGTGCAATGGGCGCTGGAAAGACAGGTGGCGGAGCGGACCAGGGAGCTGGAAAGGATGAACAGTGAGCTGAAGTTTTCCAACGAGCAGCTTTCCCAATATGCGTATGTGACGAGTCACGATCTGCAGGAGCCTCTGCGTAAGATTCGTTTTTTTTCGAGCATGCTTCCCGACAGGGTGCAGCTGACGCCGGATGCCGATCGCATTTTACAAAAGATAAACAAGTCGGCCGGCAGGATGACCCGTTTGATCCAGGACCTGCTTACCTTTTCCCGGCTGCTCGAGACCGACCGTATTTTCGAGCCGGTGGACCTGGAACAAACGATTGCGGCGCTGCTGGATGATTTCGAGCTTCCGATCCAGGAAAAAAGTGCGCTGGTGGAGGTGGACTCTCTTCCGGTTATTGCAGGGGTGGGGCTGCAGCTCAACCAATTGTTCCAAAATCTGATCAGCAATGCGCTGAAGTTCAGCGACCCCGGCAGGAGTCCGGTCATCCGCATTTCTTCCCGGGAGGTTGGTCCCGGGGAGGTGGCCGGAATTATCGTGCAGCCGCGGGACGCGATTTATTACCAGATCGAAGTCAGCGACAACGGTATAGGTTTCGAGAATGAATACAGCGAGCATATTTTCGAGCTGTTCAAGCAGCTTCATTCACGGGATGTATATGCCGGCTCGGGTATCGGGTTATCTTTGTGCCGGCGTATCGTCATCAATCATTCCGGCCATATCTACGCGAAGTCATTACCCGGGAAGGGCAGCACGTTTTATGTTTTGCTGCCCGGGGCGTAGGGGAGTGTTCAATCTTTTCTGAAGCCGGGGGGATAAAGTTTCAACAAGAGAAAATGATTTAATTGACCAGGTACATTCTGGTGGCGCTGTTGATGTAGTCGTTGGGGTCGAAGGCGGCGTCGAAGGTGTCGTTGAGGGCGTTGAGCTTTACTTCGAGCGCCTGTACTTTGAGGCCGATTTCGGGGTCGTTGCGGTATTTGAAGACGAGCTCGCGGTATTTGGAGAGGATTCCGCGGATATCGAAGGTGAGGTCGCCGAAACGGAGCTTGAGGGACTGTACGTCCATGAGCTCATAGTAGATGGGTTGTTTCCAGTTTTTCGAGTCGGATGATTTGCGGTCTGTTACGAGGGCCGAGGCGTCTTTGCGGAGGGCGGTGAGAAACTGGTATCTTAGTTCGGCGTCGGTTTCGCGGGTGAATCTTGCTTTGTAGGCGCTGTTGGAGACGTGCAGCAGTGCGAGATTCTGGCCGAGGATGGTGTCGTAGTGGATCTGGAGCTTTTCCAATTCTTTCTGGACGATTTCCCACTGCTGTTCGATGAGGTCTTTGTCGTAGTTGAACTGGCTCAGCTTAGAGGTCAGCAGCAGCATCTTCTGGCTTTGTTCCCGCAGTTCCTTTTTCCTGCTGCCGAGGCTGTTTATATAGGAGTTGATTCCGAGGAACAGGGCCTGGGAGACGGGGCCGGCGATGGGGGTTGCGCTTGTGATGTTGCCGGTGGCCTGGACGAAATCGTTGAGTACGGCCAGGGAGGCTTCGTGCTCTTTTTCCTTTTGGATGTATTCATAGAATTTGCGGTACCATTCCTGGTAGCCGGGGTAGTTCATCGGGTTGGCGGTTTCGTTCAGGGTGGAGAAGAAGCTTTTGGAGGCGTTGAAGAGTGCGAGGGGTTTGATCTCCTTATCCATGGAGACGAGGTTGATGATGGCGGACTGGTAGTTGGCCTGGTAGACGTAGAGCTCGGTTTCTTCGGTGGTTTGTTGTTTCTTTTCGAGGGTCTGTACACGCTGGAGGAGTTTGTCCGCCTTTTCCTTTGCGTCGCGGGAGGAGGCGATTTCCAGGTCGAGGCTGTCTACTCTGTGATCGAGCCGCGAAAGGGTGAGGTCGATGCTTTTTGTTTTCTTATCGAGATTGTCCTGGATGTCGCCGAGCACTTTGTCGCGGATGTTGCGGTCGGAGGAAAGGGTGGTATCCGGCAGGGTTTGGGCGTGGACGGCGGAAAGGTATAGGATACCCAGCGCCATGAAGAGGGTTTGTTTCACGTGACTTTTATTTTCGGTCAATCTAAGTTAATCCTGAATGGCGGATGTAAGGGTTAGAATATGGTTAGAACCGGATGTTTTGCAAGCTGTTAACAAGCAGCCTGGAGGCGGGCGCGGGTCGTATCTGAAATTCTGACAAGATTACTGACATTTTTTTCTGAAATTTTTTCATTCAATCCGGTTGGCATAGCGCTTGTTGGTGCAAAAACCGACAAGCAGTCAAAACGAGCATACTACTGACCGTAGTTACATGAGTTTGTTTCTAAACATTCAAAATCATAAAATTATGTCCAGTAAACCGAGACTTACTCCACTCCATGACAGGGTAATTGTCCAGCCAGCGCCTGCGGAAGAGAAGACAGCAGGCGGTATAATCATTCCCGATAGTGCAAAAGAAAAGCCGCAGCGCGGTGTGGTGGTTGCCGTTGGGCCGGGTAAAAAAGACGAGCCGGCGACGGTCAAAGAAGGCCATACTGTTCTGTACGGAAAGTATTCCGGAACAGAGCTGCGCGTCGACGGCGTAGACCTGCTGATCATGCGGGAGTCGGATATTCTTGCTATCGTATAAGCGACATTTCAACACTATTCACCTGATTTTTCGACATTCAAATCAACTTGTTATGGCAAAACAACTATTTTTCGACACGGACGCCAGAAACAGAATGAAACAGGGCGTCGACATTCTGGCCAGCGCCGTCAGGGTAACGCTCGGGCCTCAGGGGCGTAACGTCATCCTGGAAAAGAAATTCGGAACTTCTACGATCACCAAAGATGGGGTCAGCGTAGCCAAAGAGATCGAACTGGACGATCCGATTGCAAACATGGGCGCGCAGATGGTAAAGGAGGTAGCGTCGAAGACGGCAGAGATTGCGGGTGACGGTACTACGACGGCCACGGTCCTGGCGCAGGCGATTATAGCCGAGGGGCTAAGGAATGTCACTGCCGGGGCCAATCCTATGGACCTGAAACGGGGAATCGACAAGGCTTCGGCTGCGGTTGTGTCCGAGCTTCGGCGGCAGTCGCAGGCGGTGGGAGACGACAACGAGAAGATCCGGCAGGTAGCTACGATATCGGCAAACAATGACGAGACGATCGGCAGGCTGATTGCGGAAGCCTTCTCCAAGGTGGGCAAAGAGGGCGTGATTACGGTGGAGGAAGCCAAGGGGACGGCCACAACTGTAGAGGTGGTGGAAGGGATGGAGTTCGACAGGGGTTACGTTTCTCCCTATTTCGTCACCAACACCGAAAAGATGGAAGCCGAGTTTCAAAATCCCTATATCCTGATCTGCGATAAAAAGATTTCGGTCATGAAGGATTTGCTCCCGCTCCTCGAGAAGGCGGCGCAAAGCGGGCGGCCGCTTCTGATCATCGCAGAAGACCTGGAAGGCGAAGCGCTGGCTACCCTGGTCGTGAACAAGATCAGGGGAACCCTGAAGGTTGCGGCTGTAAAGGCTCCAGGCTTCGGAGACCGTCGCAAGGAGATGCTCGAAGACATCGCGATACTTACCGGCGGTACGGTGATCAGCGAGGAAAGGGGATATAAGCTGGAAAGCGCCGATATAAGCTACCTCGGAACTGCCGACGGTGTTACCGTCGATAAGGACAACACGACGATCATCGGAGGGAAGGGGAATAAAGAAGCTATTCAGGCGCGCATCGCCCAGATCAAGGCGCAGGTGGCCAATACGACGTCCGACTATGATAAGGAAAAGCTGCAGGAGCGGCTGGCGAAGCTCAGCGGCGGTGTAGCCGTCTTGTATGTAGGAGCCGCGACGGAGGTGGAAATGAAAGAGAAAAAAGACAGGGTGGACGATGCGCTGCATGCTACCCGTGCGGCTATCGAAGAGGGCATCGTGCCAGGCGGAGGAGTTGCTTATATTCGGGCCGTGGAAAAGCTGGAGGCGATAGGCGGCGTCAATGAGGATGAGACGACCGGTATGTCCATCGTGCGCCGCGCGATCGAAGAGCCGCTGAGACAGATCGTACGTAATTGCGGGATGGAAGGGAGCGTGATCGTGCAGAAGGTTCGGGAAGGGAAGTTGGATTACGGGTTCAATGCCCGTACCGAACAATATGAAAACCTGCTTGCCGCCGGCGTGATCGATCCGACCAAAGTGGCGCGTATTGCATTGGAAAATGCCGCTTCGATTGCGGGGATGCTGCTGACGACGGAATGCGTGGTGTCGGATAAACCGAAGAAGGAGGCGGCTGTTGCGGCGCCGGCGGTTCCCGGTATGGATATGGATTATTAAATAATAAATAAAAAGGAGTAGATCATGTCAAACATTATCAAAAATGAAAATGCCCGTCCGGCAACTTTTGGAAGTGCTGTCGATCAGCTCTTTCGTCATAATCTCGATCGTTGGTTCGACGATCAGTTCTGGGGATTCAGCGGGCTGCAGACGCGCTCGGGTGTTCCCGTGAATGTCAGGGAACAGGACCAAAGCTATGAAGTGGAGGTGATAGCGCCGGGATTGAAAAAAGAGGATTTTCAACTTCAATTCAACGGTGATGCGCTGACTGTTTCTTTCGAGCGAAAGGAAGAAAACAACCAGCAGGCGGACCATGACCGCTGGCTTCGCCGGGAGTACAGGAAACAATCGTTTACCCGTACTTTTACGATCGACGATACGGTCGATATCGACAAGGCTGTCGCCCGGTACGAAGATGGCATACTGCATGTAAGCCTGCCTAAAAAGACGCATGCGGTCAAGTCTTCGAGGACCATCGCTGTTCAATAAGGCAATGGTCGACATAGAGCGATTACAAAACGGGCAGCCTGTATGCGGTTGCCCGTTTATTTATGAAAAAACCTGGCTATGCCCGATATACTATTTCCTTTAAGTGTAATGTGCCTGGTCATTCTTTCGATGATGTTGATTCTCAGGCGCTGGAGTCAACCTTATCTTGTTGCGTACATTCTGGCCGGATTAATGCTGGGGCCGCAGGTTACGGGCATTTTTGAAGAACCGGCCGCCATCGAGATGCTGGGGCAGATCGGAGTGCTTCTGTTGATGTTTTTCCTGGGAATGGAGATCGAGATCCCGGATAACCGATCCCTGCTGACGCAGCCGCTGATTGCACAGACGATCAAGACAGTGTTGTCGGCTGGGGCGGCTATGCTGGCGGGCTATGTATTGGATTGGGGTATCGGAAACCGGATTTTATTCGGGGTGCTTCTTTTATTCAACAGCACGGCAGTAGTCACCGATATGCTTCGCAGAAACGGGGAGCTGAATAGCACGATGGGTATGATCGTGCTGAATATGCTGTTGCTGCAGGATGTGCTTGCGGGGCCGGTATTCGCGGCGATGCAGGTGGGGGCAGGGCATGAGATCGAATGGGTGCGATTGACCTTTTCCCTGGGTTGCTGCGGGCTGTTGTTTTTATTGCTGAGTTCCATCCGCAACCGTCGTCTTTTTCAATGGCAGGCAGTCCGGGGTCTGGAGGAGGATCATGATCTGCAGGTTTTTCTTGGTGTTTTCGTCTGCCTTGGTTTTGCCTTGCTGGCCTCGGGAACGGGGCTGCCGGCTTCCCTGGGCAGTTTCGGCGCGGGTCTGTACCTGGGTCGCACGAGGGGATTTCATTGGCTTGGAGATACGTTGAGACCTTTCCGGGTCTTTTTCGTGGCATTATTTTTTGTGTCGGTGGGACTTAGGCTGGATCCGCATTACATTGGCGGTCATTGGCCGGTCGTTGCGGCGCTTACGTTCGGCGTATTGGTGATCAACAGCCTGCTGTCCGCATTTGTATTCAGGCTTATGGGATATCGGTGGATGGAGGCATTCCATACGGGCGCTTTGTTGTCACAGACCGGAGAGTTCGGGCTTATCGCGTGCTCGATTGCCTTCGAAGCGGGCATCGTGCCGGGCAGTTTTTATAAAACCTGCGTAGCGGTAACGGGGCTTGCGCTGTTGCTGTCCACCGGATGGGTCAGCGTACTACACCGGTTCATATACCGGGGAGATATTGGTAAAATCACAATTGAAAATGTATGAGAACGACATTCTATATAGAGCTCAACATGAAAACGGCGATCGGATTCGAATGTTATGGCTGCTTCGACCTGGGATATGACAGGGATTTCGCGTTGAATCTTTTTTCGAAGCTGGAGGGGCAGCCTGCGGAAGGGGATGCGGGGGTGCTTCAAATGGATCTGATAGAGAAATTCAGGGGTCTGCCGGTGAATATGCAGGTAATAAACTGTTCTATCGAGGAGTTGTCCAGGAATGTAAAAGTCATCACGCGGGAGCTTTTCAGGCAATTGAGCCTGGATGAGGCGGCGGGCCGGCCGGCGGTGTAATTTATTAATGGCCCGGGCGGGGTGTGCGGGTTAGATGATCCGGCCGGTTCAAACGGTAGATTATTCGTTCAATTGGATTAGGTTTATGCCGGCGAGGGCACGTCCGGCCTGGGAGAGTTCTCCGTCTTTGAGAGTGCCCAGGTCGATCGGGGCGAATTTCAGGTCTGTTATGATCTTGCCGACGATAGATTTCGCCTGTTCGTCGTCTCCTGAAATGAAGGTTACACGTAGCCCGCCGGGGACTTCGGGATCCGTGGTGATCCATTTAGCAAGGAGGTTGTTGAAGGCTTTTACGATTCTCGCGCCGGGGACTTTCGAAGCTATGATTTCGCTGGCCGCTACGCCTTTTGGAAGGGTAAAAAGCCATTTGTTTTGGATAAAGGGGTTGGTGGTATCGATGATGATCTTGCCTGTCAATTGTTGGCGAAGGGGCGTAAGAACCTGGTCCGTATTTTCCCATCTGACGGCCAGGATAACGACTTCGTTGCAGGCGGCTTCCTCGTTTGTTACGGCAGCGGCGTTGGGGCCGAGTTGTGCGACGAGGTTTTGGAGGCTATCGGGGCCTCTGCTGTTGGAAATTTCTACTTTATAGCCTGCCCGAACCAATTTCTCCGCTAAGGATGCGCCGATCGTCCCGGCGCCGATAATTCCGATTTTCATATGTTGTATTTGAGATTTTTTATTGAAATTGCAAAGTAATATAGTTATTGCATTTTGCAAGTACTTTTTGAATAATAATTATGAAAGCAGCGCAGCCGCGGTCGACTTGTCCGATCAGTTTTATGCTTGATATTTTTGGCGACAGATGGACTTTATTGGTGATGAGGGATTTGCTGTTGAATGGCAAAAGGTCGTTCAGTGAGTTCCTGGCCTCGGATGAGGGAGTCGCGACGAATATTCTTACCGACAGACTTGAGATGCTGGTAGACAGGGGGGTAATTGTAAAGGATGTATCGCCGGACAATAAGTCGAAGTTTTTATATTATCCGACCGCGAGGGGTGTGGATTTGATTCCGGTGTTGTGCGAGATCACGCTGTGGGCGGAGAAATATAGTCCTGCGGGGGCTAGTAAAGCGTTTACGGGGCCTTTGAAGAAGCAGCGGCAGCAAACGATTGCGAAGCTGAAAAAAAAGTTCGGTTAGTGAAGGGCCGTTGCCGTTTATTTGGGAGGGGCGCAGCTTATGAGGCCTTTTACGTGGGAGACGAAGTCGAGGAGGTTGAGGTTGTAGGGGGTGAAGGAGGGGGAGGCTTCGGTGATTTTGAGGTGGGTGTCGATGGGGATGTTTTCGAAGGTTTGGGTGGTGTGGGTGACGGGCCAGGTGATTTCGAGCTTGTCGATGGTGGTGGCGGAGCCGATGCCGATGTGCTGGCAGAGGGGATTGGAGCCGAAGCTGCCGCCGGAGTTGACTTCGCGATAGACGGAGCGACGGGCGCCGTTTTCGGTGAAGGTGATTTTTATTTTGGTGCCGATGGCGGCGCGGTTGGAGGTGGTGCCGGTGAGGAGGAGGTCGACCCAGTGGTTAGGGGTTTGGCCGGGGTTGAGGTAGAGGGCGTTTTCGAAGGCGTCGCCGGTGTAGGCGCCGCCCATTTTTATATAGATGTCTTCGTTTCCGTCGTTGTCGAGGTCGGCGAAGGAGACGCCGTGGCCTTTTTGGAGGTTGCCGACGCGGGCGGCGGTGGTGACGTCGAGGAAGCGTTTTCCGTTTATGTTTTTAAAGAGTTTGTTGGGGACGGCGGATTTGAGCTGTGGATTGCCGGTGCCGAGGTAGAAGTCGAGGTAGCCGTCGTTGTCGATGTCGCCGAAGTTGGCGCCCATGGCGAAGGCTACGTTGTTGAGGCCGGCGGAGGCGGAGACGTCTTCGAAGGTCCCGTCGTGTTTGTTGCGGAACAGGAATACTTTTCCGGCATTGCCCATGGGCAGGTTGATGGCTTCCGCGGCCGAGTAGTAGGAGAGGGAGTGGGTGAATTCGTAGCCGCATACGAGAATGTCGAGGTATCCGTCGTTGTCGTAGTCCCAGAACCAGGTGGGGAAGGTGCGGGCGAGGTTGTGGGTGAGACCGGCCTGTTCGCTGACGTTTTTGAATTGGATGTTACCCGGGGTGGATTCGTTTTTCAGCAGGATTTTATTGCCGTTGAGGGTGGAGAGAAAGAGATCGGGCAGACCGTCGTTGTCGTAGTCGCCGGAGGTGACGCCTTTTACGAATTGCTTCACGTCGCAATTGGCTTTTTGGGCCATTTCGGTGAAGGTTCCGTTTTTGTTGTTGATGAAGAGCTGGCAGGGGTGTTCTTCTTCGCCCGGGGTGGTTTCGTTGCCGATGAAGAGGTCGAGCCAGCCGTCGTTGTTGAAGTCTGCCCAGGTGGCGGTCTGGGAGGGGTGAAAGGAGAGGAGGCCGGCTTCTTTGGTGACGTCGGTGAAGGTTCCGTTGCCGTTGTTTTTTAATAGCGAATTGGGGTTCTTTCCGAATTTACCTTTCCATCCGCCTCGCAGGACGAGGATGTCTTTGAAGCCGTCATTGTTGTAGTCGGTTTGGATGATGTTGAGACCGCCGGTGAGGTAGCCGAGGTTGGAAGAGTCTGAGGCGTCGGTGAAGGTTCCATTGGCGTTGTTCCGGTAGTAGCGCATAGGTTCGGTGAGGGACCAGCTGCTGAGGATGATGTCGGGGTAGCCGTCGTTGTTGAAGTCGTCGACGATGCTGCCGCCGGCGATGCATTTATAGTTTACGCCGATGTTCATGGCGACGTTTCTGAAGGGTTTGACGAGGTGCGCGGAGTCTTCGTCTTTTACGTTTAAAAGAAATTGGGGCGGGACTTGTGAGGGGTAGCCGCCGGTGCTCATGTAGGCGATGTTGAGGAGCCATCGGGATTCGATGTCGCCGGGGTTGTCGATGAGGATGGATTGGTAGAGCTCGATGGCTTTTTCGGCGCCGGTTTTATTGCGGTGGACGCCGCCGGCTGCGATGGGGAAGATGCAGGATTCGGCGGTGTGGTTGTTGATGCAGTTGAGGCGGTCGCCGAGGCGGAGGTAGGCAATGGCGAGGTCTTTTACGATGGGTTGTCGTTGCTCGATGTTGCCGAGAGATATTTTAGCCAGGAGGTCTTCGAAGAGGTCGATTGCTTTTTGTTCCTGGCCGAGCTGGAGGAGTGCGTTGGCTTTTTGGCTGATGGCTTTTGTGCGGGCGTTGGGGTCGGGGTTGTGGTTTAGGATCGAGTCTGAGTGTTCGATAGCGGCTTCGGGTGAGAAGACGTTTTCGGGATTGTGGTCGTTTTGGGCAGATATTTTTAGCAGGTCGATCATCTCCTGGTTGGGGAGGCGTTTGGTGTTGCAGGCTAGGCTTGCGAGGAGGATGAATATGAGGAGGCGATAGGGCATGGCGTTATTTTTTTGTATTTATTCTGAATGAGCGGAGGCTGTCGTCGTTGGCGGCGGCGAGGATTAGTCGGTCGTTGGCGGCGAGGTGGATGAGGGTAAGGTTTTTTATGTCGCCTTGTAAGATGAGGCCGCTTTTGGAAGGGGGGAGGGCGGTGAATTGTTTTGATTTGCTGCCTATGAGCAGGGTGCCGTAGGAGGCGTCGTAGCGGCCGGTGATGACGTCGGTTTGGTAGTCGTTGCCGGCGAGCAGGAGGTCTTTGATGCCATCGCCGTCGAGGTCTTCGCAGAGGATGGCGTTGACGGGGGCGAACTGGGCTTCGATGGGGAGGAGGTGTTTGACGAATTTTCCGTTGCCGGTGTTTTCGAGCCAGCAGGTACGGGTTTCGTCGCAGGTGAAGTGTAGGGCGTCGGCTTTTTTGATCCCCGGGAAGATGTCATCGAAGCCTGCGCGGGCGTAGTCGTCGTTGAGGAGGAAGTGTTTTTTTACCGAGGGGACTTGTGCGGCGAGCTGGCCTCTGCTGACGGCGGGGTAGGAGTGACGGGTTTTGCTGTCGTCCTTTATGTAGTAGAAGGGGACGGGGTCGACGCGGCCGTTTTTGTCGATGTCGGCTGCGAAGAGTTCCATGGGTTCTTTGGGGCTTGCTTTGTAGTCGCAGTTGAGGCCGAGGTTACCGGCGACGAGGTCGAGGTCGCCGTCGCCATCGATGTCGGCTACGATGAGGCTTCTCCACATGCCGTGCATGGCTTCCGGGGCGATGGCGTCGGTTACTTCGTGGAGGCGGCCTTTTTGGTTTATGAAAAAGCGGATGGGCATCCATTCGCCGGTGAGGACGAGGTCGGGTTGTTTGTCGTTATTGATGTCCGTCCAGAGGGCGGCGGTGATCATGCCGGGGCGTTCGAGGGCAGGGTTTGTTTGTGCTGTGATGTCGGTGAAGACGCCTTTGTCATTTCTAAGGACAAAGCTGCGGGGCGGTGTCGGGTATTCTTTGGAGACGCGGCCGCCGATGAATAGGTCCAGGTCGCCATCGCCGTCGAGGTCGGCGGCGGTAACGCAGCCGGCGATGGTTCGGACGGAGTCGGGGATGGCTGTGCTATTGAGGGTAAAGTTTCCTTTGCCGTCATTGAGGTAGAGGCGCGGTTTGTAGTAGGGGGAGCCTTCGTCGTATTGGATGTCGCCGCTGGTGACGAGGAGATCGGGGTGACCGTCGCCGTTGGCGTCGAAGAAGGTGCAGCCCATGTCTTCCTCCATTTTAATGCTGTCGGTGAGGTTTTTGGCGATAAAGGAGTGGTCTTTTTGCTGGAGGAAGAGTTGGCCGGGGGAGTTGAAGGCTCCGCCGATAAAGAAGTCTTCGGTTCCATCGCCGTTGACGTCGGCGGTGGTAATGAAGGGGCCCAGCTGGGAGTATTTGTGGGGCAGGAGGCGTTGAAGGGCGAAGTCGTTGAAGGTGTTTTCGCGGTGGCGGTAGGTGATGCCGGGCAGTGGGGTGAGTAATGTGGGTTGGATGGTGGAGGGTAAGGGGATGGGCTTGACGGCGCTGTGCCGGAAGAGGGTCAGGAAGGTGTCGGCGGGGATATTCTTTATGTTTTGTATGGCGCTGTCGGGCCAGATTATTTTTAGGGAATCGATGCGGGTGGTTTGGCCGAGGCCGAAGAGCAGCTGTTTGTCTACGGAGGAGAAGTAGCCGCGGACGGGATTTTCTTCCTGCATTTGCATGCCGGCGCCGGTGTAGATGCAGACTTTGGCTCCGATGCCTTGTGTGTTGAGGCTGTCGCCGGTGAGGTGGAGGCTCAGGAAATGGGATTGGGGGGGCGTGCTTTTTTGAATGGTATTGTTTATAAAGACGAATGCTTCTTTGTCGATGTTGTTGACGACGAGGTCGAGGTCGCCGTCGTTGTCGAGGTCTGCGTAGGCGGCGCCGTTGGACATGGAGGGTTCGTCGATGCCGGCTTCGGTAGAGACGTCTGCGTAAGTATTGTCGTGTTTGTTGACGAAAAGGTAGTTGGGCAGGTTGACGTGGTCGAGCCCGGCGAGTCGTTTGCGGATGAGGGCTTCCTGTTCTTTTCGGGGTTTGTTGCTGCTGAATATTTTGCTGCTGAATTCGAGGAAGTCGGCGTTGATGAAGTCGCGGCCGATGCCGTTGGTGACGTGGATGTCTTTGAAGCCGTCGAGGTTGAAGTCGGCGAGCAGGACGCTCCAGCTCCAGTCGGTGGCTTGTATGCCGGCGAGCTCACCGATTTCGCTGAAGAAGGGGATGGTGGTGTCACCGGATTGGATGGCGCCGTTGTTCAGCTGGAGCATGTTGCGCATGAACTCGGGTTCGTATCCCATGGCTCGTTCGGCCTGGTAGCGGTCGTAGTTCATGAAGGAGAAGGATTCTTTTCTCCGGCGGTTGTATTCGGGGAGCATGTCGAGGGTGACGATGTCGGGGAGGCCGTCGTTGTTGAGATCGGCCGCGTCGGAGCCCATGCTGGAATAGGACTGGTGGCGGAGGGATTTGCCTATGACGTTGGTGAAGGTTCCGTTGCGGTTATTCAGCCAGAGGTTGTCGTTGGAGAGGAAGTCGTCGGCGACGTAGATGTCGGGGTAGCCGTCGTTGTTAAAGTCGCTGACGGAGACGCCGAGGCCATAGCCGTCTTCTTTGATACCAGATTGGAGGGTGACGTCGGTGAAGTGGCTGTGGCCGTCGTTGCGGAATAGTCTGTCGTTGGCGGGGGAGCCGCCGCTGAGGTTGCGGGGTATGACGGCGTTGGTATAGCTGCCGAGCAGGTAATTGACGAGATACATGTCGAGGTCGCCGTCGTGGTCGTAGTCGAGGAAGACGGCCTGGGTGGAGTAGCCGGAGAAGTCGAGGCCGTATTCCTGGGCTTGTTCCTTGAAGGTGAGGTTGTGCTGGTTGATGAACAAAAGATTTTTAG
>JAFDYG010000347.1 GCA_018267545.1 Bacteroidota bacterium
TATGGTTGGGCTTTTCTTTTTTAGATAAGTCCCGCCGGCCGGTGGGTGAATTAAAACTGCCACGCAATATATTGAGCCAGAAGACCGACGAACAAGCCGCTCCATATTTCGAAGTTGGTATGGGCCCCCAGGATGAGCCGTGAGGTGCAGACCAGCCCCGTCAGGAACAAGGCGACGGAGATATAAAGCCCGGAAGCATAAGAATCCGTAAACGAGAAGAGGAAGAAAAACATCAGCGCGCCGCCCATGGCAATCGCGTGCATGCTGACCTTATAGTAGATATTGCAAAACCAGCCCGCGCAGACCGCCAGGAAGGCGCCCAGCAGAAAGTGTACGGCCATCACCGGGCTATCCGGCAGGTGTTTGAAGACGTTCCAGCTCCACCAGTAGAAGATCATGACGATCATATAGGGAATGATGCGTTCCTTTGGCGTCCGCAGGAGCATCGAGTCGATGAACTTCAGCCGCCAGAGCAGGAAGACCGCGAACATCGGGAAGATAGCATTGAAAATCAAGATATGGAGAAAGCGCAGAACCTTCATCCGGTGGTCGAAGCCCGCAAAGGCATAGGGATGAAAAAAGATGAGGAAGCCCATTACGTATGCGCTGACAAATATGGGATGAAAGACGTAAGAGAAAACCTGGGCGAAAATTTTTTTCATAATTCCTTTCTAAGTCTGGCGACAGGAATGTTCAGCTGTTCGCGATATTTGGCGACGGTGCGTCGGGCAATATTGTATCCCTTTTCCTGCAATAGCTCGGTCAGCTTCTCATCGCTCAACGGCTTCTTCTTGCTTTCCCCTTCGATGAGATCGCTGAGGATCTTTTTTACTTCACGGGTAGACACCTCTTCGCCGCTGTCGGTGCTGAGCGATTCGCTAAAGAAGAATTTGAGCCGGTAGGTACCAAATTCAGTCTGGACGAATTTGCTGTTGGCGACCCGGCTGACGGTTGAGATATCGAGGGCGGTCCGCTCGGCGATATCCTTTAGAATCATGGGCCGCAGCGTCGTTTCGTCTCCCGTGAGGAAGAAGTCGTGCTGGTAGTCCATGATAGTATGCATAGTATTGTAGAGGGTCTGCTGCCGCTGTTTGATCGCGTCGATAAACCATTTGGCCGCGTCTATCTTCTGCTTGATAAAGAGGACGGCTTCCTTCTGCCGGCGGTCTTTCTTGCTGCCGCGGTCGTATTCTTTCAGCATTTCCTTATACCCTTCGCTGATGCGCAGGTCGGGTGCATTCTTCGAGTTGAGGGAAAGCTCCAGCTTGCCGCCGTTATTGGTGATAAAGAAGTCGGGGATTACATAGCTCTCGGAACGGTTGCCTTCGGTAACGTCGCCGCCAGGCTTTGGGTTGAGCTTGATGATCTGGTTGATCACTTCCTTGAGCTGTTCATCGGTCAGGTTGAGACCGCGCTGGATCTTGTCGTAGTGCTTCTTTGTAAACTCGTCAAAATAATAGGTCAGCACCTCGATGGCCATGTCTACACTCTTGTTTCCGTTCTTTTTCCTGTGCAGCTGGATCAGCAGACACTCCTGTAGATCCCTTGCGGCTACGCCGGGGGGGTCGAAATGCTGGATTTTCTTGATCAGCGATTCGATCTCCTCTTCGGAGGTCTCGATATTCTGACGGAAGGCAAGGTCGTCCGCGATCGAAGCCGTCTCTCTGCGCAGATAACCATCGTCGTCGATGCTGCCGACGATCTGTTCGGCGATCTTCCGGGTTCGGTCGTCTACCACCAGCATTCCCAACTGATCGAGAAGCACTTCGTGGAAGGAGGTTTCTACCTTGTGGGGCATTACCCGATCTTCGTCGGCGTCGGGATAGTTGTCGTCACGGAGCTTGTAGTCGGCGACGTCGTCGTCGTGCTCGCTGACATATTCGCTGATGTCGATGTTCTCGTATTCGTCCTCGCTGCCATCTGCTTCTTCGTATTCGTCCTTGCTATCGAACTCGTCCTTCATCTCCTCTCCTAGCCCATCTTCGTGATCCTCAGTCACTTCCAGCGCTGGGTTTTCCTCCAGCTCCTCTTTGATCCGTTCCTCCAGATTGGCCGTCGGCACCTGCAACAGCTTCATCAGCTGTATCTGCTGCGGAGACAGTTTTTGGAGTAATTTTTGCTGTAATGATTGACTTAACGACATGTATATCAGGGGTTTTGCTCTGCGTTTTTCCGGAAAACCCGAGAAAAGGCGCGCGAACCACAAAAATCAGGCCGTAAATTTAAGGAAAAAGGAGGGATAGATGATGCAACGAAAAAAAACTTTTCTTGTTGTATGTTTTTCAATGGCTATTGGCGGGGCCTGGGCTCAATCCGGGCAATTTATCCCCGTGGATAAAAAGGCGCCTTTGGCGCTGCCGGAGCATCTTGTTTTTAAAACGACGGCACCGGCTCCCGCGGAGCCTTTTAAGCCATTACCGGCTAAAACGCCGGCGCCTCCCCCACTGAGAGTCTCCGGCGTGTATTCCGGAGTCAATTATGTCGAGCAGCTGGGTTTCTTCTGTAAGAAAGAGCTGATCTTCGAGAAAGCCACCAGGATTCCCCTGCGCTTTCGCTTAGGCTCGTTGGACTATGTTAACCGACTTGAAGGGAAGTAGCCGCCACTTTCTTGATCGCTGCGGCGATCTTTTGCCCTTTCTCTTTTGCCTGCTCTTCTGTCCATAGCAAACCGATGGCCGTCGAGATACAGCGGCTCATGATCTTGTCGCTGGCAGGATAGCCTGCGGGGTCGAGTGCCATCAGCGTCTTTTGCTGCGCGTCATTCAGCTTGCTGAGCGTAGCTGCCTGACGAAGGTGGTCCCACTTGCGGAAGTAGTGCCAGTTGTTGTCGAACCAGTAGAAGTTTCCGGGCAGCACGCCTTGCTGTTTCAGCTCGGCCACTACACCGCGGGTCATTTCTTCGGTCGGCAGGAACCAGCTCAAAAAGGTATGGCTGTCGCCGGCGGGATCGGGAATGGAGCGGAAGCTGACTTCGGGGAGCTCCTCCAGGATATTCTTTAGTATGCTATGGTTCTTCTTCTGGATGGCGAGGAATTGGTCCAGCTTGCGAATCTGTGCCAGGCCAACGGCAGCATGCAGCTCGGAGATGCGATAGTTGTAGCCGATGAAGGGATGGAGGTCCGCTCCGCGGTCTACGCCCTTGTGGTCGTGGCCGTGATCGGAGTAGCCGTCGCACTTGGTATAGACGTCTTCGCTATTGGTGACGATGCCTCCGCCTTCTGCACAGGTGACAGTCTTGACGAAATCGAAAGAAAACGTGCCGGCGTGACCGATGGTTCCCAGGTGTTTGCCCTTGTACTTTGCGCCAAAGCTCTGGCAGGCGTCTTCGAGCAGGATGAGGTTATGCTCCTTACAGATTTTCAGGAGCGGGTCGAGGTCGGCCATGGCGCCGCACATGTGCACGGGCATGACGCACTTGGTGCGGAGAGTGATGGCTTTTCGAACCGCTTCGGGACTCAGGGTCAAGGTCTCATCCACATCGGTCAGGACGGGGACCGCGCCGACGCTGAGGACGGATTCGAAGCTGGCCACGAAGGTGAAGGTGGGCATGATGACCTCGTCACCTGCGCCGATGCCCAGGGCCGCGAGGGCGGTGGTCAGGGCGGCGGTACCGCTGGAAACCAGCTGGGTATAGTTACAATTGATCGTTTTGCAAATAGCCGCTTCGAGCTCTTTGGATTTCCAGATACCTTTCCGGGGTCCGTCAAAACCATAACGCATCAGGATACCGGTTTCCAGGACGTCGTTGACTTCTTTACGTTCTTCGGGGCCGAATAATTCGAATCCAGGCATATTAAAGGATTTTATTAGTTATGGGGCTGGGCGGCGCCCAGTCCGGCTGTAAAATTAGAGAAAAGCAGCGGGACGGCCTTACTTTCTACATTGGTCTTGCTGACGGCCGTCACGTAGTAATAGAAAATTTTTCCTTTCTCTTCAGCCTTACCGGAATGTACGGTAAATCCAGCCACCGCATCATACGGGACGAATTCGAAAGCCGGAAGGTTATCGAGGGCGACACCCGCCGAGTCGGTACGGTAGATGGCATAGCCGCGCAGCTTGTCTTCGGGAGCACCCTTTGTGAGCCAGGCAGTACCCGAGAGCTCTTTCTGGTTGTATTCCGTCCGGAAGACGGGTTCGTGAGGCCGGGTCGAGTCGATCCAGGGCATGGGCTCGATCAGCGCGGGATAGCTGTAGTAATTATTTTTGAGGCTGTCATTCCAGCCATAGGGATTCTTATTAAAGGAGGTGCTGCTGAAATAGACGGCGCCGCTTATTTCGGGATAGCTGCGCATGACCTGGATCTGGCGGGTGAGCTCCTTGGGGTTACGCCAGGCGGCGTTGTAGCCCGCCTTGAAGATACCGACGCCTATATAACACTGACGGCCATATGAGTGACGGCTCCACCAGTCGACGAGGACGCCATAGGGCGCATGGGCAAAGGTAAACTCCCAGTAGAGCTGGGGGACAACGTAGTCGATCCAGCCGTTCTTGAGCCAGAGGAGGATATTGGCGTAGAGGTTGTCGTAGTTAGTTTGTCCCGCCATGGTTTCGCTTCCTTCCGGATCTTTATTCTTATTGCGCCATACGCCGAACGGGCTGATCCCGAATTTGACCAGGGGTTTCTCTTCCTTGATGGCCTTGCTGAGAGCCAGGATTACCGAGTCGACGTTACTGCGCCGCCAGTCGGAGATGCTGAGGTCGCCGCCGTATTTTTTAAAGGTTGCCTTATCGGGGAAGTCGTGCGCGACGCTTCCTTCTACGATATCATAGGGATAGAAATAGTCGTCGAAGTGGAGGGCGTCGATGTCGTAGCGTTTGACGATATCGCGGATGACGGAGACGACGTATTGCTGTACGTCTTTATTGCCCGGGTCGAAGTAGAGGGTGCCTTCGAAGCGGACAAACCACTCCGGGTGCCTTTTCGTTACGTGGTCGGGGGCAATGGAAGACTTGCCGATTGTCTTGACGGCGCGATACGGGTTGCACCAGGCGTGAAATTCCATACCGCGTTTGTGCGTCTCGTCAATCATAAACTGGAGGGGGTCGTACCAGGGAGAGGGCGCCTTACCCTGCACGCCTGTCAGCCATTCGCTCCAGGGTTCGAAGGAGGAGGGATAGAAAGCGTCGGCGGCGGGCCGGATCTGGACGACGACGGCATTCATGCCATTGCGTTTGTGCATCTCCAGCTGACGGATAAATTCGGCTTTCTGGCTATCGGCGGGCAGGCCTTTTTTAGAAGGCCAGTCGATATTCTCGACGGAGGCGATCCAGGCCGCGCGGAATTCATATTTCGGTTTTGTCGGCGGCAGGTCGGCGGTCGGAAAGATCGGGAGCACGACAGGCGCCTTTGGCGGCGCTTCGGCCGGTGTAACGACCTCTTGCGTGCGTCCCAGCAGCGAACAGAGCAGGCCCAGGATGAGCAGTAGAACAGGGGCTGCATTCCGAAGCTTGTCCAGCAGGCCGTTGAGGGTGGCGGTCTCTTCCTGCGAGAGGCTGGTCATAAACTGGTCTGCCGATTCTTCAATCGGATCTATCTTCTCCAGGAGCTTTTTTCCTTTGGGCGTGATAACGACGTCGACGAGACGCCGGTCTTCGGCATTGGCGGTCTTTTTCACTAGCCCTTTCTTTACAAGACGATCGACGATACGGCTGGTGTCGCTCATCTTGTCCAGCATCCGGCGGCGAATCTGCATGGTGGACAGGGCCTGGCCTTCCCCACGAAGAATGCGAAGGATGTTGAACTGCTGCGGGGTGATGTCTGTTCCTTCGAGCATGGAGCTGACCTTTTCCCAGAGCCAGTTATAGGTATAGATGATATTAATCCGCGCCTTCTGATACTCGCTCCGGAATTTCCGCTGGTTTATTTCGTTTTCA
>JAFDYG010000348.1 GCA_018267545.1 Bacteroidota bacterium
AGTACCCCGGCTCCACTGCCCGTAGCGGTATATATCAACCGGTCTTTTAGCTGCTCAACATGGGCGCCTCCCTGTAAACCCAGGGAACCAGTACGGGTGCTGTCGAGCGGTATCTGCTGGGAATCGGACAAAGTCAGCACTGCCCTATCCATCCCTGGCTGGCTGTTCCCGGTGGTCAGGGCGGCAGCCCGTTCTTTGTTGCTGCGATCGACAAAATACCAGACTCCACCGGCAAGAAGCAGCAAGAGCGCCGCTGCAGTGAGGCCCCGCCGGGCAACGTTTCTCCATAATGGCACAGTCCGGGGACGTCGTTGGTCAAGCGCCGCAAAGATGGCGGTTACCGCTTCCTCTGTATCATACGTTAATAATACTTCCAATTCGCCGGTCAATCGGTCCCTTTGAAACAACGAATCAAACAGTGTGCGGTTTGCCTCACCCTGGTTAAGCCAATTTTCTACCAGCAGTCGCTCTTCGTCGTTAACCTCTTCTTTCTCACGGATTTTGTGGATAATCCCGGCCAGCTCGATCGCCTGGTGAAACGAACGATCATTTTCATTTTCTACAGCCATATTCCAGTAAAACGCCGCCGGGCGGCCAAAAGACCCCTGCGGACTGAATTTTTTTATAAATATTTTGAAAACGCCACCAATGCAGTCAGCAATATGCGGTTTTGTCCGCCGAAGCGTGATCTCAATGCGACAAGCGCCTTGTATTTTTGCTTTTTTACGGCCTGGACCTTCCATCCAAGGTGCGCAGCTATCTCGCTTACCGTCATGCCTTCACGGTAGCTCAGGAAAAATACTTTTTGCATCTTCTCCGGCATTGTCCGAACATACTGAAAGATCAAAGCAACGGCTTCCGCCTGGACGATCTCTGCAAATGCAGGCTCATTCTCTTCGTTACCTACGGCAGCCCGCTGGTGGCGCGCATCGAGCCGGACGCGGTTGCGGAGCATGTCGAGGCAACCGTTGTGGGCAATGGTATACAGATAGGCTTTCAGGGCAGTCATCGTATCAAACGATGCGTCGGACCGCCATAACTTTATAAAGGATTCTTGTGCGATGTCTTTCGCAAGGGAGGAGTCGGGAAGGAATTTCTCCGCGAACCGGCAGATCACAGGATGGTAGTCTTTGATCAGCGCCTCGAGCACGGCAGGATCTTTAGCAGCGATTCCCTGCAGCAGCTGATCGTCCGAAAAATTAGGCTTTTGAGACACTCGCAGTTAGGTTTACCGCTGCAAATTAATGATTTTCAGCGATGACCTGAATGGGATGAATGTATAGATCGCCCAGGATAATAAAAATACAATCAGTGTCAAGCCTCCAATGATGATAGGATTGGGGCCTTCAGGATTAATAAAACATAGAAGAGATTTCAAAGCTATTTGCTCCCAATATTTAAAACGGAACATAGAGTGTGCGGAAGCGGACAATCGATAAAAGGGGAAGAATTGCAACTTATTGATAATCAACACATAGAAAAATAGGTATTTATTTAGCTACTCTTCTGCTGTATTATAAAAACAAGCGCATGTTCAAAAATTACCTCCGCGTTGCCCTCCGTCAGCTCCGCAAGAATCGCGGCTATTCTTTTATCAACATCTTCGGCCTGGCCACGGGCATGGCAATCGCCCTCGTCATCGGTATCTGGACCATTGGCGAACGTTCCGTCGACAAGTCCTATCCCGATCACGGCCGCATCGTGGAGATCATGCAGGCTCAGCGTCCAAAAGGCTCAAGCCCGGGCTCGCCGAGCACCTACGTGGGAATGACGGTCTCGTCTGCCCTCAAGCCCTTTCTGGAGAGAGGCTACAAGGATATTTTCGCCGAGACGGCCCTGTTCACCTGGCCCGACGATGGTCTCCTCGTCAACGGCGACAAAAGTATTTCCCGCAAGGGCTCCTGGGTGGAACATACCTTTCCTATGATCTTCGGTTATCATTTCCTAAGCGGCAGCGCCGAATCCCTGCGCGATCCTTCAACGGTCCTGATCTCTCAGTCGGCCGCAGTCGCGCTGTTTGGGAGCGAGAACGCAGTCGGAAAAACCTTTAGCTACAATAATAGGCTCCCGCTTACTGTCGGAGGTGTTTATGCCGATCAGCCCCAGAGCTCTTCCTTTCGTGACATCGATTTTTTTCTGCCCATGTCGCACCAGTGGATGAGCTGGCTTACGACCAATACCGATTTCGACAATCACAGCTGCCGCATTTTCGCCCGTCTGGCCGGCAACGCTACAGCGGAGCAGGCTACGGCCCGGATAAAGGATCTCTGCACGCCGTTTGTTAAACATAGCATCGAGACCTATAGTGTGCTTCCTTTTGAAGACTTATACCTGCACTACAATGAGGCAGGGGGCGGGATCGGTGAGGGCCGAATCGGCTTCCTCCGGATGATCGGATTGATCGGCGCCTTTGTCCTTTTGCTTGCCTGTATCAACTTTATGAATTTGGCTACGGCCCGCAGCGAGCAGCGCGCAAGGGAGGTAGGCATCCGTAAAACCGTGGGGTCGCTTCGCGGACAGCTCATCGGGCAGTTCCTCGGCGAATCGGTCCTCGTCACTTTGCTTGCCTTCGTTCTTGCGGTCGGGCTCGCCGCGCTGAGCCTGCCCTGGTTCAGCTCGCTTTCCGGGAAGGCCATGACTATGCCCTGGACTAGTTTGGTCTTCTGGGGTGTCGCCCTGACTTTCACCGTAGTCACGGGCCTCCTTGCCGGCAGCTATCCGGCCTTCTATCTTTCCGGTTTCCGTCCGGTAAAAGTTCTGAAGGGCACATTCAAGGCAGGCAGGGGTGCAAGCACTCCCCGCAAGGTTCTCGTCGTTGCGCAATTCTCCATTTCGCTTGCCCTGATCATCGGCACGGTCACCATCTTCCGTCAGATCCAGTTCGCCAAAGACCGGCCCGTCGGATATGACCGTGCCGGTCTCGTCAACGTCCCCATCAACACGGATTCACTCGACCACCACTATGAGTCCCTTCGTATGGCCCTGCTCAATACCGGCGTGGTTGCGAATGTGGCGGCTTCCTCGAAGACCATGACCTCGTTCGATCAGAACAACTGGCTGGAGTGGGCGGGCATGCGGGAAGATCAAAGAAACATTACCTTCCGCGATGTCTGGGTAAACGCCGACTTCGGTCCCACGGTGGGTTGGACGGTCGTGCAAGGCCGGGATTTCTCGCGCAGCTATGGCACCGACAGCAGCTCCGCCATCGTCAATGAGGAAGGTGCGCGAATCCTCGGGTTCAAAAACCCCATCGGTCAGACCGTAAAACATTGGGGTAAATCCTATACGATCATCGGCGTGACAAAGGACATGGTTGTCAATAATCCTTTCGATAAGATACAGCCCGCTATCTTTATGGGCGAAGGGGGTCATTATACCCATATCATCCGCATCAAGCCGGGTACGCCCGTGCGTGCGGCTTTGGCCTCGATAGAGTCGGTCTATAAAAAATTCAACCCGGCCAGTCCCTTTCTGTATCACTTCAACGATGAAAATTATGAGCGAAAGTTTCTAACAGAGACTCATATCGGTAATCTCGCCAGCGTTTTTTCCGGTCTGGCGATTTTGATTTCTTGTTTGGGTCTCTTTGGTCTGGCGTCTTTTGTGGCGGAACAGCGGACAAAAGAGATTGGCGTCAGGAAGGTTCTGGGCGCCAGCGTGGTCAATCTCTGGGCGCTGCTTTCCGGGGATTTTGTGAAGCTGGTGGTGCTTTCCTGTCTTATCGCTATGCCTTTGTCGTATTTTTTTATGAGCAAGTGGCTGCAGAATTATACGCTTCATACGTCTCTGTCCGGATGGATATTTGTCGCGGCGGGAGTAGGGATTTTGTCGATTACGCTTATTACGGTTAGTTATCAGGCGCTGAAGGCGGCGTTGATGAATCCGGTTAAAAGTTTGCGGACGGAATAATTTTTTGCGAAAGCCCCGATCTATCGATCGGGGCTTCTCATTTGTGGGGTAAACAACTCGAGATATTAATATTCCTATATTTAGGGAATAATGAACAATAATACCCTTTCGACAAAGCCCCACTACCCTATTTTAGATGGCCTGCGCGGAGTTGCCGCCGTGATCGTTGTCGCCTTCCATCTTTGCGAGCCGCTTGCGACCAGCCATCTTACGCAGCTGGTGAACCATGGTTATCTGGCGGTTGATTTCTTTTTCCTGCTATCGGGTTTTGTTATCGGGTATGCTTATGATGACAGATGGGATAAGCTTACTATCGGCGGCTTTTTCAGACGCCGGATAGAACGGCTCCAGCCGCTGGTTATTCTGGGTATGACGCTGGGCGCTATAGGGTTTTACTTTACCGATTCTTCGTTGTGGCCGATGATTCATACGGTGCCGGTGTGGAAGCTGCTTGTGGTCATGCTGATCGGGTATACGATACTTCCCATACCGCTCTCCATGGACATCCGCGGCTGGCAGGAAATGCATCCGCTGAACAGCGTGGGATGGTCGCTGTTCTTCGAATATATTGCCAATATTCTTTATGCCGTGTGGGTCAGAAAATTTTCAAAACCGGCTTTATCGGTGCTTGTAGCCATCGCGGCCATTGTGTTGTTCCATTTTGCGTTGACCAATGAAAATGGAGACGTGACGGGGGGATGGACGCTTAATTTCGAGCAGGTTCGGGTGGGGTTGACGCGGATGATGTATCCGTTTTTCGCGGGTCTTCTGTTATCGCGGGTGGCAAAGCCGGGTAATGTTAAGAATGCTTTTCTTTGGTGCAGTATTTTGATTGTAGCGCTGCTGTTTATGCCGCGGATCGGGGGTGCGGGCCATTTTTGGTTGAATGGGTTGTATGAAGCGGTATGCATCGTCTTTCTATTTCCCGCTATTGTGTATATGGGTGCAAGCGGCAAGGTCTATGGGGCGGTTGAGAATAGGGTGTGTAAG
>JAFDYG010000349.1 GCA_018267545.1 Bacteroidota bacterium
AGATGGCGAGGGGGCCGGGGCCGATGGATTTATAGAGCTCGAGTCCGGTTAGGGAAGGCATTTGGATGTCGAGGAAGAGGAGATCGATGGGGGGGGCGGTGGTGACGGAATTGGTGGCGTTGGCGGAATTGGTGGGATTGGCGGGGTTTGCGGCGTTGGCGGACAGATATTCGAGCGCTTCGTTGGGGGCCAGGAAGGTCTTTTCGAGGTGGATACCTTCGGTGCGTTCGCAGAAGTTAGCGATGATTTTCAGTGCGGGTGCTTCGTCGTCTATGGCGATGGCCTTTATCATGTCAGCTTCAAAGTTAGGGAAACGGAGAAATCTACATCCTTGTCGTCGATTTGGAGGGTATGGCGGCCGGGGTAGAGGAGCTGCAGGCGTTGTTTGGTATTTTGGATGCCGAGGCCGCTGGAAATGGGTGTGGGTTGGGGACGTGCGACCTTTTTATTGCGAACGTCGAGGCGGAGCTGGTTGTCGCTCAGGATGATATGGATGTGGATGACGGAAGGTTCTTCGGGGTTGACGCCGTATTTAAAGGCGTTTTCGACGAAGGGGATTAGTAGAAGGGGGATGATGCTCTTGCCGGCGGGCTGACCCGTAACGGAAAAGTCGACCTTGCTGCTGCCTTCGAAGCGGATTTGCTGCAGGTCGATATAATCCGAGATGTAGCTGATCTCCTGTTCGAGGGCGACTTTATCCCGGCTGGTTTCGAGCAGGACGTAGCGCATCATCGAGGAGAGCTTGACGACTGCGTCGGCTGTGCTGTCGGACTTTTCCAGGGCCAGGGAATAGATGCTGTTGAGAGTATTAAAAAGAAAGTGGGGGTTGACCTGTGCTTTTAGGTAGGCGAGCTCGGCGTGCAGCTTTTCGGCTTCGGCCTGTTTCAGGCGGGCGCGCACTTTGAGCAGGAGGGCGAGGAAGAGGACGCCCAGGAAGAGAAAGAGGTGCTGGTTGAAGTCGAAGAAGAAGCGGGTATGCGGCGGGGCGATCGTTTTTGTGGGGGCGATCATTTGCGGCGGCGGCATGGGGGGGAAGCCGGGGCCTGGCCGGAAAGGACGGTGGATGAGATAGGCCGGAATGGCTGTGATCAGGAAGAAGCAGACGATATTGATGAGGATATAAAGAAAATACTTGTGTTGAAAATAGAGCCGGGGTATCAGCCAGTAAAAATTGGAGTAAAAAACTCCCAGCAGCAGGATGTAGGTAATAAGGTCGCGTTGGGTAGGCGGATTGGTGAGGTAGTCGCTTAAGCTAAGCGACTCGGGGGAGAAGAGTAAGGGTAGGGATAAAAAGACGACGCACCCGATGAGGTGAAGAAATATTTGCTGGATGGGTCGGTTCATGCTTGAATTTAACCGTTTTTTTGTAAACTTATGGTATTATATGGCTGCAGGTTATTCGGGTATACCCCTATCCAAAAAACTGGGAATAAAGGAGGGGTTTACGGTCAGGCTGATCAATGCTCCGGGTTTTTACAAGAAGATGATCGCGGATGTGAAGGTAGTTTACAGGACGGCTGGAACAGTAGACTTTATCCATTTCTTTACGAACTCTTTGATAGAGCTGGAAGGCGTATTGCCGATGATCAAGGGTGAGATCAAGAAGGATGGGATGATTTGGGTGAGCTGGTATAAGAAGGCCAGTGGAAAGCCGACGCAGCTGACCGAAAATATGGTGCGGGATACGGCTTTGGCGGCGGGGCTTGTGGACGTGAAGGTCTGCGCGGTAGACGAGAACTGGTCGGGTTTGAAGCTGGTATACCGGTTGAAGGATCGATGAATTTTCTTTACCTTGGGGTTATGCTGCACGTTGCTTCCTACCAAATTGCAGATAGTATCGATGTCAAGGCGTTTCGTTCTGCCTATAAAGAGGACATTTACCATTCAGATGCGGATGAGCTATTTTATAAGGTCAGGGATGAGACCTTTGTTTACATATTCAAATATGGGGTGGTTTGTTTTTTAAACTGTGATGAGGCTGGGACGAAAGAGTTCCTGGGGAGGATTGCTCCTTTTTGCAAGAATCTATTCGAGCTGAAGCTGAGTGAGGAGTTCGAGATCGAGACGGATGCGCGGGAGAATAAATTCGGGTACAACAAAATCGAGGTGACGAAGCCGGACATCGAAGTGCTTCGGCTGATCATGCTGAACGTCAGTCAATCGGTTGCATTGGATTATTTTCAGGAGCAGACGAATCTCTTGCAGGAGGAAACCAATGACTATACTATGCGATTAGAGCAGAAGGGACGGTTGGACATCTCGCGAAAGGATCTGAAGATGTATATCGGGAAGACGTTGAACCTGAAGAATCGCATTGCGGAAAACTTGTATATATTCGATAGTCCACCCGAGACCTGGGAGGACGAGAACCTGAATAGGATCGATCA
>JAFDYG010000034.1 GCA_018267545.1 Bacteroidota bacterium
ATCGGGGCAAAGGTACGAAATGAGGGTCGTTTCGACGACGGCGTGAGCGGGAGATACAAAGGGGGGAAAGGGGGGGGAAGGAGAATATGTGTTAAATTGAGTAACAATCGATTAAACGATAATTGGGCGGAGCCCAACAATAAAAACAGGATATGAGCGAAGCTTTTCGTCCGGTAGATTGGATTTATGGATCCAATATTTATGAAGTGAATTTGAGGCAGTATACGACTCGTGGAACGATCAGGGAGTTTATGAAGGAGATGCCGAGGCTGAGGGAGATGGGGATCGACGTGCTGTGGTTTATGCCGATTACGCCGATCAGCGGGGTGAAGCGCCTGGGTACGCTGGGCAGCTATTATGCCTGTTCGAATTATACCACGGTGAACCCCGAGTTTGGGACGGTGGATGACTTCGCCGACCTGGTCCGGGAGGCGCATGCGCTGGGGTTCAAGGTGCTGATCGATATCGTGGCCAATCATACGGGCTGGGATCACCATTGGACGGTAGAGCATCCGGAATATTACCGGAAGAATCATGAGGGGCAGTTTTTCGACCCGCATGGGTGGGCGGATGTAATTGATTTGAATTACGATAATCCCGAGCTGCGGCGGGCGATGATCGAGGTGATGCGGTTTTGGATGGAGCGCTGCGACGTGGATGGGTTTCGTTGCGATATGGCGATGCTGGTGCCGCTGGATTTCTGGCGGGAGGCGAGGGTGGAGCTGGATAAAGTGAAGAAGATGTTTTGGCTGGGGGAGTGCGAGGAGATCGTCTATCACGAAGTTTTCGACGCGACGTATACCTGGAAGCTCCTGCATAAGATGGAGTCTGTTTGGAAGCGGGAGTCACCGCTGGAGGGGTTGGACGAAGTGCTTGCTTATTACGATTCGCAGTTTCCGCGCGGGGCGATGCGGGTGTATTTTACTACGAATCACGATGAAAATTCGCATAGCGGCAGTGAGTACGAGCGGATGGGGGATATGGCCCGCAATTTTGCGATTTTGTGCTGTACATGGGGGGGGATGCCGTTGATCTATAGCGGGCAGGAGATGCCGAATTATAAACGATTGAAGTTTTTTGATAAGGATCAGATCGATTGGTCGGGGAGGTATGAGCTGCATGGGTTTTTTAGGAAGCTGTTGGATTTGAGGAAGAGGAATGCGGCGTTGAGGGGAGATGGCGATGGAGGGACCTTACACCGGCTGCATACGGTGGTGGATAACCGGCTTTTTGCGTTTGCGCGGAAGTCGGGGGAGGATGAGGTGGTGGTGCTGCTGAATTTTTCGGGAGAGGGGTTGATGGCTTTTAATAATGAGCTGCTGCTGACGGGGATTTTTTATGATTTGTTTACGGGGGTACGGGTAGATTTTTCGGTGGCGAGGGAGGTTTGGGTGCCGGCCTGGGGGGGATTGGTGCTGGAAAAAAGAAAGGGCTGACCTTGCGGTCAAGCCCTTCTGGTATAAGTAGGGAAGGTGTTAGCTTCCGGATGAGAGTCTTAGGGGGTAAGTGTATACCCCGTCATAGCCGGGGAATACGCCTTCCAGCTTAACGGTGCCGGTGGCTTTTTCGATGATCTTCTGGAAGTCTTCTACGGTTTTTACTTCTTCGCCATTGGCCTTCAGGATGACGAATCCTTCCTGTACTCTGGATTTATCCATCAGACCGTTGTCGATGATATTCTTTACGATTACACCGCCTTTTACGTCGAGGTTAGCTGCGTCCTTCTTGGAGATGGTTTCGAGCTTTGCTCCGAGCTTGTCGAGGACGGAGCTCCTGACTACGGAAGTGGTGCCGGAGTTGTTGCGGAACGTCAGCGGAGAAGTCGTTTCCTTGCCGTCGCGTTTGTAGGTGATGGTGATCTTATCGCCGGGGCTGTAGGTGGCAACCAGTCCGACCATTTCTGCGCCGGTGGTGATTGTCGTACCATTCAGCTTGGTAATAACGTCTCCTTTCTTGAGGCCTGCGTGTGCGGCTGCTCCGTCGGCAGTGACGTCCATAACGTATACGCCGTCACCGTCCTTGATACCTGCTTCTTTCTTTTGGTCTTCACTCATGTCGTCGCGGGGGTAGGTGATACCCAGGAATGCGCGCTGAGGAGTACCGAATTTCATGATATCGTTTACGACTTTCTTGACGATATTGACGGGAATGGTAAACGAGTAGCCGGCATAGGAACCCGTGGGGGAGGCAATGGCCGAGTTGATACCGATGAGCTGGCCTTCGGTATTGATGAGCGGGCCGCCGCTGTTACCTGGGTTTACGGCAGCGTCGGTTTGGATGAACGATTCTACCGGTGTTTGGCTCTGCCGTTTGTTGATGTCGAGGGTTCTGCCCTTGGCGCTGACGATACCGGCCGTGACGGTAGTTTCGAGCGTCAGGGGATAACCTACGGCCAGGACCCACTGGCCGATCTTTACGTCGTCGGAGTTACCGTAGAGTAAGAAGGGCAGGTTTTGGGCGTCGATCTTTACGACGGCCAGGTCGCTGCTGGGGTCGGCGCCTACTACTTTCGCCTTAAAGCTTTTCCGGTTGCTGAGCGTGACGGTAACTTCGTCAGCGCCGTCGACGACGTGGTTGTTGGTTACGATGTAGCCATCATTGCTGATGATGACACCGGAGCCGGACGCCATTTCGGGCATCGAGCGCATACCGCCGCCACCGCCGAAGAAGTCATCGGGGTCGATACCGAAGAGGTCGGAGAAAGGATTATGCTTGGGCAGGTTATTGCTAACCGTGCGCACGGTTTTCGTCTTGATATGAACGGTTGCAGGGATGGCGGCGCTTGCTGCGTCGCTAAAGTCGGCCGGGGGTGCGCCAGTCTTTCCTTCCTTGCCTTCGAAGAATTTGGCGTAGTTGGAGGGGACTTTACTGGAGTCCTGGGCATAGATGTAGGTTTTGCCATTGTGATAATGATCGTAGCCCCACATGGTAGCCAGAGCGGTCGATGCACTAATCAGGATAACAGCTACAACTTGTTTTGCTCTCATTGTTTTATGTAATTTTTTTTCGTTTTGAATTTGGACTGTTCCCCGATCGCGAATTAGGGTTCAGTCCGTCAGTCGTTGATCAAACGACATGCCTGTGACAACAAATTAACGTCAAGGTTTGAATTCTGTTTCTACCGCAAGTTTAGTTTAACAAATAATTTACTAAGACCTTCGTAGATGAGGCTGATATAGCCTTGATTATAAAGTTACAAAGAAAAAAATGCAGGTGAAAGTAAATTCCTTTCGGGAGTAGGATTGGGGGCCTGTTTTCCGGGAGCGGAAAAATTAGCAGGTCAGGGGGTGACAAGCGGTCATAAATCGCGTAAAAATTGCAGGGTGTCGACGCCGTCGGCGTAGTCTTCCAGGCGGGGGCGTTGGGCCTGGCCGAAGGGGATGACAGCCGGGGGCTGGGATGCTGTGTCCGGGGTGGCGTTGTTGGGGTTGGCTGCGGCCGGGATGGGTTGGCCGACAACGCATTGGATTTCTGCATTTTCACCGTTTTGGATGAGCGCCGGGGGGAGGGCGCCGGGGCGGTAGTATTGGTAGTGCAGGACGCTGATGGGGCTGAAGGGGGACTCATTTTCGGTGAGGAGGATGGTCCCGTTGGTCATGTAATACTTTTTATTCAGGATGAGCAGGGTCAGCTGGTAGTCGTAGTTGTGCTTATACTTGGCCAGGTCGGCCAGGTGCTGGTATTTTTTAAATGCATCGAGCAGGGGAACGAAGTCGTAGTTTTCGGGGACGTAGATCTGGGTGACGTTGCGGCAGCCGAGGCCGAAGTATTGGTTGACGTCGTCGGCCAGCGCTTCAAGATGGGCCGCGGATTCCTGGCCGTTAAGCAGGGCTACCGAGGTGCGGTTGCGCCGGATGATGCTGGGGTATTTACCGAAATAGTAGTCGAAGTAGCGAGCGGAGTTGTTGCTGCCGGTGGCGATGTAGGCGTCGCAGCCGTTGAGGCGTTCGGCGAACTGGATGTATTCTGCGGCTTCGGGCTGCCGGGCGGTCATCCAGCCGACGAGGTGCTTGACGAGGGAGCCGTCGCGGCTGGAGGCCTTGATGTGCTGCCGGTGCCCCGAGATAAAGATACAGAGCAGGTCGTGGAAGCCTACCATGGGGATATTGCCGGCCATGATGAGGCCTATGGTTTTTTGAACGGGGGGATTGGGCGGGAGGTTATATGTTTTGGTCCAGGCCGTTAGTAGGTCCTTTTGGAGGAATTCTTCGGCTATTTGGGTTAGGGCCAGGTCGATGAATTCGGGGGTAAACCATCCGTTTTCGATATGCGCTCTGTGTTTGGCCGTTTCCAGGGCGGGATTGGCCGATTTGCAGTAGGCGCCGAGACCGGCCAATAAATCAATCCGTTGTTCCAAGTTCATAAAAACCACGCTATATTTGCGAACGGACCAGCGTCCGCTGCCCGAAGGGCAATTTTTTAAAATATTTGGCAGTAGGATTAAGACCGGACTGCCAAAGAAAGTGCAAAGGTAACCTTTAAATTTTTGAAAAAATGGCAATCAAAATAACAGAAGAATGCATCAACTGTGGTGCTTGCGAACCAGAATGTCCGAATAATGCGATTTATGAAGGAGGAGTAGAGTGGGCGGTTACCGATGGGACCAGTGTGAAGGGGCCGTTTACGCTGCTGGATGGGTCGGTTATAGATGCATCGCAGAAGAATGCGCCTATCAGTGTGGATACGTACTATATAGTCCCGAATAAGTGTACGGAGTGTCAGGGCTTTCATGAGGAGCCGCAGTGTGCGGCGGTTTGTCCGGTTGATTGCTGTGTGCCGGATGAGATGTATCAGGAGACGGTGGATGAGCTGCTGGCGAAGAAGGAGAAGCTGCATCTTTAGGAGCGGCGGGGTTGAGAGGATGGGCCTGCGGCCCTGTGGATAAATGCAACCATGATTTTTTTTGGAAAGTTTGCTAAAATCGGTAACTTTCTGTTAGTAATTGTTTACCAATGTAGCCTAGCGCTACATTCTAATAGGCGGGTGATATTTCCCGTCATAAAAGGGTGAAGGGGTTGATTCCTTCACCCTATTTTTTTGCCCATGCTTCCTTTGTGAACTATGTCGCATGGGCAAAAAAATATCTAGTGCGTCGCGACTGAGGTAACCGAGCGCTAGCGAAGGTTACGGGCGAGGAGGCGCGTGGCGAAGCAGCGCCGACGAAGGCCTAGCCCCCTCAGTACTCCCCCTTGGAAAAAGACTCTGGAAGGTTCGGATGGGAACTGGGCAAATAAACTCGGTTGCTTTTTCGTTACTTTGCGGAAATTGTTTTTATTCATGAAGCCTACTATAGCTTTTGTTACCGGCGGGTATTCCGGGGAGTCGGTCATATCTTATAAGAGCGCGATTACTATTGAAAATAATTTGGATCATGAGCGGTATGATGTGTACCGGATTGATGTTACGCCCGAGGGCTGGTTCCACCTGGATAAGGGGGGCAATCGGGTGTATGTGAATAAGAATGATTTTTCGCTGACGCTGGAAGGACAGAAGGTAGTGTTCGATGGCGTGCTGATCGGGATACATGGGACGCCGGGTGAGGATGGGAAGCTGCAGGGGTATTTCGATCTGCTGGACCTGCCGTATACGAGCTGTGATGCGGCGGTGTCTGCGCTGACGTTC
>JAFDYG010000350.1 GCA_018267545.1 Bacteroidota bacterium
GTTTCTTACAAGGGCTTTGAATTCTCCATCTTCTTCTACGGGCGTCTAAAATACTGGTACAGCACCGGCGGAGAAAGCGAAGGCGGCCGGGGCACCCAGCGGCTGATTAATTATTACACCGAAAACAACCAAAATTCGGACTATCAAAAACCAATCTATACCGCAGGAGCCGGAGACCCCTATTCCGTCATCCTGGGTTATCAAAAAGCTTCATTTATCAAAATACGCAACATATCGCTAGCCTATAATTTAAACCCAGCCACATTGAAGCGAGCAGGCATGTCCAGTCTGAAAATTTACGCACAGGCAACCAACCCGGGTATGCTGTTCTCCAAGATAAACTACCTGGATATGGATGTGATAAACTCCACCACTAACCCAACAGGCATATCCAATCGAGGTGTCACATTCGGCATCAACGCTGCGTTTTAATTATCCCTAAAAAAAGAAACATGAAAAAATATAATTTTTCACTACCTATATTACTTGTTGCGATCATCGTTATTATTAATACCTCCTGCAAAAAGTCCGTGCTGGACGAAAACCTTACCACGGCAAGAGGGATGAGCTATTATACAACCGATGACGGAATTACCTCGCTGGCTACCGGCACTTATTTTTCCGTATTTTCAAATCCCTTCAATGGAGAGTACATGTATGCGAACACCAACTATGGAACGGACGAGTTCCACGTTGGCGGCGACAACTCCAATGCTCAGCACAACGCCTACTCCAATGGGCTTGCTTCCATCATTACCCCGATCAACTCGAATACCATTACCGCCAATGTACAGTGGGACAATCTCTACATCGGCATCGGATATGCCAACCTTTTAATCCAAAACGCCAGCGCAAGCGCTTCCACATCAGCTGCCGTCAAGAAAACGGCCCTGGGTGAGGGATATTTTTTCAGGGCTTATAACTACCTGAGACTGGTAAGCCAGTACGGCGCCGTACCCCTAAAAACTAAAGTCAGCACAGGCATAGACCTGGAATTCACCCGCGCTGCCCCGAAAGACATCTTTACCCGAATCATTACAGACTTCGACAGCGCCTACAAGCTGCTCTCGAACGGAACGGCTCCCGCGCATATTACCAAAGACGCCGCCGCACACTACCTGGCGAAGGCTTATTTGTGCCGGGCAAGCGAGATCAACGATTCATGGAATTCATCGACAAAGGCCGCCGATCTGGCCGCTATAGTACCTTTATGCGATGAAGTAATCAGCCATCATCCCCTGGCCCCCAATTTCGGGAGCCTATGGAGCTATACTGCCCCCGACGGCGCCAACGAAAAGCTATCCGAAATCATACTGGCAGCGCAATTTACCGCAGACGCGTCCACCAATGGGGTCAATACGCAGCACTTGTATTACAGGTCCCGCTATGACGACCTGCCGTTTATGCAACGCGACCTTACCGGCGATCGTCCGTTCAGCCGTTTGGGCACCACCTATTATATGTACAGGATCTATGACCTCGTCAATGATTCAAGGTTTTGGAAGAGCTTCAAAACCAAAGACCTCCTAAATAAGCCCTCGGGGTCATATGCCATCGGCGACGTAGGTGTAATGTATGTAATCAACCAGCCAGGCGACAACCGGTTTTCTTCGTATAAAATACTCAACACCGTCCCCTACAGCAAAACAGGAAGGCCCATAGCAAACGTATACGTGGCATATCCCGCCGGCACTACAGCTGACGGCGCACTGTTTGCCGATGTCCGTTTTCCTGCCTTAAGCAAATTCCTGGATGGCTCCCGCGTCGGCGGCATGAACGACGTACGCGGCCTCAGAGATATCACGCTCGCCCGTTCGGCCGAAACCTACCTGATCGCCGCCGAAGCAAAGATCCGCCTGGCCTCCATCGGTACGGGCGCCTATACCGACGCGCTGCCCTACATCAATGCCGTAAGGGTAAGAGGCCAGTATCAAGCCGGCGAAGACCGCTCCATCTATACCGACGGCGGCGCCGCTCCCTCCAGCAATGGCCAGGCTGCCGCACTCAACTCCTTTATGCCGGAAAACTCCTATTACGAATCCAATAACATTCCCGTCACCACAGGTTCAACCAGCCTGGCCGTTGCAGGCATCGCCCCCCTGCCCGCGGGCGACGAGTATGTCATCAGCAAGCTGGGCTATTCCTCTACCTACGACAGAATGCTATGCTTCGTTCTGGACGAGCGCGCCCGCGAGCTATGCGGCGAGTACCTGCGCTGGGAAGACCTGTCGCGCACCAAAACACTGGTCGCCCGCGCCAAGGCCTTCAACCCGGACGCAGCCCCCAATATCAAAGACTATCATAACCTCAGACCCATACCCCAAACCTTCCTCGACGGCATTCAAGCGAACGGCACAGCCCTGACAGGTCCACAAAAGCAGGCCATGCAAAACCCGGGATACTAAGTTTTCTTATTTTCAACCCTTAATAAAGGGCGGTCAACGAAAGTTGCACCGCCCTTTTGTTAATTTTAACGTCATGGCGAAAAACTCTACACGACTTGGCTCACGGCTTCGATCAGAAAATGATATCCGACCCCTCGAATCTTATTTTGCGCTATCCTCTATCATTTGATCTCGAATAAACGGAAACGACAAGACAACAGAGCCGAAATTGCCGAACATTTGATCCAACAGCTGGAAACCCCGCTCAGCACCATGTCCGTCGCAGCCGAAGCACTGGGAAATGAAAAAGTGATGCACAATTCGGAAAAAAGGCGCTTTTTTCAGCAAGCTATCGATGAAGAAAATAAACGCATGACTGAACAGGTAAAGAAAATCCTTCAATAAAAGCAAATCAATCTACTTCATCAGGCTGATATTCGTCATGCCCCCATCCGAAAGAATTTCAGTGCCGACAATAAAGGAAGAATCATCAGAAGCAAGGAAAACCACCGCTTTTCCCATATCGGAAGGCAGCCCCATCCGGCCTACAGGAATCAGGTCCTTCCAAACCTGTTTAACCTGTTCCACCTGCTCCTGCGGCACTATTTTACCGAATACGGGTGTATCGATAGAACCAGGCGACAGTGTGTTTACCCGGATCTTTCTTTCTAACAAATCAAGCGACAACCCTTTAGCGAATGATATAACCGCAGATTTAGCTGCTCCATATATCGCCATTCCTGGCGCTGCACGGTGTGCTGCGCTGGAGCCAATGAGGATGATTGATGCCCCATCGTTCAGATAGGGAAGCGCCTTTTGAACAGTAAAGTAAGAGCTCTTCAAATTCAAGTTCATATACCGGTCATAGCTTTCTTCCGTAACATCAGCAATAGCCGCCATTGGAATACCATCTACTATGCCCCCGGCATTGACAACCACCGTATCGATCTTGCCGAACCTCTCGAAGGCGTCCCTGAAAATCCGTTCCAGGTCTTCCATCTTTGTCACGTCTCCCTGGATGCCTATAAAGCCCGCCCCAAGCTTCCCGATGGATTGTTCAATCGTTTCCAGATTCCTTCCGGTGATAGCGCCGACAGCACCTTCGTTTTTAAGAGCTTCCGCAATGCCGAATCCTATGCCACTATTACCCCCGGTTATTACTGCTACTTTGCCTTTTAGTTTGCTCATATTTCTTCGTTTGATTGAATTACAAAGTTAGACCAGGTAAATATATTTTAGTTACCTTGTATCGAAAAGTAACAGTAACCTGGGAGTAACAAAGTAACCTATGGAGTGCAAAAACGAATTCCAAGCGGACCGCAAAAAGGAAATGATGGCTATCCATGATGCGATGGACGTACTGAGCGGAAAATGGAAGATCTATATCATCTCATCTATCTGCCATTACAACAAAAGAAGGTTTTCTGATATTTTAAATGACGTGGTCGGTATTTCAAACAAAATGTTGAGCAAAGAACTAAAGGAGCTCGAAATAAACAAGCTGGTTAAACGGACAGTTTTAGACACACATCCTGTAACAGTCCAGTATGAGCTCACCAAACACGGCAAAACCTTACAGACCATAATCAACAATCTGACAGAATGGGGAATAGAGCATCGAAAGGAAATTATTGGGGAAAAATAGCCTAAATTCACAGATAAATATTGATATACATAGTCAAAACATGAGCCCGGAACCGCAAAACGTACTGGATTATCGAGGTGACAATACAATCTTCCTGGTATATAATTTTAAAAAGGACCAGGAGATCGGAGCCGTCTTCCAAAAGATTTGTGCATTGGTTATTAATCTAAATAATTCAGGCGAGACTCGCTTTCCCGATTCCGGCGCTGCCTGTGTAATGGGAATTGGGCATGACGCCTGGCTGCGACTCGGTCTTCCGTCCCCTCTTCCAAAGGAGCTGAAGAGCTTCGAGCCCATCGTCGGTGCGAAGCATACCGCCGTATCTACCAGGGGCGACCTGCACTTTCATCTTAAGGGCACCTCCAGCAGCATTTGCTACGACATGGCAGCCGTCCTGTCTCAAATCCTGGACCCCGTTGCGGACAGCGTGGTGGAAGTTCATGGCTTCCGGTACTGGGACGGCCGGTCTATTTTGGGCTTTGTCGATGGCACCGAAAATCCCAAAGGCGCAAAACGAGCATTTTTTGGATTGATCGGTGACGCCGAGCCCGCCTATAAGGGAGGCAGCTATCTCTTTGTCCAAAAATATATTCATGACCTGAAAGCATTCAGGGCGCTGCCCATAAATGAGCAGGAAAAGGTATTCGGAAGATCAAAACAGGACGACATCGAAATGTCAGATGAAGAAAAGCCATCCAATTCTCATATCGCGCTGACCAACGTCGGCGACGACCAAAAGGTCATCCGGGACAATCTGCCTTTTGGAAATATGTCGACCAACGAGATGGGTACTTATTTCATCGCGTATGCCAGCACGTTCAGCACGGTTAAAAAGATGCTGGATAATATGTTTATCGGCGTACCGGAAGGAAACTACGATAGACTGCTGGATTTCAGCAGCCCCAAAACAGGAACCCTGTTTTTTGTTCCTTCAGCATCTTTTTTGAAGAACATCGCATCAGGCGCGCCGGCTTTGGAGGAGGTTTCTCCCGCCCCTGGTCAGGAGGCTGGCGCACGCACGTCTTCAAGCAACGGGTCACTATTGATCGGATCACTAAAAAAATAAGCAGGATATGAACAATCTTTATCGGGAATTAGCCCCAATTTCAGAAGCAGCCTGGGCGGAAATAGAAGAAGAAGCAACACGCACGCTCAAGCGGCATCTGGCGGCACGGCGCGTGGTAGACGTAGAAGGTCCAAAAGGTTTTGACTTCTCGGCGGTCGGCACGGGACATACCCAGGGAATCCCCTCTCCCGGCGAAGGCATCCAGGCTGTCAAGCGCGAGGTAAAGGCCTTAGTCGAGCTTCGGGTTCCATTCGAGCTCACCCGCCAGGCAATTGACGACGTCGAACGGGGTGCAACGGATTCGGATTGGCAGTCGGTGAAGGATGCAGCGCGCAAAATAGCATTTGCAGAGGACAACTCGGTCTTCGAAGGATACGATGCGGCGGGAATTCAGGGGATCCGCCAGGGCAATAGCAACCCGGCATTAAAGCTTCCGTCCAATGTGATGGGTTACCCGGACGTGGTCGCACAAGCAATAAGTCAGTTACGGCTCGAAGGGGTCAACGGCCCTTATGCCCTCGTTCTTGGCTCGGAAGCCTACACGGCCGTACACGGCGGCAGCGACGAGGGATACCCCGTCCTAAAGCATATCCAGCCGCTTATCGATGGAGATATCATCTGGGCTCCTGCAATCAAAGGCGGTTTTGTTCTTTCCACCCGCGGGGGTGATTTCGAGCTGGATCTTGGCCAGGACATATCCATCGGTTATATCAGCCATTCCGAAACCAGCGTCAAACTATATCTCCAGGAAAGCTTCACCTTCCGGCTGCTGACGACAGAAGCCGCAGTAGCGCTTTCACCCGCAGAGAAATAAGTCGCGCCGGCTTCCGGCCGTTCGGTGAGCTCTTCTAAGGAAAACCTTATGTCTATGCGTCCACCCGACTTTCAACGTCTGTTCGAATCAGCGCCCAATCTCTATCTGGTTCTATCCCCAAAGCTGGATATCGTGGCGGTAAGCAATGCCTATCTTCGTGCCACGCTCACCGAGCGGGACAAGATCGTGGGCAGGCTTATCTTCGACGTCTTTCCCGACAACCCCAATGACCCAACGGCATCGGGAGTCAGCAATCTCCGTGACTCGCTAAACAGGGCATTGGCGACCAGGCAGCCGGATACGATGGCGGTACAGAAGTATGATATCCCCCTTCAGGACGGCAGCTTCGAGGTTCGCTACTGGAGCTGTGTCAATACACCGGTGATCGGCGCCGATGGGCAAGTGGCATACATCACGCACCTTGCCGAGGACGTTACAGAATTCATCCGGCTGAGACAGCAAGGCTTAGAACAAAATAAGCTGACTCAGGAGCTGCGGTCGAAGTCGGAGAAGATGGAGGGCGAGATCTACCTGCGGGCGCAGGAGTTGCAGGAAACGAACGCCCGGCTAAGGGAAGCCGAGAGGCTAAAAAGCGAATTCTTCGCCAATATTTCACACGAGCTGCGTACTCCTCTTTCCCTGATCCTCGGTCCGGTCCAATCATTGCTGGCTGAAAAACACGGCCCAGTGTCCGACGGCCAGTCTCAACTACTGACCACCATCCACAATAATTCCATCCGATTGCTTCAGATGATCAACGACCTGTTGGATCTGTCGAAATCCGAAGCGGGAAAAATGAGCGCAGACCGTCAGCCTACCAATATCCAGCGCCTGACACTAGCAGTACTATTCGATTTTGAAGCGCTGGCCGCACAAAAGCAGATCACGCTCCAATCGACCGTCGGAAAAGATCACGGTCCCGTCATGATCGATCCTTATCTCTTCGAGCATATCCTTTTCAATCTACTTTCGAATGCCATAAAGTTTACGCCATCCGGCGGAAAGATCACCGTCACCCTGGAGGCTGGCGACAACGATCTTTTATTGTCTGTCGAAGATACCGGCATCGGCATCCAGGAAAAGGATCTGTCAGGACTTTTTGAAAAATTCCGGCAAGTGGAAGGCTCATCCACCCGAAAATACGAAGGCACGGGACTCGGACTCGCCCTGGTAAAAAAGTTTACGGAACTGCTGGACGGAAAGGTTGACGTAAAAAGCAAGCCCGGCCGGGGTTCGGTCTTTACGGTGAGCTGCTACGCGCCAAAAGCCGAAGAAACAACCAGACCGGACATAAGACGATCAACGCTTTTCCCTATAGAACAAAAAACACCAGACCGGCTGCCCGATCGGATCGACTCGACGTCCCGCCCATACCCCTCCCTGCGGGTGCTGATCTGCGAAGACAACGATGAGCTAAGAACCTATATCTGGTCACTCCTACAAGACCTCTGCTCCATCCGTATCGCGCGGAACGGCGTCGAGGGATTGGATCTGGTGCATAGCTGGTCACCCGACCTGGTACTTTCGGACGTGATGATGCCCGAAAAAGACGGGATTACGCTATGTTCAGATATCAAGAAGAATCCCGCAACAGCATCGATCGTGGTAGTGCTGCTGACCGCTCTTGCACAGCGCGAGCACATGCTTCGGGGCTGGGAAGCGCAGGCCGACGAATACCTTTTCAAGCCAATTCATCCCGAGGAGCTGATCACAAGAGTGCGTTCCCTGCTCAAGGGCATCGACGAACGAAAAAAACACGCAGAATGGATGCGCCAGAAGAACCAGGAGCTTGCCTACGCACATGCCGAGCTCGCGCAAAAAGAAAAGCTGGCCAACTATGCCCGCGCCCTGGAACGCGCCAACCGTGAACTGGAGGATTTTGCGTATATTAGTTCACACGACATGAAATCCCCCGTTTCCAGCTTTAACGGCCTGCTTGCCATGATGGACAGAAAAGGCGCGGTAAAAGGAGAACATGCCCAGTTGTTTGAAATGACCCGACAATCGGCAAAGCAGCTCCAGCTTACGGTGAACATGCTCAACAATACCATCGCATACCGGAAAAATCTAACACCGCAGCGGGAAGTATTGCTTTTCGACAACGTGCTGGACGCAGCAGTAATCGGACTTTCCGAACAGTTCCTGCATAGTGGCGCCCGGATCTCGACCGATTTTTCCAGATGCCCTTCGGCGTCATTCCCGGCGATCCACCTGCAAAGCATCCTCCAAAACCTGCTGAGCAATGCGATAAAATACCGGCGGGAGGACTTTCCGCCGGAAATCCGGATCGAAACCGACGTCATCGGCGAAGACGTCCTGCTCGTAGTACAGGACAACGGTATGGGGTTCGACCTGGCAAACAACCAGGACAAGCTCTTCCGGCTCTTTCAGCGTTTTCACACCCACACGGAGGGGATGGGTGTTGGACTTTATCTCGTCCGCAGTATCGTGGACTTCTTCGAAGGCCGTATTGAAGTCGACAGCGAGATCAATAACGGCACAACCTTTAAAATCTATTTGGGCCATGCAAAAGTTCAATAAGATCTTACTCGTAGACGATGACGAAGCCTGCAACTTCCTTTCATCGATCATCATCAGCGACCTCGACGCAGCCAATGAAGTGGAAATGGCCAGGGACGGCGTCGTCGCCTGCGACCTCATAAAAAAAGAAAAATGCCCCGACATCATCTTCCTGGACATCCGCATGCCACGAATGGATGGATTTGGCTTCCTGGACAATCTCGTTAAGTCCGGCCTATGTGAGCACGTCAAGATAGTCATGCTTACCAGCAGCATCCGAAAGGAAGAACGCGACAAAGCCTTCAGCTATAAATGGGTCGTCGACTATTTCGAAAAACCCTTGACGGAAGAGATCATTCAAAAGGTCGCCGACACCTACTTCCAGGCCTAACTTCCATCTTACTTCACAATCGCACGACGGAGGTAATCCGCCGTCTTGCTTTTCGTTTCCTTTGCCACTTCCACCGGCGTGCCTTCTGTTACGATACGGCCTCCTTCGTCCCCCGCACCGGGACCAATGTCAATGATCCAGTCGCTTTTCGCAATGACATCCATATCATGCTCTACAACGATCACCGTATTACCCGCATCGACAAGCCTGTTGAGCTGCATCACCAGCCGCTGGACATCCGCGGGATGTAAACCCGTCGTGGGTTCATCCAGAACATACAGCGTCTGTCCGCGCCCGGGCCGCTGCAGCTCGGTCGCCAGCTTGATTCGCTGCGCCTCGCCGCCGGAAAGCTCCGTAGCAGGCTGCCCAAGCCGCAAATATCCCAGCCCTACATCGTGCAGCATATCCAGGGATCGGCTGATCGCAGACTCCCCGGCAAAAAACTCCCGGGCTTCATCCACGTTCATTCGAAGAACTTCAGCAATATTTTTGCCGTTGTATTTTACTTCCAGCGTCTGCTCATTATAGCGCGTTCCGCCGCAAACGGGGCATGGAGCATACACGCTCGGCAGAAAAAGAAGCTCCACCATGACAGAACCTTCCCCTTCACAGTTTGGACAGCGCCCTTTTCCTACATTGAAAGAGAACCGGCCGGCATCGTAATGTCGCGACCTGGCCAGTTTGGTAGCGGCAAAAAGTTTACGGACTCCATCAAAAAGCCCGGTATAGGTAGCCAGGTTTGACCGGGGCGTCCGGCCGATCGGCTTTTGGTCCACGACGACAAGCCGTGTGATCGTCTCGATCCCGCCGATTATCCTACCTTCAGGAGCCGGGCTATCTTCCTGCTGCAGCAGATCGTCCTGCTCCTCCTGCGCCTCAAGCTGGTGACCGAGATGGGACGCAAGCAACAGCACCAGCACCTGGCTTACCAGGCTTGATTTTCCAGAACCGGATATGCCCGTGACGGCTGTCAGCACCCCCAGTGGAAATGCGACATCCAGCTGGCGAAGGTTATTGTGATTGACTCCCCCGATCCTCAGCCAGCCCTTTGGCTGTCGGAAATTTGCCTTCCGACCCTTCTTTTCGGCAAACAGGTGTTGCCCCGTATGCGAAGCTGCTATATCCTTCAGCCCCTCGAGAGGCCCGCTATATAATATTTCGCCGCCGCGTTCGCCAGCATCCGGTCCTACGTCCACGATCCAATCGGCATGACGAATGACATCCGGCTCGTGCTCTACCACAAAAATCGAATTACCCGAAGCCTTTAGTCTGTCCAGCGCCCGCAGCAGCGCTTCCGTATCGGAAGGATGCAGGCCGGCCGAAGGTTCATCGAGAACATATACCACCCCGAACAGATTGCTGCGCACCTGTGTAGCCAGCCGCAGACGCTGGAGCTCCCCGGGAGACAGGGTTGGCGTACTCCGTTCGAGCGTCAGATAACCAAGCCCCAGATCCAGCAGCACGCTCAGCCTTGCCACCAGGTCGGTTGCAATGCGCTGGGCGACCAGCATTTTTTCAGAACCGGAAACTACCGGCTCATCGGCGTACGGCCCAAACAAACCCAGCAGGTTCTTGATGGGCTGCCTCGACATTTCGGCGATATCCAACCCCGCAAATTTTATGGACAACGCCTCCGGCCGCAACCGCTTTCCCTTACAGGTGGGACACTCCGCAGCAATCATATACTGCGAAACCCGCTTCTTCATCATCGCGCTCTGTGTATTGGCAAAAGTGTGCAGTACATACCGTTTTGCCCCGGTAAAAGTGCCCATGTAGCTCGGAGGCAGCTTTCGCTTGATAGCCTGCTTGACCTCCTCCCTCGTAAAACCAGCATATACGGGAACGGTAGGCGTCTCGTCAGTAAACAAGATCCAGTCTCTGTCTTTCCTGGACATGTCCCGCCAGGGAGTGTCCACGTCATATCCCATTGTCGTAAGGATATCACGCAGATTTTGCCCCTGCCAGGCCCCCGGCCAGGCCGCTATCGCCTTTTCTCGGATGGTCAGGGAATCGTCCGGTACCATGGATTGCTCGGTGACCTCATATACTTTCCCCAGCCCGTGACAGGTGGAGCAGGCGCCCTCCGGAGTATTGGGAGAGAAAGACTCCGCATAGATAATGGACTGCCCCTTAGGATAGTCGCCCGCGCGGGAGTACAGCATCCGCAGCAGATTGGAAATCGTCGTCACCGAGCCGACCGAAGAACGCGTGGACACCCCTCCCTTTTGCTGTTGCAAAGCCACCGCCGGCGGCAGCCCCTCTACCCCGTCCACCATCGGAACCGGCATCTGATGAAACAGCCGCCTGGCATATGGCGAGACGGACTCTAAATAGCGGCGCTGCGCCTCTGCATATAACGTCCCAAAAGCAAGTGACGACTTTCCAGACCCCGACACCCCCGTAAAGACAACAATAGCGTCCCTCGGGATTCGAAGACTGATGTTCTTTAAATTATGTTCCCGGGCGCCCTTCACAATGACGAAACCCTCGTCAGGATAGCTGATTCGCTTAGTCATAACGGCAATACTTCAAATCATGTGCCTTTACACATCATTCTCAATTATTTAAATTAGTAAAACTTGGGGATTTTATTTAAATTAACAAAACACTCCTATCATCTACAATAAAGATATATGAAGGTAGAAGAACAAATCAAAAATTATATTGCCTCCCAGCCGGAGCCAAAACGCATCGACATGCAAGCGTTGCACCAGCGCATACTTCAAATAAAACCAGCATCTAAACTGTGGTTCCTGGACGGCAAAAATGAAGAAGGAAAAATAGTCTCCAATCCCAATATAGGCTATGGCCATTACACCATGAAATACACCGATGGAAAAACCCGGGACTTCTACCAAATAGGCTTGAGCGCAAACACAACCGGCATCTCCGTTTACATCATGGGTATCGACGACAAAAAATATCTTTCCGAAACCTATGGAAAAAAAATCGGCAAAGCTAGCATCACCGGCTACTGCATCAAGTTCAAAGCCCTAAAAGATATCAACCCTGACATCCTCGAAGAGGCAATACGATACGGCTTCGAAGCTCAGAATAAATAACAAAGCGGCTAATTATCTCTTCGATGTCGCTACCTGCTGGAAAAACTTGGTCACTTGTGCGCCGCCCTGGTAGCCAAGGGCCACAGAAAGCGTTTTTTGATTGGACATCGGCCGTCTGTTTGCCGCTGTCACATCGCCTTGCTTTGTCATATATGATTGATAGCCGGGCTCGTCATCGATAGTCATAACAAATCCATTGATAAACATGGCAGGACTGGTTCCCTTCAACGATTTGCTTTGAACCAACCGGGCCAGCACGCGCTCCGGGTCCAATATGGTAGAGTCACCGGGCACCGTAAGCAGGAAATTATTCCCGGCACCGAAGGAGGCACTGAAGGTGTAGAAGGTCGGCTTTTCTTTCGGGAAACTGACGGAAAAGCTATCCGGGGTCTTGTAATTGACCTTAAAATAACTTTCATCGAGGAAGGGGACATTCACTGGTATGGTATCAAGCCAGGTCCAGCGGATACCGGCTTGCAGAGGAACAGACTGGCCAGAGCTGTTAGGATAGCCAGTCAGGAGCAGATCATATTTTTGGAAAAGCTTTTTGTTGGCCGGATACATGGTCTCGTAGCTATAGCTATGCGTATATTGCCCATGCCCTGGTGCCAGGAGCAAGGATTTATTACGATTGGTCGTATCCATGTAACCAAACAATCTTGGAAGTATATCGTATTGTGAAGGCCAGTTGAAGCTGACTTTTTTCGCCGTATCCAGCTGTGAAAGGTCCACGGTATCCTTTTGTCCGCCTATTTTATGCAGTTTATACAGACCACTATAAGGAAAAGCGATATAAGCATATTCATCATGCTCCCAGGGATAGCTGACCGTAAGATCAGTTGAATAGGAGACACCTTCCGGGCTGAAATATGCGCCGCTGCTGGGCAGAAATACCGGCCCGGGGTCATCATTGCTCATGAACTGCCAGTAAAACGGCGCCGGAGTTCCGACATTCTTCAGCTGCATCGTTGCTGTACCCGTGACGAAAGGATACACCTGGCCCGGCACGGAATCGGATAGGGGCAGGTTGTTCCACTTTGCGAGGTCCACCGTTTTATAGGTGTAAACCCAAAATTGCGGCGTCGCCCCCAGCGGGCTTGCAGAGTAGATGACAGTGACGTCCAGAAACTTCGAGCTTGTCGACAGATCGGCAGCGATCGTTCTGTTATAATCCAAAAGTGTGTCCATCAGAACTTTGCCGCCTGCCTCGCTGATATATAGTTCGTAGTTTGTCCTCCTCGTGCTATCGATAGTATTCTTCCTGATCAGGTAAGAAAGACTCATATGCAACTTTGGAGTCGGTGTAGTTGTAGTGTCGTTTGGTTGCGTGGGGTTATTAGGAACTGCCGGCTCTTTTTTGCAGGAAAAAATAAACAAAGCAAGAATCAGCAATACGGATAACGGTTTGGTATAAGCCATTTTTAGGAGGGTTGATGGCGCCAATTTACAAAAAATCGTCAGATTCTCAAATGCTCGCAAAAGCCAAAAAAATAAGCCTTCAAATCAATGACTTGAAGGCTTCTATTGAGCGAACCATGTGATCCCGCTGGGACTCGAACCCAGGACCCATACATTAAAAGTGTATTGCTCTACCAACTGAGCTACGGAATCATTCAATCCCGCTGGGTCCGCTCGTTACCATCCAACAGAACATTCTGTTTTTGGGAGTGCAAAAATAAGTCAAAAACCATTGCTAACAAATTTTTTATGAAATTTTTTACCCCCGCGCCCCTGGCGCAAATCCCACTCATTTTGACGCGTTTCCACACCATCAACACCACTCCCGCTCCGTAAGTTTATATCCAAAACAAAACACCATGAAATTCCAAACCGTCGACCAATACCTCTCCACCTTCCCCCCAAAAACAAAAGCCATCCTCAAGCAGATGCGCTCCACCATCCAAAAGCTCGTCCCCGACGCCGAAGAAGTCATCAGCTACAACATGCCCGGCTACAACCTCAACGGCATGCTCGTCTGGTTTGCCGGCTACAAAGCCCATATCGGCTTCTACCCCAAATCCGCCATCATCGAAGAGCTAAAAGACGAGCTTACCCCCTACAAATGCTCCAAAGGCGCCATCCAATTTCCCCTGGACCAGCCCCTCCCCATCCCCCTCATCACCAAAATCGTAAAAAAACGTATAAAAGAAAACCTGGCCCTCGCTAAAGCGAAAGACAGGTCATAAAATTCGCACCGCCCCCCCAGCACAACGCCCGCACACCCGCGGCGGCCAAAACTATTTCTGCGTCACCTTCACCCAATCCACCCACATCTTCGCCTTCTTCTGCTGGATCAAATCCACCGTCGCCGGCGCCAGCCCAAAATACGGCTGCTTAAACCCATTGATCGCAGCCGGATACGCGCCCCCTACGGCAAAATTCAATATCAAAAACTTCTTGTTATCAAAAGCCCACTTCCCAAACTTCGAAGTCATATCTTTTGATACCGTATACATCGGCTTGTTGTCATACATAAAAACAAGACTATCCGGCGTCCAGTCCACTGCGTAGATATGCCACTGCGTAACATCCTCTAAATATCCTTTCTTGACAAACGGCGTATTACCGCTATATCCCGGACCATGAACCGCCGCGCTCGCCCAGCCCTTTTCCCCCACGAATTCCATGATATCCTCTTCCCCCGTCGCTGGCCAGGGTCCATCCCCCAGCAGCCACCAGGCAGGCCAGAGTCCAGAGCCTTCCGTCATCCGGATCCGAGCCTCCGCACGACCATACGTAAAGTCAAACTTACCCTTCGTATTGATCCGCCCGGAAATAAAGTCGTATTTCTGCCCGTCACGCGTCACAAATCCCGAAGCATAATGCGGCTGCAGCACCAGGGTATTGTTTTCCAGGTAAATGGTCGCTCCCGAATCCACATATGCCTGCAGCTCATTATTTACGTGCCGACCCGTCACCTCCACATTCCACTTGGACCGGTCCAGGGCCTTCCCCGAAAAATCGTCGAAGAAAACGACCTTTTCTTTTGCAAACGGCGCCATAGCCATAACCAATGAAGCAGCCGCACCAACGATAAACAATCTTTTAAACATATACATACATTTACTGATAAACTCTAACATAATCGATCTCCATCTGGTCCGACGTAAATCCCGAATCGACCGTACCTCCCAGATTGCCCCCCATCGCCAGGTTTAAAATAATAAAAAAGTTCTGATTGAAGGGAGTATTGCTGTTGATCGGCAAGGTATAATAAACCACGTCATCTACCAACATCTGGATACTGCTCGAAGACCAGATACAGGCATACCGATGAAATTCCGTGGAAGCATTGGTCACCGTCGTCGAACCGCCGTCTCCATATTGTCCCACCTGCGTGGGATAGTGCATCGTCCCCAGCACCAGGTTCTTCTGCGTCCCGTTCTGCTCCATGATATCGATTTCTCCGCAAGCCGGCCAGCCCGCGGCATCGATGTTATTCCCCAGCATCCAGATTCCCGGCCAGGTCCCCTTCGCCGCGGGCAGCTTCGCCCGCACCTCGATCTTCCCGTACTTGAAGGAGTAAAGCCCCTTGGTCAACATGCGCGCCGACGTATAAGCGCTGCCGCTATACGACTCCTTTTTGGCGATGATCTTCAACGTCCCGTTGGATACCACCGCATTGTCCGCCCTCGAGGTATAATACTCCAGCTCATTATTCCCCCAGCCTCCCTGACCCGTGCCGATATCGTAACCCCACTTAGCCGAATTCGGAGACCCTGCCACATCGAATTCGTCCGACCAAACCAGTCCCGTCTTGATCGCCACCACCACCGAGATCGTCTTCGAA
>JAFDYG010000351.1 GCA_018267545.1 Bacteroidota bacterium
AGAAGCTGACGATCGAAGAAATCGAGCCTTCCAATCGCCGTTATCCCGGCATCATCTTCAAGCAGCTGCGTGAGGTGGGCAACCAGATTCTCAATCTCGAAAAATTGAAGAAGACGGCAGAAGACGGTCGCACCCTGTTTGCCAATGTTACGTTCAGCGTCAATAAAGGAGACAAGATTGCCTTCGTCAGCAAGGACCACACGGCCCTGACAAGCTTCTTCGACATCATCAATGGCGAACAGCAGGCCGACAGCGGCAAGATCGAATGGGGTACCACGGTCTCCAAGGCCTATCTGCCCAACGACAATACGAAATACTTTGCCGGTAAGGACATCAACCTCATGGACTGGCTGCGTCAGTATGTTCCGCCGCACGTGACGGACGTCGACGAACCCTTCCTTCGCGGTTTCCTCGGGAAGATGCTTTTCAGCGGAGACGAAGTGCTGAAGAACACGAAGGTGCTGTCCGGAGGAGAAAAGGTTCGTTGTATGCTCAGCCGCATGATGCTGCAGGATCCCAACGTCGTCATCCTTGACGAGCCGACCAACCACTTGGACCTCGAGTCGATCCAGTCTTTCAACGAAAGCATGAGCAATTTCAAGGGTATCGTCCTGCTGACCTCGCATGACCACACGTTCTTGCAGACGGTGGCCAACCGGGTCATCGAGCTCACGCCTTCCGGTATCATCGACCGGCTGATGTCGTTCGACGAATACCTGGAAGATGCCAGGGTGAAGCAATTGCGGGAAGAGATGTATCCCAGGGAAGTCCTGGCTTAAGCTCCCCCTTTATAGCCGATAAACATGGCGCGGTCGTGCTTATAGAGCTCGGGACCGTACATGTTTTCTATGCGATCATGCTGTTCATAGATGGTCTCGAAACCCGCGTCCCGAAAGGATTGCAGCAGCTCCGGCTTGCTGAGCCAGAAAGACCGGTGATTGTTGAATGCCGCCCATTTCGACTCTTCAATCCGTTTTTTGGAGGCCGTTTTATTATACTCCTTTAGCCAGCGGCCTTTCCTTTCCTCATTGGTAGTCAGGCGGG
>JAFDYG010000352.1 GCA_018267545.1 Bacteroidota bacterium
AATGGCGGCTCCAAATGAATACGGCACCGTACCCTTTCTCGACAAGTGCCGGAACTATGCCGGAATACTTATCGTCGAGAAGCCGGAAGAAGAAAAGAAACCCCTTCTGCAAAGCATGATGGGGCTTATTGGCGGACAGCTCGGTTCGGGCTGTAATTAGTTTACTCTTTCTTTACCAGTACAATCCGGCTATTGTCGGCCTTGTACAGCTGCTCATAGAATTTGACCATCTCCGAATACGAAGAGGCGGGCCAGCGGCCGCTATATCTGTCCATCTGGCGGAGGTATAGAATCTTATCTCCTTCGACCTTTATCGTCGACGTATAAAGACCAAACGGGCTTTCGAAGCTGGTCTTGGGTGTCACGGCCTCCAATTGATAGCCGGCGGGAATTTTTATCTCCGTCGTATCGACGTCCTGGTATTCATAATAGCCGATGATATCGTACTTCCGGTTTTCGTCAGGATGCAGGCGACGCCTCGACCGGCTCATGATATTGGGGTTGATGAAGATCCGTTTGCCGCTGACCTGCGCATAGTTCGGAGCCACGAGGTCGAGCGTCTCGTAGATGCTGGGCATCGCCGACTTCTCCTCCCTATAATCGAACTTATTGATGTCATAGGTCGGCAGATCGAGCTCCGACTTCAGGATATTCATCACCTTGTCCTTGGACAGCTGGTTGATCATCGACTCTAGCTCGTCCATCTGTTCGGCCCTATACTGGGTGCGGATCATCGCAGAGAGGTTGCCCTCGGGGTCGAGGGAGGCTTCGATGCGACGCGATTGAAGATTGTCCCGGCGGTAATACTTCGGCGTACGCACCAGTTTGCCTCCGTCCTCATCCACCAGCAAGGCCCAACGATCCGACGTGAAGCCGCTGAGATAACCCGCGGGAATGGTCTGGCTGGTGCATTCCAGCCAAACGGTATCCTTCGGCTGCGGTACGCAAAGAATGACGTGGTTGAACTGGGAGGAAGGAAAATCGTCCACCATATAGTGGCCATTCTGGCCTGCCTTGATCAGTGTGTAATACGATTTTACGCCTGCTTCCTTCAACAGCGAGTACATATAGTTCGAAAGCGCCTTACAGTCGCCATATTTTTTCTCCGCAACGTATTTCGCGTCGAAGGGCTGCCAGCCGCCGATGCCGAGCTGAACGCTGATGTAGTGCGTATTCTGCTGCATGAACTCATAGAGGAGCCGGATCTTTTCGCGGGGCTCGCTTACTCCGTCCGTCAGCTGATGCACCTTCTGCCGAATGGGTTCCGGCAGCTGGTCCTTGCCTGCCTTCAGGGCATACACGAATTTTCCAAAGTCCTGCCAGGTCTTCATATTCCCCGAATAGCCCTCCACCTCGAACTGGTCAGGGCCGAGACAGACCGTAGGTGTGATCTCGTACCGGGAAGGGGCTCCAAATTCGTTTTCCATGGCCGGGAGGTTGCTCACCTCCCAGGTATAGCTGGTCGTGCCCTTGTCTGTCTGCACCACCGGCTCCTTGGAATAATTGAAGACTTTGTAGCGGAACTTATAGTCGGTCGGACAGACCACCGTAATCTTGCTGTTTTGAACCGCGTAGTGCTCGTCCTCCAAGGGCACCCATCCAGGAAAGAACATCGTATAATAATACTTAACCTCCGTCTCGTACTCGATCGTATAGGGATAGACCTTGTAATAAAAGCTGTGCACCTTTACCCGGTCGTCGGAGATCAGGGATTCGTCTCCCGTCCCGCTATAATCGGAAATATCCTGCTTCTTCAGGGATTTAATCTTCTTCCCGGTCGCGTCGTAGAGCGTGCCGCTGATGGATTCTATCTCGTGCAGCTTGTCATAGTCCAGGACCAGCCTCGCGTGCTTATCTCCGCGCTCGTTCAGGATGGTCAATGCATAGTGATGGTACTCGCGCGCACGTCCAACGGCGGTGATCTCGAAGCGTGTCTCGTCAATGCGGAGGACGACGTCGGCATTGGTCTGCAGCGAGGCGGGGATCGAGCTGACGTTGAAGTCGATCTTGTCTCCCGCCCGAACGAGGACGCTGGAAAGCAGGGTTACCAACAGACAGTTTATCTTTCTCATGCTTTTTTCTTTTTAAAGACGATCTGCTCGCTTTCCTTCTTTACGATAAAGCCAAAGAATTCGCGCAGCGTATTGTAGTCTTCCGGTTTGAAGTTGGCCTTCTTGAGCTGGAGCCTCGACCGGAACTGGATATTATCGGCGTTCTTGACGACAATGTATTCGAAGTAGCCTTCGTCGTCATTATAGGCGACCTTTGTTGACTTGGGTATCTCGTCCACCTCGTAGCCTTCGGGGATATCCATATTCAGGATATAGGTCTCGTCGATGACGCCGGGCATTTCAACCGGATAGACCCGCTCGGCGGCCTTGAAGGGATTCTCCTTATAACCTTCGGACAGCATCGGATTGAAATAGAAGACGCCGTTGGAAGGATCGGGTTTTATGGTCAGGTCATAAGCAAGGGCCAGGGGCATGTCGGGTTGTTTCAGGGAGTCCAGCTCCAGGTTGGAGAAACCGATCTCGCCGCTGTAGGCGGTTTGTATTCCTTTCGAAAACTCCTGCTGTCCCTTTTCCTTAACCTTCACGCGTATACCGGAAGCTTCGTTAAAGCCGGGTGTCGACTGCAGGTGACCGAGGAGGCCGGGTCCTTTTTCTTCCTTCGTCAGGAAGACGATGGTCGTCTTCTGCTCCTTCATCGCGTCTGCGTCCAGGTACAGAGGGCTGGGGTTATCCATGGAGATGAGACGGGAAAGACCGTTGTAGCAGCGGGTGGGCAGCTTGCCAAAGCCAACCCAGGGTTCGCTGGCGTCCAGGAGATAGACGGAGGAATCGATCGTCATCCGGGAAATGACATAATTATACCGGCTGAGCAGGGGGTACATCGGGCTGGTGAAGCCGTGCGAGCGTGTGCTGAGGATAACGGGGTCGGCGTTGATCTTCTCGTGGAGCAGCATGGCCGTCAGCAGGAGATTGAGATCGGCCTCGTTGCCGTTCCTGTTTTTAAATGTCGTCTTTAGCGAAGTGGAGGTATACAGGTTGTCGTGGGACGTGCAAAGGAAATTATCCCGGACATAAGCATATATCTTCTTTGCCTTTTCGAGCGGTGTGGCCGCTCCTTTCAGGACCACCTTCAGCGAATCGTCCATCCAGGAATTGCTTTTGGCCAGGTCTGCACCAAAGTCGTCGTCCTTCAGGAGGGCGGCCGTCCATTTGAGCCAGTTGCCCATCTGGTCCTGCTGGTAGCCTCCGGGAAAATTATAGCGGGACAGCTGAAATTCGATCTTGGCGATATAGTTGTTGAGAGTCGTGGTAAAGGCCTCTTCCTTCATGGCGGGAACGTCCTTCATCACCCAGCGGTGCGTGACCACTTCATCCTCGAAGCTAAAGCGTTCGTCCTTACCTGCGCCTCCCGGGTCGGTCATAAAGAAATGACCTCTTCTCGTCTCGGTCTTGCTGATATAAAAAGGCAGGTAGCCCTGGGCGATGGTGGCGTATTGGAAGAAGTTGGGCATGTCGACCTGGTATTCGCTCCAGAGGCAGGGGATTTCACCCTGGAATTCCCAGGGCTGCAGCTGGAAAAGGAAGGGAGAGGTTTGAGTATAAGTAAACTCCACGATAGCGCCTTCCTTCAGACCGGGGAAGGTGAATTTTTTGTTGATCCAGTGCTTGCTAATCTTGTCGGTAAAAATGGATTTGTCGTCGAGCTTCGTTTCTACCACTTTACCGTCTTCCAGCGTATAGGTGCTGGCATGCAGCGATTCTATTTTCTCCGTTTCGGTCCCGGCCGTATAGAGCGGGATGGTTACGGTCGCGGCGTCGAAGCCGCTGCGGCGCAGGATCTTGATCCGCCGGGAGTGTTTGAAAGCAAGGGAGAACCAGCCCCGTTGATTGCCGTCGAAGGAGGAATTGCCATAGTCGGCAATAATGACGGCTCCGGCTGCGGAGTCGGGTCCTTTGACGGTGACGTTGAAGTCTTCGGGAGTGACCTTGCCGAATTTGACGGGTAATTTTTCCTGTTGTTTGTCCTGGGCGAGAGCGCTCAGGTGCAAAAGGGCGCAGCAAAGCACCAAAAAGGGGTAGCTTTTTCCGGGAGTCATAGATAGGAGTTTAGTATTTAGCGGTTAATGAGTTATTTCCTTTTTAATACGATGCTCTCATTTTCTTTTTTCACAACAAAAGCAAAAAAATCTCTCAGACTTTGGTACTCTTCGGGACCAAACCAGGCTTTGTTCAATACCAACCGGCAGCGCAGCTGGATATGATCCTCCACTTGCCCGATGATATACTCGAAGCTTCCCTGATTTCCGTTGATCGTCACTTTTGCCGACTTCGGGATTTCGTCTACTACATAACCTTCGGGTATATCCATGGAAAAGATATAGCTCTTGTCGCTGGCATAGGGCATCTCCACCGGGTATTTCCGTTCCTGCGCCTTGAAGGGGTTATCCCTGAAGTCACTCCACAGCATGGGGCTGATATAAAGTATGGAAGCGTCGGCCTGCTGGTTCATCTTGAATTCATACCGCACCTTCGCTTTCGCTTCCAGCTCGGAAAGGTTTTCGATCGACTCGTTGCTGACGGAAATATCGTCCCCGAAAGAAGCCTTTATATCCTTGAAATAGCTTTCCTTTCCGTGCTCGCTTATATACTGTCTCAGATTATACGACTCCTGGTCGCCCATATCGATCTGCATGGAGCCTGTAAGAGATTTGTTTTCGTTCACCATCAGGACGAGGGTCGTCTCCTTTTCTTTTACCGAGTCGGCTTCGAAGTAGACGGAGGCGCTGTCGGTATTGCAAATAATCCGGGCGTGGCCGTTATAGCAATTGCCCGCCAGGTGGCCAAAGCCCAGCTGGGGATTGGCCGCGTCGAGGAACCATACCTTTTCTCCTATCTTGATCCTGACGATTACGTAGTTCAGCTTCCGCATAACGGGATAGGTCGCCAGGTTATAGCCGTATTCGCGCGTGCTCAGCACGACCGGGTCGGCGTGCCAGCCTTTTCTATGAAACAGGGCGATGAGCAGAAGGTTGATGTCTCCTACCGTGCCGCTGTTCTTCCGTACTACGTCCCGGAATGTGGTGTTGATAAATTTATCGTAGTGATCGGTGCAGGTAAAATGGCTGCTCACGTAGTAGTAGATCTTTTTTGCCTGTTCAAGGACCGGGATACCCGGTGCATTTGCGCCCGTCTTTTCGACAAGGTCGTCCAGGTATTCATTTTCGGCCTGGAGGGGAAAGCCAAAATCGGGTCGTTCGAGCAGGTCTTCCGTAGCCTTTTTCCAGGAGTTCGTTTGATCGACGTATGCTTCTCCGTCGTACCTCTTGGCCATTTGGAATTCGATCCGGTCCAGGTAGTTGGCCGGTGTGGACAAATAGCGTTCGGGGCGGAGGGCCGGGATATCCTTCATTGCCCACTGGTGCTTAGTCGTCATCGCGGACAAGATAAAGTCTTCATTCTGGCGGTCATATAAAGCGGCCTGGTCGGCCCTGCGGGTCAATTTATAATTCTTCTTCCCTTCGCTGCCCTTGTCGATGACAAAGCCGTGGACTCCCTGGCGAACGAAAATATAATAATAGGTCTGGGGAATCTCGACGTCGTATTCGCTCCACAGGCAGGGGTATTGCTCGGACTGGAAATTCCAGGCGGGCAGGTTGAAATTGTAGGGAGAAGTCTTCGTGTAGGTATATTCGATAATCGACCCGGCTTTTACTCCTGGCAGGGTAAACTTCTTCTCGACGTATTCTTTGTCGATCTGACGGCTGAAAATGTCCTGTTTTTCCAGCCGGGTTTCCATTACCTGTCCATTTTCCAGATTGTACGTGGTGGCTGCGATGTCCGACAGCTTTTCGGGCACTTCATTGGGTGCGTAAAGGACGATGGATACGGTAGCGAGGTCCATTGCCTTTGCGTTTAGGATCTTTATCCTGACTTTCTTTTTGAACACGTAAGAAAGAGAGCTGTGCTGATTGCCTTCGAAGTTAACCGAGCCGATTTCGGACAGCACGATGGCGTTGGTGTTGGAATCGATGATGGTGCTTTCGGGAAGAACGAAGTCTTTGGCAGTAATTTTTGCAGGCTCACCCTTGGATCTGTCCTGGGCAAAGCAATAACTTTGTAGCAGCAAGAGGCATAAGACATTAGCAATCAGGCCAATTGGTCTTCGGGTGATCATAACTAGGTTTCGTTAGGGGATAAACGATGCCAAAATAGATAAATTGCCTGTAATAACAATACTCCCAGCGGGCAAAAAAGTAATACTTGTTAAAGAACCACCATACACAGCTGATAAAAACCTGGAGCCGCGAGCTCGGCTTCGAGTATTGCGGAATCGCTCAGGCGGTAAGGTTAGACGAAGACGCCAGACGTCTCGAGAGCTGGCTCCATAAGGGTATGAATGGGAGCATGTTGTACATGGACAATCATTTCGATCTGCGGATCGACCCTTCCCGGCTTGTGCCCGGGGCCCGATCGGTGATCACGCTGTTGATCAACTACTACCCGGCGCAGCAGCAGCAGCCGGAGGCGCCGCAGATCGCCAAGTATGCCTATGGGCAAGATTATCATGAAGTTATACGGGAGAAACTGAATAAGCTGCTCGCCCGGGTAAGGGCGGAGATCGGAGAGGTAGACGGTAGGGGATTTGTCGACAGCGCGCCCGTGCTCGAACGGAGCTGGGCTGTGCGGAGCGGGCTGGGCTGGATCGGGAAGAACGGTAATTTGTTGAACAAGCAGGCCGGTTCGTTCTTTTTCATCGCCACGCTTATTACGGATCTCGAGCTGGAATACGATGCGCCCTTTGCCGGAGATTTCTGCGGTACCTGTCGCCGTTGTATCGATGCCTGTCCGACAGACGCGATCCAGCCCGACAAGGTCGTGGACGGGAGCAAGTGTATTTCCTATTTTACGATCGAGCTAAAGGATCTTTTGATCCCCGATGACATGAAGGGGAAGTTCGAGAACTGGGCCTTTGGCTGTGATACCTGCCAGGACGTATGTCCCTGGAATCGTTTCTCGAAGCCGACGCAGGAGCCGGCTTTTACACCGGTGCCGGCTATCCTGAATTTCCGCACGGCGGATTGGGAGGAGCTGACGGAAGCAAGCTTTAAGGAAATCTTCCGCCATTCGCCGATCAAGCGGTCAAAGTATAACGGATTACGAAGGAACTTGCGGTTCCTTCATAATCCGTCTGGTGATCAATGATTATTTTTTCCCGGGGAATACCACAAACCGGATACCTCCATAAAACACGTGCTGTTCACCCGACTGCTCCGTATTCAGGAGCGGTGTGAGTCCATATTGTATTTGCGGTCCTACCTGGACGCGGATATTATGGATGGGAAGTCCTACCATAACCGCCGTAGACAGGGATACCTGCATCTTGTTGGCTACGTTTCCATCTTTAAAGTACACGCCCGATTTGGTATTGTAATATACGGCGCTGGAGCCCATCAGGTAAGCCAGCGAAGCGCCCCCATTCAGGAAGATCGGCATCAGCTTGCTCTTGTTGAGCTTATATTCCAGCGCGACGGGCAGTTCCAGAAAATAGTACCTGTTCGTGTAGCGCTCATCGTCACCCGCGCTATAGTAGGGGTACGACTGTATGGGAGCAAAGCCCGAGGAAGTAAAGTAGGATGCTGATGTGGGGGTATAGCTGTTCACCTGCTGGCCGACGTGAACGATGTTGGAATAATAACGAAGGTCGACTCCGATGGACAGGCCCCATCGGGACGAGAGCTGCTTATACGCTTCGACTCCTGCCCAGAAGGAGGGTCCCGGTCTGACGGTGGAGACGTAGTTTTTGCTGGGTGTTGCGGCCATCTGCGTAATACCCGTGCCGGAGGGCAGGGCATTGTAGGCCGGCAGGTCGCTGGCGCGCAGGGACACGTTGCTCAGCTGCATCTGGTGCAGGGAGGAGACGCCGGCTCCGCCGACAAAGGCGGCTTCCCAGGGGTATTTGGGCTGCAGGTTTTGGAGGGTGATTGCCTGCGGGGTCGGCTGTTTGGCGCGTATGGCGGACCGGGATTTGTTCAATCCGATCAGGCTCGGAGAGTACGCGTAGTGAGTCCTTTCGGGAGCGGCTGCTGCTGCGGATTGGATTGGACCGGTCGGGCTCGCGGCGCCGTTATCGACAGTGATGGAGGCGTCGGCCAGCTCTGTTTTGGCTGCGGTTTCGGGCTCCGGCTTCGGCTTCGCCGTCGTCTTTGCCTTTGTTCTTGTCTTCTTCGAAGACAGGCCGTCGTTTTTGACGGTCAGCTCTGATAGCGTACGGATTGGCGCTTTTGCAGCGCCTGGTATTGATATTGAAGCAGCAGGAGCAGCTGCCGCAGGAGTAACGGCGGCTGTGGATGCTGTAGAAGGAGCTTTAGCCGGCGCAGCTGGGGGCGCGGGTGTAGTCCGCGCGTCAGATGTGGCCGTGATTGCAGGAGCAGGGGCAGTGTTGGCTGCGGGAACGGGGGCGGAATGAGATGCAGTTGCGGATGTGGTTTCGGTTGCGGGCGTGGTCCGGTTGGTGAAGAAATAGTATCCTCCACCGGCCAGGAGCAGCAATAAGCCCGGCAGCGCCAGACGCCAGAAGAAAGGTAATCCCCGGCGTTCGCGTTTGTTCAACGCCTTCTCCACGTTCGCCCACACGGCTGCGGAAGGGGTAAACTCCAGCTCCGTCATCTTTTGCTGCACATCATTCTCGAA
>JAFDYG010000353.1 GCA_018267545.1 Bacteroidota bacterium
ATTATCCACGGTAACCAGGTCTACCACAAGGAGGTGGCCATAAGAAAATAATTACGTATATTAGTGTACACCCATGCTTGCGGGTGTACACTAATATGCTGCAACCCTGGCAAACAGGTAAGGTTATACGCATCGAGCAGGAAGCTGCTCAGACTCGCCGATTCTGGATAGAGATCCCCGGAATGTCTTCCTTTGATTTTGAACCGGGGCAGTTTGTCACACTCGACCTGCCGATTCACGAAAAGCCCAATAAACGCTGGCGCAGCTATTCCATCGCTTCATGGCCCGATGGTACGAACGTGATCGAGCTGGTTATCGTCCTGCTCGAAGGAGGAGCCGGCACCACTTATTTATTCAATGAAATCAAGGTAGGTAGCGAGCTCACGCTGCGAGGGCCGCAGGGAGTGTTTACGCTTCCGGACCAGATCGAGAAGGACCTGCTTTTTATCTGCACGGGGACGGGCGTGGCGCCGTTCCGGGCCATGAGCCATCATATCCTCAATCACAATATTCCGCATCGCGACATATACCTGGTCTTCGGCTGCCGTCAATTGGGAGACGCTTTATACCGCACGGAACTGACCGGGCTCGCGGAGAAGATACCGGCGTTTCATTATATTCCCACCTTTTCAAGGGAGACGCCGGGTCCGCTCATCCGCACGGGCTATGTGCATGCCGTGTACGAAGAAATATGCAACCAGAAACAGCCTGCACATTTCTTTTTGTGTGGATGGAAGAATATGATCGATGAAGCTAAACAACGCATCCTGGCCCTTGGATACGACCGGAAGTCGATCCATCAGGAGCTATACGGGTAAGACGGTCAAAGCGCCTCGAAAATGAGGGCGCCGCGTCTCTTTACTTTGTAGCCTTTTCTTTGGGATTTTCTTTGGGAGTGCCGTTGATCTTCATGGGGATCACAGGTATCGACTGATCTCTCAACCTGGATTGAAGCTCAACAAGGGCTTGCTGTGATTCCAGCGTTTCCTGGTGACTATACATCAGCTCTGTCTCTAATTTCTGAAGCTTGGATTCACTCTTGGCAATCTTTGCGCGTCCAATTACGTAACCTACAATAGCCCCTGTAACTATTGCAAGCAAAAGGATAATAGGGTTAACAACAACTTCAAATGTGATTAACATTTTTCTTAAATTATTTAAGGTTCTGAAACAGTTAGACAGGCGCTTTTAAAGGGGAATACGACAGAGTTATTTCAGGGGATAGAGGAAAGGATTTTCAGTACCTTGTCCGCGCCCAAATATAGCATATAAGCCAGAAAAGCTCAAGAAAACCGCATCATAATTTTTTTTATTTTTTTGATGCAGCGGTTAGCCGATTACGGAAATTTACTATATCAACTGCCCGTTGACGATATTTATAATTTCGCTGATCGGTATGCGTTCCTGCGACATATTATCCCTGTATCGAATCGTAACTGTCTGATCCTCTTTACTCTGGTGATCGATGGTCACGCAGAAGGGGGTACCGATGGCGTCCATCCGGCGATACCTTCTTCCGATGGTATCCTTTTCTTCGTAAAAACACCTGAAATGCGGCTTGCATGCATCCATGATCTCCCGGGCGATCTCCGGCAGGCCGTCTTTCTTAGTAAGGGGGAGCACCGCCAACTTAATCGGGGCCAGCTTGGGGGGAAATTTCAGCACTACCCGGCTATCCTGCTTTTCGGGAGTGCTCAGGTCTTCCTCGGCATAAGCCTGGCTAAGCACCATCAGCACCGTACGGTCCAGACCGATCGATGTTTCGACGACATAGGGTATATAGTTCTGGTTGATCTCGTTATCGAAGTATTGCATCTTCTTCTTGCTGTACTCCTGGTGATTTTTCAGGTCGAAGTCGGTGCGGGAGTGGATGCCCTCCACTTCTTTGAAGCCAAAGGGGAATTCATATTCGATATCGCAGGCTGCGTCTGCATAGTGAGCAAGCTTTACGTGGTCGTGGAAGCGGTATTTTTCGGCGGGGATGCCCAGGCCGAGGTGCCACTTCATACGCGCTTCCTTCCAGTGCTCGTACCATTCCTTTTGTGTGCCAGGGCGGATAAAGAACTGCATCTCCATCTGCTCGAACTCACGCATACGGAAGATGAACTGGCGAGCGACGATTTCGTTGCGGAAGGCCTTGCCGATCTGCGCGATACCGAAGGGGATCTTCATCCGGCCCGTCTTCTGAACGTTCAGGAAGTTGACGAAAATGCCCTGAGCGGTTTCGGGGCGGAGATAGATCTCGCTGGCTTCTTCGGATACGCTGCCCAATTGGGTGGAGAACATGAGGTTGAACTGACGGACGTCGGTCCAGTTGGAAGTGCCGCTAATGCCGCATTTTATCTTTTGGTCTTCAATCAGTTTCTTGAGGCCGGGGAAGTCGCTGGCCGCGATGAGCCGGTCCATTTCGACCTGGAGGGCGTCGGATTCGGCCTGCTTGCCGGCAGCCTTGAGATCATCGATTCTTGCTTCTATGAGGTGATCGACGCGGTAGCGCTTTTGGCTATCCTTGTTGTCGATCATGGGGTCGCTGAAATTATCCACGTGGCCGCTGGCCTTCCAGGTCGTGGGATGCATGAAGATGGCGGCGTCGATTCCGACGATATTTTCCTGAAGCTGGGTCATCGACTTCCACCAGTGGTCTTTGATATTCTTCTTCAGCTCACTGCCATACTGGCCGTAGTCG
>JAFDYG010000354.1 GCA_018267545.1 Bacteroidota bacterium
CACCCACACCCCCAAAAAATCCCCCTCCCATCCCTCACAAAAATAAATTTTGCTACTTACATGCAAGTAAGTATCTTTGTCCTACCAACTCAAAAAAACATGACAACAAAGGATAAAATAATCGAGCTCGGCCGCGACTACGTCCAACGCCTCGGCTATCACTCCTTTAAATATCAATTGATCGCCAACGACCTCAACATAAAGAACGCCGCCATCCACCACTACTTCCCCGCCAAGGAAGACCTCGGCGTAGCCATCATCGAAAAGGACCGCTCCGACTTCAAACTACTGACCGAATCCATAAAAAAACACCCCCTAAAAGACCAGGCCGAAGCCCTCCTCACACTCTATATAAACTACTACAACCAAAAGAAAAACCTCTGCATCGTCGGCGCCTGCGTCTCCGCCTTCGCCGAACTCCCCGAAAAGATGGCCCTCGCATCCCAAAACCACCTCGAAACCATCCAAACCTGGCTCATCAACCTCCTCAAACAAGGACAAGCCAGCGGCGAATTCCGCTTTAAAGAAAAACCCGAAGACCTCGCCGCCCTCTGGATCTCCGCCCTACCCGGCGCCCTGCAATCCGCCCAGATCAAGGGAGAAGCCCACCTCATGCAAGTCATCACCCAGCTCCGCCAAACCCTAAAAACCCAACAACCCACCTAATTCATTTTTTTTGCCCATATCACTTACTTATATATAAGTAAGCAAATAAAGCACACAAAACTCAAACAATCAAAAAAACAAAACAATGAAACAGATCCTCCTTACAGGCAGCGCCACCGGATTCGGCCTCCTCACCCTCAAAACCCTCGCCTCCCAGGGCCACACCGTCTACGCCACCATGCGCAACGTCAACACCGCCAACGCCAAAAACGCAGCCGAAATCCGCGAATGGGCCACAAAGCACAACGCCCACGTCCACGTCGTCGAGCTCGACGTCACCAGCGAGTCCTCCGTCACCTCCGCCATAAAAACCATCCTGAAAACCTCCAACAACCGCCTCGACGTCCTCATCAACAACGCCGGCGTCTCCTTCTACGGCGTCAGCGAATCCCTCAGCACCGAACAAACCAACCAGCTCTTCCAGGTCAACACCATCGGAGCCGACCGCCTCATCCGCGCTGTCCTCCCCACCATGCGCGCCCAAAAAGACGGCCTGATCATCAACATCTCCAGCGTCCTGTCCAGAAACCAGGTCCCCACCTTTACCATCTATAACGCCACCAAAGCCGCCACCGACGCCCTAACCATCGGCTACCACTACGAGCTCCGCTCCCTCGGCATCGACGTGATCGGCCTCCAGCCAGCCGCCTTCAATACTACCGACATCGTCTCCAAACAGCTCCAACCCGCCAACCCCACCGTAGCAAACGAATACGGAGAAGACGTAAAAAAGGTCAAAGCCGCCATGGACCACCTCTTCACCCCCAGCGACCAAAGCCAGAACCCCCAGCTCGTGGCGGACCAAATCCTCGCGCTCATAAACGCACAAAAAGGCTCCCGCGCCCTGTTCACCCAGGTGGGAGACATCGCCACAGCCCCCTACATTGAACAAGTCAATCAAACCACCAAAGCCATTGTCGACGCTGTCGTAAACAGCATCGTCGGCGCATAAAAATTCTCTACCCGCACCACCATAAAACAATAAGCCCCTCCGTCAGGAGGGGCATTATTGCAAAATATAGAAAAGTAACCAAACACTATTGGACCACATCCAGCTCCCCAATCCCCGTCCTGCTCCCACTACCCCACGCCAGTATATCGAACCTGAAATACTGCGTCTGCACCGGCGCTAAAAATCCAATCCACTTCAAATCAGGAGCCGCCGCACTTGACCCCGTCGCCGGCAACGCCCCCTTCCAAATCCCCTGCACCGTCCACGTCGTACTATCCGAGCTCGTCGAAACCCTGATCTGCGTCGGGTTCTCCGTAGTCGTCACATAATCCGGCACCAGCCTAAATCCCTTGATCGACTGCGCACTCTTCAAATTCACGATCACATACTTCGCCGCCGTACTGCTATTGCTCGACCGCCACGCCGTCGCGTTATTCCCATCCACCATCGCCGGCCCCAGCGCCCCCGACGTCGTATTGCTCACCGTCACATTCCATCCCGTCCGAGGCGTCACGAGCGTCCCCGCAACCTGTAACCCCGTCGTATCGATATTGGTAAATGCATATGGAATATACAAATACGCCGTAGCCCTCGTCCCACTCACCGCCACCCCATGATCTTGGCTAGTCACCTTCCGAATCGTCACCGGCAGCACATACCCATTCGTATCCGTCAACACCGAAGGCTTCGTCACCGTAACCGTAATCGCATCCGACCGCACAGAATCCAGCGCGATCGTCCGCTGAGCGCCATCGATACTATACGTACCCGAAGGCAACAACTTACACTGCTTCCCCGATAGCTTGTTAAAAGACGCCAAAGCCGTCGAATCCGCCGCCACCTCGACCGTAGCCGACGCCGCCATCTGCCTCGTCGCCCAGGCCCTGAACTGAAAAACCGTATTCCCCCAAACCGAAACCGGCGTCAGGGTCAGCGACGCCGTCACCGCATTGTTGGCGTCCCCGATATCACCCTGCATATACACGAGAAGTTCCCTGGAATCAAGTCCCGTATCCTTCTTACATCCTCCCAGAAAAGCGAAGAGGACACAAACAGACAAAATATATTTATTCATTGAATTAAAATTTTAAATGCCCCCGCACAACCCGGCGGAGCCGAATTTATTGCGCACATTTATTTACACTATCCTTATTCCAAACCACCGCAGCCTTCGTCCAAACCATATTCCTTCCATTCCCCGTCGCATCGAAGAACGTCTGCCCCGACCCCTCATTCATCTTCCAGTAACTAACCAATCCCGGCGCCGAAGGATCCGCCCCGCAAAGATTCTGCTGTATCTCCGTCTGCGACAACGGTCTATTCCAAAACCTTACCTCCGCCGTCCTTCCCAAAAACCGCTGCGAATTCTGATACCCCGCATACGACATCCCCAATTCCAAAGCCCCCCACGTAAAACCCGGACCAGTCGCAGTGAAACTATTATCGAGCGTACCGTTTATATACAGCTTATAATTGCTCCCATCACAGACACAAGAAATATTATACCAGGTATTCTTCGCAAAACGCAGGTTCGAAAACATCCCCCCGGCGCTATTGATCCACTGCAGCTGTGCCGTATCGCTCCCCGCTTCACCAAAACGCAGCAGGTTGAACGTAGTCTGATCCGCCGGACCCCAGTTACACAACCGGCTGATCGGAGGATTCCCCGTATGCCAGGAATTGACAAAACACTTGATCTCGAACGTAAACTGCGTAATCCCCGTTATCGGCTTGGCAAAAGTGTCGACATCATAAAAGTTATAATTCGACAAATCGATAGATGTAAACTTCGTCACCCGCGCAATCTGCAAAAACACCGTCCTTGACGTCTCCAACACCTTATGCGGCCCCGTCACACTCTTGATCGTAATCGGGATCAAATAGCTCCGCCCATCTTTCAAACTATCCGTAGACACCACCTTCACCGTAATCGGGTCCGAAACATTCCCACCTGCTTTAATAACACCACTCATCCCCGACAGTGTGTACGCATTGGCAGGAGCGACAAAATAATTCCCGTTCACCAACGAATTATACCCCGCCACCAGCGAAGTATCCACGGCCCAGCTCACCGAAATATCCTGCGTCACAATGCCCGTCGCACTCGCCGTCACATTCATCGAAGCAGGCGTATTCTCCACCGTAAACTTGATCACATTATTATTCTCCGTCCCCGTAACCAGTATCACATCGTCGAACTGCTTATACTTCCGGCACGCGACGCTAAACACCACGCCAAGCGCCACCGCAAACAACAAAAACTTATATCTAAGATTCATAACTTAAAAGTTTTAATGTACAGAAGGGTTTACTATCTGAATGCTCCTACGGACATAATAATACGGCGGAGTATTATTGTAATCACGGTCAAAGTAAAAACCGCCCCATCCGCCTTTCTTCCCCTGCGTCGGATTCCACCGGGCAAAACCCTCCAGCGACTTCATCTGCGTCCCTTCCCTCGTCAACGTATTTCCATTCGCCTCCGTAAACGGCGCCCCGCCCGTCTGCCACCAGTCTCCCAAATTCTCCGTCACGATAAATTTCCCCGGCGGACACCAGCTGACCGTATTATACCTCCCCTGCAGAAAAGTAGCCGAAGTAGTCGTAGCCCCTTGCGTATAGGACTGATTGACCAAATAATTGATGTATGGCTCGACAGCGGAATTGATAGCATCCGTATAATAATCGATAATCAGATATTTGTCCGGATGCGCCCCCCGGGGACCGATAGAATCCGCGATCATCGTCACGAACTTCGTAAAATTCGCGCCCGACAGCCAGTCCACCACCTGCCCATTATTCGGCTCATAATCCAGATCCAGCCCATCCAGCTGATTGTCCATCACCATCCCCAGCAGATACTTCGCATACGCCCGCATCCCCGCCGAGTCCAGGGAAAATTTCCCATTGTATTTCTGTATCCGGCAGATCTCCGGAATGACAAACTTGATCCCCCGCTCCGTCATCGACTTCCGCATCTCGTTATACGCAATCGGGTTATACATGACCGTCGAATCATTCTGCTTCAGCGATGGAATCCCTGACCAAAGGCTACAAAAGTCAAGGCTGTCCGGCAGCCCAGCGATATGCTCCCCCCAGGACGCCGACTGCTTGTAATCCGTCTGCACGCCTTCCGCATTGCCATACGCAGCAAACCAGCCATAAAAAACCTGGTGAGGAGTCTTCTTATACGCCCGCAGGTTCTCATAAAATTCCGCGCTCTGCTGTATCGGCGTCTGAATGCTCAGCGCCTCCGGCGTAGTCTGCTTCTTACAGCCCGCCAGCCCCACCGCTGCCGACGTGGCCGCCAACATCACCAAAAAGAAAAATAATCTATTGCTCATAATAATTTTTTTAAGGTTTTTTGTCCCACCACAGTTTCGTTCCACCATTGTCCAGTCCGCCCAGCAGTCCTACACCAGTCGCCACACCCGCGGCATTGCTCTGGTACTCCGACTGCGGAAAAGGCAGACGCTGTATCTGCGCCGCCGTTTGAATAAGGCCGCCGCTATTGTTGACCACAACCGGAAAAACCTTGGGATACCCCGTCCGGCGAAACTCACTCCAGGCCTCTTGTCCGTCCGGGTACATCGCAATCCACTTCTGCGTAACGATACGCTCCAGCTGCGTCTCCGCAGCATCCGACGCCTTCCACTTGACCGTGATCGTACTCAACCCCGAGCTCATATTGTTGGCGCTGTTCGATGGGTCCACATAAACCGCCGCCTTGCTGGTAGAATCCAGGATATAGGCCGAAGCCGAACCCGCACCCCACTGCGTAAACGAGGTCTGAACACCCGTCTCATAAAGCGACTGCGCCGTTCCTCCCATACTCCAACCCCGCACCGCGCCTTCCGCCCGCAGAAAATACATCTCCGCCGCCGACATCCAACGAATAGGCGTCGTCAAAGCAACATTCAACGTCGAAAACGGGTCAGCATACAACGACACATTCGTGATCGTAATCCCCGTGCGTATGCCATGATACTGCCCGTCCTTCACCGCCGGGTTGAACATCTTCGACAACCGCGGGTCCTTATATCCACCCAATAGAGACTCCATCGTCGCCCCCATTCGAATATCGTTGAAGTTGAAACAGATGATCTGAAGCGGATTGTGAATATTGACCCCATTGGCGCTCTGCAGCAGGGCGTCGTCCGCATCGGTCATCATCACACCATAAGGATTTGCAACCGCAGCCTCCGCATACTTCTTGGCATTCGCCGGGTCGGCATACGCTATCCGCATCGCCAGCCGCAGCTTCAGCGAATTGGCGAACTTGATCCACTTGGTATAATCCCCGGCATAAATCAAATCGTAGCTCGCCAGCGGCATCGACCCCGGATTATTCTGCACATACGCGCTCAACGTAGAGATCGCCGAATCCAGATCCGTAAAGAACGAAGCATAGATCGCATCCTGCCCATCATACGTCGTAGTCAGTCCCCCCGCGCCAAATTGCTTATACGGCAGCGGACCATACATATCCGTCGTCCTCGAAATAGACTCCACTTTAATGATCTGCGCCAACGCATAGATATGTTGCAAAGAAGGATTACCCTGCGTCTGCTTCTTGATCGACAGCCACGCCGGCATCACGCTCAGAAACGCCCGCCCAAACGCCTGCCCGTACCACGACGGCGTCATCGAATAGTTCGTGCTGTTCACCCCGCCAAACCAGTTATTGCTCGCGCCCATATAACCGGAATAAATATCCCCGCAAAGATTCTGCACAATCTGGTACATCTCGTCGCCAAAGGCCGGCTGCTGGGCCGTGGGGAAGATGTTCTGCTCCATCTGCGAGAAGAACACCCCCGTCCCCAGGTTGTCATACTGCAGCTGCTGCTGCGTGGCATTGTTAGGATTCGTATTGTACGCCTCGAAATTCTTGGTACACCCGAAACAGAGGATAAGCGCCAGGCCGGGTAGCAAGCTATATTTAATCAATTTCATTTCTTAATGCTTTTGTTCGTTTATAATTTAACCTTGACGCTAAACCCAAAGCTGCGAAGACTCGGCTGCATAAAATAGTCGATGCCCTGCCAGTAAGTGCTCGTGCTCGCAGTCGCCTCCGGGTCGAAGGGCGCCTTATTATAGAACATAAACAGATTCCGCCCGGTAAGCGCAAGCGTCACCCCCTGTATCTTATTCTTAAAAAATGCCGCCGGAAACTCATACCCCAGCGAAGCCTCACCCAGCCGAACATTCGTAGCGCTATACACATACGTCGAACCAATGCCCGCCACACCGCCGCCGACAACCTGGTAATAAGGCTGTGCAGGGATTAGATACCCATTGACCTTCACACCACCCGCATCCCGCGCATCCGCAGAAGCCTTCGACACACCAAACCGGTCCATGATCGCCTGCGTAACCGAAACACCTACACCGCCAATCCGCGCCGTTACCAAAAAACTCAAATTGAAATTCTTATACGTGAAGCTATTCCTAAACCCAAGGTTATACCTTGGATTCGCATTCCCCGCCTTCACATACGTATTGTTCGGGTCCGCCAGAACCGTCCTGTTGGCAAAATTCACAAACACGTATCCATGTTCGTCCGTCTGAAGCGTCGTCACATAAATATCCCCGATCGAACCACCCTTGACCAGCGACATTTCATAACTTCCGGTCCCGCCCACATTCAGGCTATCCACACTCACCGTCTGCCCGGTCGTCTTGTCGGTATAGCTCGACAACAGCTTCACGATCTTATTCCTGTTCAACGTAAACGTAGCCGACGACGTCCACTCCAACCCCCTCGCTACCTGGCCGCTATAGGACAAAGTCGCCTCGATCCCCTTATTCGTCACCTGACCCGCATTGATATAAAAGGAGCTGTAACCCGTACTCGGAGCAAGGCTCGGGTTGAACAGCTGATTATACGTATTGGACTGATAAGCCGTCACATCGAAGCTCAGATGATTCCTCAAAAACTTTGCATTGAAACCCGCCTCCGTAGACTTCGTCCGCTCCGGCTGAAGACCAACCGCCGGCATATAGGAAGAGGTCACCGGGAATCCCCCCTGGATCGGATAGGTTTCGATGGTGATAAAACGCTGTGGCGGATTACCCACCTCGCTATACGAACCCCTTACCTTCAAGAAAGAAAGCACCGGCGAATGTATCTTAAAAAGATCGCTCAGCACAGCCGAACCGCCCACCGACGGATAAAAGATATGGCTCGCCGTTGTATTGACCAGCGCCGAAGACCAGTCATTACGCCCGGTAAAATCCAAAAAGACAGCATTCCTCCACGACAGCTCCGCACTCCCATAAACAGCCTGCGACTGATCGTGATACCCATCCTGTAATACCGTAGCCAGCGACTGATTCACGTTCGTAAAGTTGAACAGGTTCGGCACGCTCAGCAAATTCCCGCCATAGCTCTCGGCATTGTACTTCGTGTCCAGATAGCTGCTGCCGATATTGACATTCAGCCGAACGTCACGGGTCAGCTCCCGGTTGATATTCAAAAGCACGTCCGCATACAGCTGCTTGGTACCCGTCGTGGCGCGATAATACGCTCCCGCCTTCGAAGCAAACAAGCCCGAAGTAGACGCATAATACTTCCGCTCACCCACCGTCGTATTGTTGTCCAGCTTTACCCGCGCCGTGACATTGATCCAGCTGTTGACATTGTATTTGGCCGCAGCATTCATCACGTACCTGTCCTTATGATTGACAAAAAAATCCCGGTTGATAATCCAGTAAGGATTCTGCATCTGGAAACCCTCGTCGCCATAAGGCCAGTACTGCGTCTTGAAATTCCGCGTCGCATCGTACCGCTCATAAATCTTATACTTCTCGATATCATCCCCGCGGGGAAATAGATAAATAGGTATCAACGGATTGAAATACTGTCCCTGCGACAGCATATTCTGCTCCGTAACATTGATATACGCCGCACCCAGATCGAGACTTAGCTTATCATCCAGGAACGTCGACGTATTCCGCAAGGAAAAGTTATTCCGGCTCAGCGTATTGCCCGGAATAATCCCCCCGCCGTCAACCCTTGCGGCCGAAAGATAGGTCTGGTTCTTATCCGTCCCCGTAGAAACATTGATCGCCTCCGTAGCATTATAGCCGGTATTGAAAAAGTCCTTGGGATCATAGCTGGTCGGCGTCTTCAATTTCTCGCCCCAGCTCGAAAAATCCCCCTGCGCCGAGCCATACGTATTCTGAAACTGCGGCAGCACAAAAGGCGTAAAGAAATTGGTGTTGTTCGTCACATTCACATTCAGCTTCCCCGCCGCTCCCTTCTTCGTCGTCACCAGGATGACGCCGTTCGCAGCCTGGTTGCCATACAGCGCCGCAGCCGCCGGCCCCGTCAAAACCGAAATAGAAGCAATATCATCCGGATTGATATTAGAAATACCGTCTCCCGTCGCACCCGCCCCGGAAAAAATATCCGCGGCCTGTGTCGTCGTCAGATTCGGCAGCGGAATCCCATCCACGACATACAACGCATTGTTATTGCCGGTCAGCGATTTCGCCCCGCGCATCACGACCCTCACCGACCCGCCAATCCCCGACGAAGCCGTATTGATCGTAACACCCGCCACCTTGCCGGTCAACCCATTGACAAAGTTGGCGTCTTTTACATTATTGACCTCTGCCCCATCGACCTCCTGCACATTATACGTCAGCGCCTTGGTCTGACGCTTGATCCCGAGCGCCGTAACCACCACCTGGTTCAGCTCGGCCAGCGCCTTCTGCAGCACGATATTAATGGAAGCCCGCCCCTTCACCGGAATCTCCTGCGACTGATACCCGACAAAAGAAACCGCCAGAGTCGCACTACTCCCAGCCTCGATGACAAAGTTCCCCTTGTCATCGGTCATAGCCGAAGCATGCGTCCCCTTCACAAGGATAGTAGCTCCCTGCAAAGGCACACCTTCCGCACTGACCACCGTCCCCGTAATCTTGATCGGAGGCGGAGGCAAATCCGCCGCAGCCAAAGCCGCCGGCCCCGCAGACACCTTCTCCTTGATGAAAATCGTCCGGTTCTCGATCACAAAATCGATCGGCTGATCCTTCAGCGCGATCGTCAAAAAATCCCTGATCGGCATGTTCTTTGCATCGACAGTCACAGGCTTCACACCCTGCAAAAGCCCCTTGTTGGCAAAGATGGTGTACCCGGTCTGGGCCTCGATGACGCCAAACACCTTGTCCAGCGTCACATTCCTGCCGGAAAACGTGACAGTCTGCGAAAAGCTCTTAGCATTGGCATTCAGCAGACCCACGATGAGCAGAGCAAAAGTTAGTTTCATGACTAACAGAGTTTTGGTAAAATACTGCACGACATTACCGCTCTCAAAAGCAGTTTTTTGCATAAATTAGTCCTGGGTTTTGTTAAAAAATGTTCTGTCAGACGAACGTTTAAATAGAACCTACTGCCGCCTGGATTGCCGTCCATGGCGGCTATTTTTATGGCAATACGACGAGCTTCCTGCCTTCCAGCCTAAAGTGTACCTTGGAAACCTGAAGTCCCCCCAGCACTTCCGACAAAGACAAGTCCCTCCCCATCTTACCGATAAATTCAATCTTAGGAACCTCCTTCTCATAAACAACATCGATATCATACCACCTCTGCAGCTGCCGCATCACCTCTTCCAGCGTCGCATCCTGGAAATCGAACACCCCATTCTTCCACGCCATCACCTTCTCCACATTAGCGCCCACCACCACATTTCCATTTGCCCCCGTCTGCGCCTGCTGCCCCGGCCTAAGCACCACATCCTTAACCCTCACCGCACCTTCCAGCAGCGTCGTATTCACCGTCGCCTCATCCGTATAAGCATTGACATCGAAATGAGTCCCCAATACCTGCACTTCCATAGTCCCCGTCCTTACAAAAAACGGATGCTCATTATCCTTCGCCACCTCGAAATAAGCTTCCCCACTCACCTCCACAATCCTCTGCCCCCCTGTAAAAACCGTAGGATAACGAATCGACGAAGCCGCATTCAACCAAACTCTCGTACCATCCGGCAAACCCACCTGGAACTGCCTCCCCCTGGGAGTGCTCATCGTATTATACGCAACCTCTCCCACAGCGCCCGCCGAATACTCGACACGCCCGCTATTCAACACCACCTTTGCCCCACTCTGCGTAGCAATCACGCCATTGCCCAAACTATCCAGCACCACCTTCCTTCCATCGGCAAGCGTAAGAATCGCCCCCTGCTTCCCAGCCGGAATATCCCTCTGCGCCGCAGGCGCCGCCTTCACCACTACCGGCGCTTCCCGGTGCCGCCAAAAACCAACCCCAATCACGACCACAAGCACAGCCGCCGCCACCGCCCCATACCGCATCCACGCCCCGATCACCGGCCTCCTCTCGACCAGGATATCCGGCAGCCTTGCTTCCATCCTCATCCGCAGCTCGTCGCTGATCTCCTCCTCGCCGACAACCTTCTTCAGCTGCCCTATCAGCAAAGCAGCCGCCTCCGGGTCCTGCTCACTGCGGCCCAGCCATTCGATAAGCGCCTCGGCCTCCTGCCGGGAAACACGCCCTTCCAGTAATTTTTTGAAAATGTCCTCGTAAGCCACGCTAGTGATATTTTATCAAGTAACGGGCAACCCAAAAGAATGGGGGGGGTGAAACGAAAAAAATTTAGATAAGCTCCGGCGCCACCAGCGCCAGCCTACCCCAAAAGGTCAAACGCGGCTAGCACCGCCAAAAACAGCGGCCCCGCAGACCCCGAAAGATTAACTCGAATAGACTTATTCGCCGCCACCAGGTATTCCTTGACAGTCAACGGAGAGATCCCCATCTCCTCTGCCGCCGATTTATACGTCTTGCCCTCGACCCTCACCAGCTGATACGCCTTCTTCTGCTGCTTCGGCAGCCGCTCGATCGCCTGCTGCAAGATCGAAGCCAGCTGCTGCTGCTCCATCCGCTGTTCGATATGCTCATAAAATTCGCCCGCTAGCCCGCTGAAACGCTCCCTTAACCGCCTGTCACGTTTCAGCCTCCGAAAAAAGTCATGCACAAGATTCAACGCGATTCTATACATATACCCGGTGAAATCCTCCCCAATACCCCGACAGTCCCTCTTCTGCCAGATGCGGCTAAACAATTCCTGAACCAGCTCCTCAGCCGATTCGGGATCACGCACCATCCCAAGAACGTTCAAATATAGACGGGGACTGTAATGCCGGTACAGAGTAGTAAATGCTTCCTGACTGCCGGATTGCATCGCCTGCACCAGCGCGGATTCATTATGTAGAGTAGTGTGAAGCAATCTGGCCTTATCCTGTTTAAAGGATAAATATATAAAAACATCACGAAAAATACAACGCCGCCTCAGCCTTCCGCCTCTTTAACAAACCATCGCTCACCACCAGCTTGCCATCCACATGAATCTTATCCCACATCTCAAACGCGCCGCTGATCGGCGGGTCCTTCGGATTCGCCACGATCAACCTCAGCAGCGTGCTTCCATGCAACGCCCCCGTCCCCGCATTATACGCAAAGTCCACCAGCGCATCGAACTGATTCTGATTCAACCCCGCCGGCATCATCGCATTCACCGCCTTCACAACGTCCCGAATATCATTGAGCAAATAGCCCACCGCCTGCTCCTCCGTAATATTGCCGTCCTTCATGGTCACATGCGTCCCATTGGGATACCTCGTCGTACCAAAACCGATAGTAGGAACTTTCGCCTGATCGAGGTAGGGATGCAGGACAAGACCTTCCTGCGACTTGATCAGCGCAATACATTTATCCGAGGGACTCATAGCTTAAAGGTATAGATTTTATTTTTCAAGATACGACATTCCCCCAATACGCATACCCCAATCCGTTCTACCTACCGCCCCATCTTCCCAACGGCGACTTGCCAACAGTTAAAAAACATACCCTACTCGAAACAGTATAGTCTGCGTCCTCGGCACCTGCTGATAGCTTAGAAAATCCCACAAAAGCTGCAATTTCGTCTTCTTAAAATATCGGCCCTTCATCGAGACGGTTTTACTAATGCCGATAAGTCCGCTCTTTGTCCAGCGCTCGATTTGCTTTAGGTCCTGGAAGGAGTCAAAAGGCGTGGCAAAATTATATTCGAAGCCGCCGGTAGCCGAAAAGCTACTCTTGATCTTTACTTCCAGGAATGACCGCATTCCCACACCCTGACTGGTAACGGAGATATGCTGGATGCCGTTACCCCACCCTACTTTGTAGCTGCCGCCGACACCTATTACGTTACCATGTCCCAGCTTATAGCCGATCGAACCACCAAAATCCGTTGTCGTCGGGAAGAAGTAATTATTGCGGGCGGTCTGAAAGTTAGCGCCGTATTCGAGACGATTCCAGAAAGTCTTTGTCTTCTGGTCGTTGGGCTTGAAATTAGGCATGTCAATGTCGCCGTTACCCTGGCCGAGCTTATCCAGCTTGTCCTTATATCCATCCAGCTGCCCTTTGGCCGATTCCAGGTTCGACTGCAGTGCCGCCGTAGCCCCGGGGCCTCCCGCTGCCACCTGGTTTTGGATCAGCTGGTTTACCTGATCGCGGGTTTGAAGACCAGTAAGCGCCGCAGGTGTGCCATAGCTGCCGGGCAGACGGAAGAGGCCCGCAAGCTGGGAGTTGTTCTTCATGAACTCCTGGAAGGCGGGAAGCTGGTTGAGGAGCTGCAGGGCTTTCTGTTCAAGCTTGTCCGGATTGCTCCACATCTCCTTGTATTCTCTCAATTGCTGCGAATAATAATAGAGGTCCTGGTTGAAGCCTGCGTATTGCTTCCCGAGGAGGGTTTGAAGGTTAGTGTGCTGGGAAATATATTGACCAATTTCCTGCTTCCGCTGCTGGACGTAGGCTTTGGCCTGATCGGCGTCGGCGAGCCTGGATTGCAGCATGGTCGCTTCGTTCAGGCCGGCGCCGCTCGCTGTTCCTTTTTTTAGAAAGCTTAGCGTGCCTTGCAGGGAGTCGAGATAGGGAAGGTATGAACCGGTAAGGTTTCTTGTCCCGGAGTCGGTCTTTAACTTCTGTTCGAGCTCCGCATATTTTTGCGCCGAATTTGCAAAAAGCTGTTTGGCCGCGTTGCTGTCGACTTTCATCAACTTTTGCCGTAGCTTTTCCTCTCTGTGTCGGGCTTTCTCTATGTATTTTTCCGTTTGCCGGGTTATCTCCTGATCTGCTTTAGCAGCTTTCGCCTGGAGTTTGTTTAGAAGTCGGCTAGGAAAACCTACCACTTTATCGGTGGTAGTTTCCGGAGACTGGGCATTGGTATTGGGTCCTTGAGAATAAGCGCTCGAAGCACTTAGTAGGAATATGACCAATCCACATAAAGAAGGCCTCTTAGCCGTTTTGACAAGGCTTAGCATGGAAGTTCGGGTTTAGAATTTGAGGTTTTACCAGTTAATTCTGTGAAATTCTAAATGTTTTAATGTAATTCAAATCAGACTGTATTGTTCACTGATCATGATATTGTCAATTTTTCCTTACGATTACTTTCCCATCATACCTACACTCCAAAGATACTCCAACACCGACATCAGTCAACGGCACTGATATACTATAATCAACTGTTACGTCTTTTTTAGAAAAAGAAAGGCTTGGATACAATAAAGCTCCATACATTTCTTCTTCTTCAAATATTTCATCTTTAAACAGTTCCTTACTAATGACTGTATCGATAATTATACTCTCTCCTAAACTAATTTTTATAGTGGATTTAAAATTGTGCGTGACAAATTTCTCAAGACCATATACCCTAACATATCGACTTGGCAAATGAAGTGCACTATCGTAGGTACAGTAATGCTTAAAAACAATTTCTAGTTTTTTTTCATTAAAATTAAAAGAAGTATCAACCTCAATAGTTTTCTTGTATCCTTCAATATAATCCTTTAAAATTTTAGGCAGGTTTATTGAGTTGAACGCCTCTGTATCTGTTCTTCTATTACCTGTCTTTATGCTATCAGTGGTCAAAGTAGAAGGTTCAGTTTTAACTTTTCCGTCCCCCTGACTAGAACACCCAATTACATATAGACAAAAACTAATACCTGCTATCAATTGTATAATCGCCCTCATTATATATTAATTTAAAAAATATTACTGTTTAAAAACGCTTCGATAAACTTGATTAGCCAGTTTCTGGTAATAGTCCGCCACGTGACCTCTATGATTCGCACGCGCATCATTGGCTAAGTCGGAATATTTTTGAATTTGATAAAGCGCGTTTCCGGCTTTAATCGGGTCAAGCATATTTAGGTTTAAATTTCCCGACGAACTTTCCGGCTTATTATCCCATTTATAGTAACCTGCGATATTGCCACCCAATTTACCATCACCTACCGTTACAGTCGTTTCATTAGGCCCAACACCGCTGGAAGATTGTATCATAGTAAAGCTTGTGATCTTGCCATTTTTGTCCTTACTAACATCTTCAATAAGACCCGTATGGTATGGATACCCCTCAGTGAAATAAAAAGTAACAATATTCCCTGCGACAACATCCTTATCATCAAGCTTCGTCGTATTATTTTGGATGTTTACTACTCCTGACCCGCCATCTCCATGATTTGGATTAATCTCTCCTCCCGCAACTACACACGCACCTACCAGTCCCGAACAATCAACCTTTTCACCTGGCTGTCCTTTCGCCCCCATTTGATACTGGTTTCCGGCGGCTTTCTTATCTACATATTCTTTTCCTTTTTTGACGGCGTTATCTCTTTGGCCCTTATCAAAAGTTGCGTTGCTTAAGAATGATTTAATTTCATTCGGATCGGTAGTCGAATAACCATTTGCATCCTCCGCCCACATTCCATCTGGATCCATAAACCTTAAAGGGTTATCCATTGCATAGTTATAAGGGCTCCATCTTCTGCCAACTTCAGCTAACGGATCAATTCTTTGCCACCGAACAATCTGAGGATCGTAGATTCTCGCTCCATAATCATACTCTTCCAGCCCGCTCCCATCACCAAACTCTTTGTTCTGGAACTCCTTTCCGTTGTACCTAAACTTATTCTCGCCGTATGGCGCTTTCCCTACCTTGTCACTAATCCCCGCCATCGTGAGTCCGCACGGGTAATAATGGGTTTCTTCCACCATCGGCCCGGTATAATGCGCCACACTTAAATTATCAAAGAACACATCCCAATTCTGGGTCTCATTACTCACCCAAATATACAAATATCCGCTTTGAGTTATGGGCGCAGAGTGAGCCAAAGTCGTTAAAACATCCGGACTGCCCACCGGCTCCGCCCCGCTTACATCATAACCCGTAACATAATTGAACTGGTTATCAAGCAACATCCAGTTCAGATAAGCCTTTGGCTCACCTGAAATAGTCCTTTCATTTTCCGGGAAGAAGCTATTGAGCGCCGCATAAACAGGCCCGCTGGATGGATTGCTCAGATCAGACACCGTTCCGTGGCCGGGCCCCGCCGTCGAAATCAGCCCCTGGGCGAGGGAGTTGAGGACGTTTGAAAGTGAGCTGCTATTGCTGCCCGGAGAACTGTTGGACCGGTAGAAGCTTTTGACGCCAATATCCACCCTGTCGCCGCTCATTACTTTTAGCAGCAGCCCTGGCCCCATCTTATAACCGCTGCCATTAACGCGGACCACCGAATCGTTCGGATTCGTCGTACCGTCTGTGGGATAACCGCCCGGAACGGACGCACGGGGATAGGAGGTAGAGTCTATGTTGGCGAAAAGTGCGAGCTCCGTAGAGCGATAGGCTGCTTCCATCGTTGCCATATATCCTACCGTGTCCTTTTCGCCCGTCAACACTACCCGTGTATTGCCCAGGTGGTCCTTTTCAAAATAGTCCGTTTCCCATCCATAGCCGGTCGTACCATTCTGGTAACGGTGGAAGGCCCAGCGATAACGCCCGTCGCTATGCAGGACCATTTGTACCGTATCCTGACCTGCGTCGGGAGCAGCAATCGTAGAGCTACGATTGTAAATAAAGTCGTCCTGATAGATGGTAGTCGTCGAACGGCCGCTCAGGCTGTCCATGACCACCTTCTTCAGCTTCGCCCCCGAAGCATCGTAAGTATACAGGATATCACCTTTGCCCATCATATGCACACGCTGCGGCAGGTTCAGATAGTTATAATCGATCTTGTCGATACCCTTGTTTTTGTCTGCCGTCAGACTCCCGTTTAGATCATACAGATAGTCGGAGTCCGCGGCAGCCTTCGTTCCCGAATAGTGAAAGTCTGCCAGCTTTGTGTTTGCATCGTTAGCCGAATCAAAGACCTGCTTCAGCAGATTACTGCCGGGGCGGTACGTGTACCGAAGCTGATCGATGTATCCGTTTGGCGCACCTATCTTAAAGCCATTTTGCGCCATGGATAGAATGTTGCCATTGGCGTCATAGGTCAGATTATTCACCGAAAAGTCCATTGCTGCGTTACCCCATGGATTGACGCCCGTCCTCTGTGTAAATCCTGCCGAAATCAGCCGGTTAACCGCATCATAGGTAAACTCGTACTTACGCAGATATCCATCCCCCGCGCTCTTCCAGATAAGTCCGGAAATATTGCCGTTGTAAGCCGGAATATTAAAGCAAAGTCCGTTGAACCCCTCATCGTATCCCAGCGCCAATCCAAAATACCGTGATGCAGTATCTCCGGCTACAAATCCCTGGTTTATCCCCCAAAGCCACCCGCGAACATTGTAGTCATAGATCATATGATCGATACCTCCAAGGTTCTTGTCGCGAAGCTGGCCCAGCTCATTATACTTGTTTTCGACAAGCATTGTCTCTGCCTTATTGTCGGCTGGATTAGGGCCAACAATTCTTTCCTTTACATCCAGGAGTCTTCCAGCCGCATCATAGTTGAATTTGGAAAGCCGGCCCTGAGCTACGGCCGGGCTGACCGTATAGTTTCCTTTCAGCTGATAAGTCGCCAATATTTTACTGTCAAAGCCGTATTGAGTAGTAGTAATATTAGTGTGATTGGCAACCGAAATTACCTGGGTTTGAAGATTTCGTCCGTGGTCGTCAAAGAGGTACATATCGGTCCTAAATGTCGATGCGGTTCCCAGCAGCTTTTGTTGCGTGCCGGTGACGAAACCTTTGGTGTCGAAGTCTTGTGTCAAAGCCCTGGGATAAGGAAACGAGGAATTGCTCGCTGTTAAGAAAAGCGCGTCATCGCCGGTATACCTATTGGCCGAAAATAAATTTCCTATTCCCGACAGCCAGGAATAATCGTCATAGAAGGTTCGGCTCAGCAACTCAGTCGTATATCCTCCCAGGGTTGGATAATAAATCGACCCGGCAGCTTGCTCCTGATGATAACCAGGATTGTTATAGTTCGTTGGGTCGGTGATAAGACAAGTACTGTCCTGACGGTTTAATGCGTCAAAGCGCACGTTTAGCCATGTGTGCTGACCGAGCTGGATGCCATCCTGACTCATTACCATCCGATTGCGGGCGTCATAGACCATTCGTAGCTCTGCCGCACCGGGTATCTTTTTCACAATCATCCGACGTCTCTGATCATATTCGTAACGGAAGCATAGTTCATCCGCTATGGCAGTTCCACCGGAACTGCTAAAACTCCACGTGTTCCCTGATAGCCATTCAACGCCCTTGGGCTGGATGACGATCCTCAGATTATTCATGTCGTCAAATACATAGTAGGTACAGAGCCAGCCCGAATGACCCGCTGCCGGCGTGTCCCATAACTGCACTTTCTTTAGAATAACGCGGCCGGACATGTCTACATACTCTACTACCCGACGACCTTCTTCGTCGACCTTTGCATTCTTATAGAGAGTACCATTTGCATAGAAGCCGTTGTTGGCGGGAAGACTACCGGATGCCGCAGCAATTGTCCAGATATAAACGCTATCGTCCGCTATATTCACGAGATATTCCGAACTCACACCCCTTTGGGAGCCCTGCCAGCTCATTCCCGGAGGCATGACTATATAAGGACGATTTAAGGGAGAGGGCTCGAACAACGTCTTTTCAAAGTAATAATATTCATTGGGATATATTGCCGTGTAAAATGTATGCTGGTCGGCAATAGCGGAATATTTGAAACCTCCATTATTGCTGGTTGCGGTATACGGTAAATACTTCGACGACTCGAGACCGAAAATGTCGTATACATTTATCGAAACCATGTCTTTCTGACCCGGGCTTTGTTGTTTTCCAACCGTTTGCGCCAATCGGCCCAAGCCATCGAAGTATTGTGTGGTCTCGCTTACGTCATAGGGGCTCGTTACGGTTAAAGCCGTTGCGGAATCGGTGATACCCGGCTTATGGAACACCTTTGTCCTCACGAAATTCATGTCGTATTCACCCGGCGGTATCGATACTTTGACCAAATTCGAAAATTGAATCTCTCCGCACCAGGATACTTGCCTTCTGTACCACGTATCGGAAAATACTTCTGCAGGCGTAAAATTTATATCATTAGCGCCCGGGATGCTAGTGAAGTTCATCCCATCCGGAGACGATTGCCATTGATAGGCAGGCTGCCCTCCGCAGTCTCCGCCGGTGGCACTGGTTCCCGTAAACTGACCGGGAGAGGTATTGGGATCGACCGTGACAGCCGAGGGGCTGATAGTCCCCGGCAGGACCTGGGAATGAACCTGTATAAATACCGGGAGAGTTGTAAGGGTTCGTTGCAGGTTACCATTACCCGGTAATAAGCGCTGGAAATCAAGCCCGTTGGTGCATAGTCCAGGCCGGACTGGCTGATATCGAACCAATTGCTATTATCCGGAGAGATCTGCCATTGATAGATATAAAAGTTTGTACCCATTCCACCTGACGCACCGGAATAGTGAATGTTTGTGGCATTCTGACCGTAATTGATCGTTTGGCTCGAAGGGCTCAGAGTCCCGGCTTGGAGGTCCGGATAGACAAGAACCGTCGCCCCGTCAGTGTTGACGTCGCTCGCGGAGCTGGATTCGGTAATATGCAGACGGTAATAGGTCGTCTGGACCATCGGCTGGGCAAAAGACAGACTTAAAGTGTTTACGCCGCTGTAGGCAGGATCAGAAGTGGAAATATCCGTATAATGCGCCTGGTCTGAGCTGACCTGCCATTGATAGCCATAGCTGGGGGTTGTGCAGGAACCGCCGGTCGGCGCATTACAGCTGATGGTATTTGGCGTCGTATTGTAGTTGATACTTTGATACTGATAACCGCTATAGGAAGCAGCAACAAGGGGTGAGCTCAAGCTAGATACGTCATAGTTTGCCGACCCAAAACTTCCGGACATTATTATCTTGGTAGGAAACTGGCTGCCCCAGACGATCTGTAACGTCAGGATGCCTGCTGCATGTGAGCCGCTGTTGCTTCCGCCGACAACGGTTCCACCAACAATACTATAGTTAAAACTACCCTGATAATAGCTGAGAGAATATTGGTATTGTTGACCGACCGTTATACAGGTGGGACCCTGAAAGCTCTGCCCATATCCGGTGAAAGCAGATACTATGAGGATGGCGAAAAGCAGGAATGTACCCTTTTTTATAGCCTTCGTTATTAGTCGTTTCATAAAATAAAAATGGTTACGGAAGACTTTTTAATAGAAGTTACCTCCTCCAGAAAAATGATATTGCATTGTCTTTAGAATATTGCCGTCTTGGTCCTTTATCCATTTGAGCCGGCCATTGTTGTCATATTCATAATATGACACCCGGTTGTTGGGGTCACAGACTGTCGTCACTCCGATCAGTGGGGAATAGGTATAAGATGTCATCAGCGAGCCCATAGGATAAAGGCGGAGCTCGTCTATTTTCTGGCTTCCGGATACAGTTAAGCTTGTAACTCCGGTGACCACGTGCTCATAATACGTCCAGGCACCAATGGTCTTCCCCTGCCTGGAAGACGTGGAACCTGTCACGCTGCAGACACCCTGGTTGCTCCAGTATGAAACGATATACTTCATCGAGCTCTGAAGCCCGGCTGTGGAGACCGACCCGGCAGAGAACTGATAGGTATTCTTACCCGTCGGGGAGCTTGCATCGGCTAGGGCTCCGGAAGAATTAAATGTCCATTTGGAGGAGGTATTTGTCTCAAAGGAGGTAAAAGCAATATTGGAATAGTCGGCATTTTTACACTCCGCCAAGAGCAGGTTGCGGGTTTCGTCCCAGGCATAGGCGGTATTTCCGTCGAGCTTATGCAGGGTCTGTATTTGCTTACTTGCAGAATAATCGGCGGTTGTATACAACGAATAGTGAGTGTCCATAGTGAGGATTTGCCAGGTATCGGTTGGTTGGCCGGGATAGCCCGCATAAGAATTATACAAC
>JAFDYG010000355.1 GCA_018267545.1 Bacteroidota bacterium
GGCGTCGCTGCCGCTTTCACGGCCGCCGCCGGTCTCTTTTTCCCCGCCGAAGGCCCCGCCGATTTCGGCGCCGGATGTGCCGCTGTTGACGTTGGTGATTCCACAATCGCTGCCGGCGGCCGAAAGGAATCGTGCGGCTTCCCGCAGGTTGAGGGTCATGATGGCGGAGGACAGCCCCTGGGGGACGTCGTTCTGGATGGCGATGGCCTGGTCGAGCGTGCTGTATTTTAACAAATATAGGATGGGAGCGAAGGTCTCCTGGCTGACGATGGGATAGGAGGGGTCTGCTTCGGCGATACAGGGGCGGACGTAGCAGCCGCTTTCGTAGCCGTCTCCGGCCAGTATTTCTCCTGCGACCAGGAAGCTGCAGCCTTGCTGTTTCCCGGCTTCGATTGCCTGGAGATAGCCTTGTACGGCGCCCTTGTCGATAAGGGGCCCAACGTGGTTGTTCTCGTCGAGCGGGTTACCGATCCGAAGCTGTGTATAGACGGACTGGAGCTTCTCCTTAACCTTATCGTAGAGACTTTCGTGGATGATGAGACGGCGGGTAGTCGTACAGCGCTGGCCTGCGGTGCCGACCGCGCCAAAGACTGCGCCGGGAATGGCGATGTTGAGGTCGGCGCTCTCCGATACGATGATGGCATTGTTGCCGCCCAGCTCGAGGAGGGCCTTGCCCAGACGGGCTGCGACGGCCGTTCCTACCGCCTTACCCATACGGGTGGAGCCGGTGGCAGAAACCAGGGGAATACGGTGGTCGGAGGCCATCTGCTCACCAAGCTCACGGCCGCCGGTGATCAGGCCGCAGACTCCTTCGGGAACCTTATTGTCGGCAAATACTTTGGCGATGATATTTTGACAGGCGAGGGCGCAAAGCGGGGTCTTCTCGGAGGGCTTCCAGATACAGGTATTGCCGCAGACCCAGGCGAGCATGCTGTTCCAGCTCCAGACCGCGACGGGGAAGTTGAAGGCCGATATAATGCCCACGACACCAAGGGGGTGCCACTGCTCGTACATGCGGTGGGCGGGGCGTTCGCTGTGCATGGTCAGGCCATGAAGCTGCCGCGAGAGACCAACAGCGAAATCGCAGATATCGATCATCTCCTGTACCTCCCCATAGCCTTCCTGCAGGCTTTTGCCCATCTCATAGGAAACGAGCTGACCGAGGGCTTGCTTGTTTCGTCGAAGGGCTTCACCGATCTGGCGGACCACTTCTCCGCGACGTGGGGCGGGCCAGGTCCGCCATTCTGTAAAAGCCTTCTGGGCGGCCGTTACGACGGTTTCATAGCCGCGATTGTCGGTGGAGATGATGGAGGCGATGAGCTTGCCGTCGACCGGGGAAAAGGATTCAAGGACGGCGCTGGTAGAGGAAAGCCATTGGGTGCCGGTGGAGGTGCCCTCGTTTTCGGGCTTTATATTCAATTGTTGTAGAAATTCCATAATAAAATTGCTTGCGATCGTTAAAATCGCAAGCAATTTAGGAAAAACTAACCACTAACCAGGATCCAATACCTGAACTTAAAATCTACTATGAAAAAACTGGTCCTATACCGGTATCTACCTTACCGGCAAATAGTAATACGTAAGCCCAGGTCCGGGGGTTGTGTCTGATCGGCCGGTAAATTTGTTAAAAAAGGCCCCGGAAGGGGCCTTTTATTTAATTCAGCTTATTCTCCATGGCGGCGAAAAAGCTCTCGCTGTAACTAACGCCAATGGGTATCTCTTTATCTGCGATTTTGATCTTGCTTTTGCTGATGTGCTCGATCTTGCTGATGGGCACGATATAGGAGCGGTGAGCGCGGATGAACTCGCGCGCCGGCAGCTTCTGCGCGATCGTTTTCAGCGTCATCAGGGTGAGGATGGCTTTCCCCGGGAGATAGATTTTGATATAATCGTCGAGACCTTCGATGTAGA
>JAFDYG010000356.1 GCA_018267545.1 Bacteroidota bacterium
ATGCAGCGATGGGGCGGCGAAGCCAACGTCAACTTCCTGGCGGGCTCCTTTACGATCGAAGGCCCGATTAAAAAAGACAAGACGGCCATGATGCTCTCCTTCCGGCACAGCATGTTCAATGCCGTCCTGAACGTCTTTCGCAAGGACTTCGACAACGACTTCTATGACGTGCACTTCCGGCTGACCCATCTCTTGGACAGGAACAACAAGCTCATGGTCAATTTCTATACCGGCCAGGACCAGCTGGGTTTGCAGGTCAACAACAACAACCTGAACAACCGCCAGCGCTGGGGAAACCACGTCGCCTCCGTCGGCTGGACCCACCTGCTCGGCTCCAACTCCTTTGTCAGCACTTCGCTCAATACCAGCAACTACTATAACCTCGCCGGCTATATCTATACGATCTACGACGACTCTACCGGAGCTCCCGTTTCCCGCCGCACTTTCAATACGTATTCCTCCATCGCCCAGTATACGGCCAAGACGCAGGTCGAAGTCCGCGCTTCCAATACGATCAAGCTGAACTTTGGCGGCGAAGCGGCCTATACCCGGATCAAGCCCTTCGAGAGCAAGCTCGACTCTACGATCAATATCGACCCCAGCTCCTTCCAGTCATTCAACCCCCTGCCTTTCCGGGAGTTTACGCTCTACGCCGAAGGCGAGTTCAACATAGGAAAACGCATCCTCTTCCGGCCGGGTATGCATTTCTCTGCCTATCAGTTTCGGAGCTTTCCCTATAATTCCTATCAGCCCCGGTTCTTTGCGGCCTATCGTCTGAAGGAAGGCCAGCAGATCTTTGCCTCCTATAACCGGATGATCCAGTACCTGCACTTGCTTACCAATACCTCCCTGGGTATCAACAGCGATACCTGGGTGCCGGCTACAGGGGTCCTGAGCCCGGAGGCAAGCTATACCCTCGACCTGGGCTATTCACTCAAGACCGCGAAGAAATTTTCCTTTACCGCCGGCGCCTATTGGAAGAAGATGAATAACGTAACCAATTATGCCGAGGGAAAGAGCTTCTTTATTAATACTGACTCTTCATGGGAACAGAACGTGGAGACGGGCAAAGGCTGGAGCTATGGCCTTGAACTGATGGCCGAAAAGGCCAGCAAGCGGCTCAACCTGCATATAGCCTACACCCTGTCCTGGAACTGGAGGCAATTTGCCCAGATCAACCAGGGCCGCCAATTCCCCTTCAAATACGACCGCCGGCACAACCTGAATATCGCCCTTACGTATAAGGCCGATAAGACGAAAGATATTTCGATGCTGTGGACGATTGCTTCAGGAGATGTATTTACCTTGCCGGAGAGGATTTATCCGGACTATGACAACGCTCAGCAGACCTATAGCCCCGATGACGTCCTTCGGGCTTACCGGTTTATCTATCATTTCTCCGGAGTCAACGACTACCGTACCAACCCTTATCACCGGCTGGACCTTGCCGCCAATTTTCACCCCGTCCGGAAGGAGAAGCACGTGGGCTATAACCTTTCCGTCGGCGTGTATAATGTCTACGGCTCGCCCAGCCAATACAGCTATGGACTGGAAGGCACCCTGCACGGAAAGTCCATCGTTATCGTCATGCAAAACAAATTGTTCAATATAACCCCTTATGTCTCGACGACCGTCGTTTTTTGAGTCTGGGCTCAGACGGCTGGCGATCCTCGCCGGCGTTTGCAGCGGGCTATGTCTAGCCGGCTGCAAAAAGAGCCCTTATCCCAATGACTCGGTCAGCAACCAGCTGGTGATCCTGGCGGAGATCTCCGCCGGTGATACCCTGAAGGTACCGGTGAGCAAGAGTATCCAGGTAGGCAGCGGGGGCCTCATCAGCTTCGACAAGGTAAACTCGGCCAACGTCCAGATCTTCCGCCCGGACGGCCGCTCCTTCAACCTTCGGCTGAATACCTCTCCCGACTTCGCCGCCGATCCTGCCTCAATCTATACCTCAGCCGGCCGGCCTCACTCCAGCACGACCTATAACCTGCAGGTCCAGGACCCCCTCTCCGGCACCGTTACGGCCCAGACGACCATCCCGCCCCCGGTGCGGCTCACGGGTTTCGATACGAGCGCCGCAATGCATGGCAGCAGTCCCGTCTTGAACTGTCAGTTTACCCTGCTCGACTCCCCCGGTGTGGAGCACTATTATATTTTTGAAGCGGTTAAGCAGCTGGTGAGGATCGGACATTATTTCGTCTGGCAAAACGTGCGCTACGACTACGACAAACCCGACGGCCAGAAGAAATATCAAACAGTCAGGGATTCCCCCGGCGTAAAGATCCTGCTCGATACCATCCCCAAGAACACCTTCCTACGCCTCAACATCTTTACCGACGACGTCAACGTCGCCAATACTCAGGTCAGCAGCCTGGACAGCCCTTTCCGTAGGATCTTCCTCCCGGCCCATACCGTAAATGGCAGCTATACCACCAGCTTCTCCGTCGACCGGAAATATTTTCGGGATGAAAAAGGCATCGCACCCGGCTACGTGATAATTTTGGTCAAATCCGTTAGCCCTGAGTTATATAATTATTTATTCTTCTACGAAAAGTATAAATCGGACATTGGCTCGGTGCCCACCGGGCAGCTCTATTCTCCCCCCGGAAACATACAGAATGGTCTGGGCATCTTTGGCAGCAGCTCTAAAAGACAGTGGTTTTTCTCCTTCGACACCCTGAAATAGTCCATCGCCTCCCGGGCCAGCGGCCTCCTCCTCCCGAGCCCAGCCCCTAAAATTTTTTTTCCAACCAGCGTAGGGGTTTTCCATGTTAGCGCGTCTTTACCTTTTTAGGCCACGCTAACCTTTTTAAAAAACACCCTAATTCTGATAGAATGCTAACCCTCAAGGAGATGCCTAGGAGGCCCCTGAAGTATGTAAAAGGAAATGGGAATATCCAGGCATCTCCTCTTTCACCGGTTCCGCCTGCCAAATTGCCGGTTAGCGCGGTAATCATTACGCATAATGAAAGCCGGAACATCCGCCGAACGCTAAGCCGTTTGCAGTGGTGCGACGAAATCATCATTCTGGACAGCTTTAGCACCGACGATACCGTAGCCATCTGCCGCGAATTGGGCTGTGAGATCTATTTCAGAACCTTCGACGGCTATGGCACACAAAAAAGACACGCAGTCTCCCTGGCGAAGAACGACTGGGTGCTCTGCCTCGATGCGGACGAAGTGCTTTCGGAACAGCTAATCCAGGAAATCGTCCACGAGATGAAAAACCCGGTTTATTCAGGCTACCGCCTGCCGATGAACCTGGTATTCCTGGGACGGGAGTTCTGCTACGGCAAAGAAAGC
>JAFDYG010000357.1 GCA_018267545.1 Bacteroidota bacterium
CACAAATAATGGCAGGCTCTACGAGAGACAATGCCTCTGAGAATAATTCCCGATCGTCATTGTCGTCGTCGATCAATAAAAATCGTTTCACCATACTTCCGTTTACTTATTAAATATTTGTTTTTTCCTGTCTCAAGGGTAGCGTGATCGAGAAGGTAGCGCCAACGTTCTTCATTCCTGTGGCCTCGATATGGCCATGATGGCGTTCTACAATTTTCTTGCATAATGCAAGCCCCAGGCCAGTTCCTTCAAACTTGTCTTTGGCATGCAGCCGGGTGAAGGTGTTGAAGATACGTTCTGCGTACTCGGGCTCGAAACCTATTCCGTTGTCACTAAGCGTAATCCCCAGTGTATCACCCTTCGTTTCCGCTCGTATCGCAATTACCGGAGCGACTCCGGCGCGGACGAACTTTAACGAATTATTGATCAAATTATAAAAGAGCTGATAAAGCAACAGTTCGGCGCCCTGTACCACCGGCAACACATCTCTTTCGATGGTCGCCTTCCTCTCGCCGATGACTACTTCCAAATCCGACTCGATATCACTTAAAACCTTGTTAAGATCCACCGTTCCGGTCTCTTCCACACCTCCATTGAGGAAAGAATAGGACAACACCCCCTCAATCATGGAGAACATACGCCCCGTAGCCTGTTCTATCTTACTAAGAAAAATTCGTGCCTGCTCCGGCAGCGCGGCAGCGTATTCTTCCCGCAACCGGTTGCTAAAGGTCTTGATCTTCCGGACGGGCTCCTTCAGGTCGTGACTGGCCACATGCGCAAATTGCTGCAAGTCCTCGTTCGACTGCCGGAGTGAAAAATTCAGTGTTTTTAGTTCTTTGGTTCGCTCTTCCACTTCCCGCTCCAGCCGCACCGCGTATTCGAGCCGGCTGCGGGCGATCTTTATATTGGCGTCGACCCGGGCAAGCAGCTCCTTGGCCGAAAAAGGTTTGACCAAATAATCGTCCGCCCCCGCATCCAGCCCCTCTACCTTCGCCTCCTCCCCCGCACGCGCCGACAGAAAAATCACCGGCGTATGTTGTATCGACGGCTCGGTACGTATCAATTTCAACAGCCCAAAGCCGTCTATCTGCGGCATCATGATATCCGACAAAACCAAATCCGGCCGGTGTTCCAGCGTTTTCTCGAAGGCATCGAAGCCGTTCATCGCGGTGATGACGCGAAACTGTTTGGAAAGTAAACGCTCTACATATTCCCGCATGTCGGCATTATCATCGGCAAGCAGGATGGTCGCATCCGCAGACTGCGGCTCATCGTTCTCTCTTTCGCTGGGCAGCCATTTCATCGCCTCTTCTACAAAGGCCTCCGCATACATCGCCCTCCCCTTCGTTGCCACCACAATCTTCTCCGCAGGAAGGTGCCCCCGCCCCGTCGGAATCCGGACAGAGAACGTAGAACCCACGCCCACCACACTTTCCACGTCGATCGTCCCCTGGTGAAGACGAACCAGCTCCTTGACCATCGCCAGACCGATCCCCGTCCCTTCCTGGCTACGCCCCTGCGTACCTTCGACCCGGTGGAAGCGTTCGAAAATCTTTCCGATCTGCTCCGCCGGTATCCCGACCCCGGTATCCGAAACGCTGATCAATACCTGTTCTCCGTCTTGTTCCACATGCACCCCGATCCTACCCTGGCGGCTATATTTGAAAGCATTCGACACCAGGTTGAGTATGATCTGTTCCCATAAATCCACATCCACATAGACTTCCGCCGTGATGGGACCGCTCGTGACTTCCAGCTCCATCCCCGCCTTTTCGATGGCGCTCCGGAACGAGCTCGCCAGATCGCGCGTATATACAAAAATATCTACAGGACTATATTTACCCTCCATCCTTCCCGCCTCGATCCGCGAAAAATCGAGCAGGGTGTTGACCAGCTTCTGCATCCGCAACACATTGCGGTACGCAATCCCCATCCGGTAGCGATTGATTTCTTTGGATTCCGGGTCGCTCAGCACGTCCTCGATCGGCCCCAGCAGCAGCGTCAGCGGCGTCCGGAACTCATGGCTGATATTGGAGAAGAACGTCGTCTTTGCGCGGTCAATCTCCGCCAGCGCCTCCGACCGCTTCCTCTCGACTTCCAGCGCATGCAGATCGGCGAGGCTGCCCGCAATCTGGTCGGCCACCTGCGAGAGAAAGTTCATATAACGATCGTCCAGCAGCCGATACGGGTTGAGCCCGATAGTCAAATATCCATAGCCCTCCTGGCTCCCCGATTCAAAGATCGGTATCACCACTCCCTTGTGCGGCTCTACTTCCCAGGCCCCCTTCGTCATCGGGCCGGTCATCTCCTCGATCACCTGCAGCTTGCGGCCCGCCGGCGCCGTTCCGCGCTTGAATTCTATAAAAGGAAAATCGTGCGGGTTGTCCTCCAGCGATCGTATCGTCCGTTCGATCGTCTCCTCGCTCGACTTCGACTCGGTCAGCTCGTTGCTCAACCGCATCAGCGTCTTTAGCTGCCGCTCACTAAGTATTCGCGTAGTATCATCGCTATTGTAGCAAATCATCCCCTCGGTCCCGCCATGGTCCCCAGGAATCGGGGTATAAGAGAAAGTATAATAGACTTCTTCGTCGTAGCCGTTGCGGTGCATGATCAGCAGCGCCGCTTCGACATAGGTGCCCTGGTCCATTTCCATGACCTGTCGGAGCATCGGGCCGATCTCCGGCCAAATTTCTTTCCAGACCTCCCGCGCCGGCCGGCCAAGCGCCCAGGGATGCTTGCCCCCGACGATCGCCTTATAGGGGTCGTTGTAGAATTTTATCAGCTGCGGGCCCCACCCGATCCAAATCGGCTGTCGCGACGTAAGCATAATGCGAATACAGGTTCGCAGGCTCTGCGGCCAGGTCTCGATCGGCCCAAGAGGAGTCGACGACCAATCGTATTCGCGTATACGCTGGCCCATCTCGCCCCCTCCGGATAAGAATTCGGGGATATTCATAGCTATTGCTAAAAATAAGGCAAAAAATTATGCCAAAAAAAGAGGCGACCGGAGAGGTCGCCATCTTGTGTATCGGGGTTGGGGGTTGAGTACTATTTTTTCTTGTCCTTCGGATAGTTCATCAGTATCATTTCCGTCCGGCGGTTCTGCGCCTTTCCTTCGGCTGTTTCGTTCGAAGCGATCGGCCGCTTGCTGCCATAACCCGCATATTCCATCCGCTCGGGGTCGATGCCCTGCATGCTCAGGTAATGGAAGACCGCGTGCGCCCTTCGGTCGGAGAGCTTTTGATTTCTCTCGTCCGTACCCTCGCTATCCGTATATCCTTCGATACGCAGACGCAGCGTGCTATCGGACTGTAAGATCGTAACGACCCGGTTCAGCTCATTCAGCGATACCTTCTCGATCGTTGCCTTCGCCCGGATAAAGAATACCCGGTCCGCTACACGATTGACCGTATTGATATACTCCGGCTTGATCGGCGGACAACCGTAGTTACCCTTCACACCTTTCACCAGCGGACACTTATCTTCGTCGTCGTTTACGCTATCGCCATCGGTATCGGGAGCAGGGCAGCCTTCGAAGTTCGGAGAGCCTTTCACACCGGGACACTTGTCTTTCTTGTTGATGACACCATCGCCATCGCTGTCGGGACATCCAATCAGTGCTATCGAGCCGGCGCTATCCGGACACTCGTCCTTCTCATCCACCACACCGTCGCCATCGCGGTCGTGCGTCAGGTCCTTATTCATATAAAGTGTATCCGTCTTCTTCTTGTCCTTGTTCTTGTCGTGCTGGAAGATCGGTATGGTCAGACCGATATGCGCATCGGCCGTCTGTAGCCGCTGCTTGAACATGCTCGATATGACCGAGCCGCTGCCTACAAACAGGGGTCCGAGCCTTACGCCGGCGCCCCAGTTGAGCTGACCGTTGGCGGTATAAGAAACGGGCGAGTAGATGCTGACCCACTTCTTCTCCATACGGGGAGTGACGGTGAATGTCGTGATATAATTGGGGCTCATTGGGTCGGTAGTAGACACCATGTTGAGCAGGACGTCACCGTTGATGTATAGTCTCTTGTAGATCTGGTAGTCGCTGTTGATGTGCAGGGCCGTAGGCAGCTTGACTGTCGACGCCGCCGCCGTGCTTTTCGACGTGATCAGACCGGTCGTCTTGAGACGGTTGAAGTAGTCGTCGTAGGTTTCGCCGTCTTGTTTATTGAATTCGGCCGCATTGCGTCCGTCTGCCGTCACCGTATAGTTCTGGCTATTGGCGCTATTGGTATACTTGATCGTTCCGATATCCGTCACCGAGACGCCGAGCCTTAGTTTCGTTTCACCCTCTTTCTTCATCTCGTAGACAAATCCGATGTCGAACCCGAGACCCTTGCCATACTTGTGTTTCAGATAATCGCCGATGCTGCTGCCGTTCCCCAGGTTATCGATATTGGCCGAATACTGTGTCGTCACGTCGGCGTTTACCTTCGCGATGAGATTGGCCGGGCCCAGGTTGAGGAGGGTCGGGCCGGTGTAGAGGCTGCCGTATGCGAGGCCGAAGATATATTTACCCGTGATACCGACCTTGAATTCGTTACGGTCGTTCCTCATCAGCACGCGGCCATACGATACGCCCGCTTCTGCAAACGCATTGATCTTCGTCTGCAGGCTGCGGTTGATGATATCTATATTATAGAAATTGGGATCCTGGTTGCCGAGGAGACGGAACAGCGGGTCGCCGAGATTGTACTCGTTGCTGATCACACGCATACGGGTAATCAAACCCACCGCATCTTTCGAAGTGAGATTGATCGTGGCGGAAGGCCCGAGGATATCGGTATTCAGATACAGGTATTTATAGTCCGTGTTGGCGGACTTATAATAACCGTTACCTTCTGTCAGGTGGGAAAATTTCAGACCAAAGACTTTGCTGCGGTCTATCTCGTAGGCGTTATTGCCAGCCAGTCCGCTGATAGCGAACAGATTCACATTTACTTTATACTTGCCATCGGCCAGCGTACCCGGGTTGAGTATCAGGCCATTCACTCCTGCGTAGTTGTCATAGCCATATCCGATAAAGGATTGGGACGAAGCAGTCAGGTACAGGCATGTCAGTAATAAGAATAAAGTATACCTTTTATTCATTTTGACAGGTCTTTGGTTTTAAATAGGATTGGGAACACGGAGTTACCCCCGTCTCAAAACGTAGATATGCTGGGAATATTGTAGGGAATCTACTTCGGGCGGCTATTTTGGCCGGCTGAGCCCGTCGACGTTCACGCTGTGATTGACCTCAACGCGCTCTACATTCATCTTTTCTCCGGAGTCATTGGAGACGATCGTATAAGGGAAAATATAGCCTTCGGGTGTCTTTTTATAGTCAGCGAATTCCAGTGAGCTTGCATCGTTTCTCTTCTCCTTCAGGATTAAATAGCTCTTCTCATCGATCGAATAATCGACGAACTGTCCCATCGGGCAGGAAAGACGGATGCGATAACAAGCATGACCATTTACCGTATCGCGTCCAGCAAGGTCGACCCGGCAGCCCTTCTGCGCATAGTCGGCCAGCGCGCCCGCTGGGTCCAGCTCCGGCTGCATGGCCCTGAGCTTTTTGGAGGGAATCAAAGCATACCCACCCTTGCTATCGTGGCTCGTCACCCAGCCGCGGCTCGGAGTCACGATCGTTACCGTGGAAGCCCCGCCAAACGACACTTCCTGACGATAGAGACGGTCATAGACCTTCCAGAGCTTGGTGTCGACAGACGTACCGTTGCCGGCGACGGCAACACCTTCTATAAAGACTGAGTTGATGGATTGGAGACGTTCTTTACCTCCCAGGGCTTCGATGTGTTTGGACACGATTTCCTGTGCGGTCAGCGGACGCTCGGTAGGATCGTGCGTGATAGAAGCATGATCGGACGGGCCGTGCTCGGCCGGAGCGTTTACGCTTTGGGCGCTGGTACGCGCTGCAGACATTACGAGAATGGTGCTAATCGTTAGTAGAGTTCTGATACGGAACAGGGTCATAAATGTTCAGGTTTTCCCAGGTTCAAAAATGCAAAGCGATCAGGTTAGCGTTCTTATGGCAAACTAAGAAAATTATGTTGTACTTAGTTGATTAAATTTAACGTTATTTCGCGGATAATTCAATAGAATATGGAAATAACCGGCAGACTTGTCAATATCCTCGAAAAAAAGATCGAATCCGTCAGCATTATCGTCGAAAATGGTGTAATTCAATCGATTAGTCCCCTCGCCGCGGGCTCTGCCGGCGCCGGCCCGGATACTGCCGCCGCCGACCCGAATGCCTCCGGGCCATACATTTTACCAGGTTTTGTCGATTCCCACGTCCACATCGAAAGCAGCCTCCTCACCCCCTCCGAATTTGCCCGCCTGGCCGTCGTCCACGGAACCGTCGCCACCGTCAGCGACCCCCACGAGATCGCCAACGTCTGCGGCCTCCCCGGTGTCGAATACATGATAAGCAATGGTCGTGCCGTGCCCTTCCACTTCAATTTCGGGGCGCCCAGTTGCGTCCCCGCCACACGCTTCGAAACCGCCGGCGCCACCCTCGGCGCAGACAAGGTCGCCCAGCTATTGGCCATGCCCGAGATAAAATATTTGAGCGAGATGATGAACTTCCCCGGTGTGCTGAACAAAGACCCGGAAGTAATGGAAAAAATTTCCGCGGCACATCGCCTGGGCAAACCCGTCGACGGCCACGCCCCCGGCCTCCGCGGCTCCGAAGCCAAGGCCTATATCGACGCCGGCATCAGCACCGACCACGAATGCTTCACCGCCGAGGAAGCGCTCGACAAGATCCGCTTCGGCATGAAGATCCTCATCCGCGAAGGCTCCGCCGCCCGCAACTTCGAGGCGCTGATTCCCCTGCTGCACGACCATTCCGACCAGATCATGTTCTGCAGCGACGACAAACACCCCGATAGCCTCCTGGCTGGTCATATCAATCAGCTTTGCGCCCGCGCGGTTGCAAAGGGCATCGACGTATATAAAATCTTGAAAGCCGCCTGTATCAACCCAGTTCTACACTACAAGCTCGACAGCGGCCTCGTGCGTCCCGGCGACAGCGCCGACCTCATCCTCGTCGAAGACCTGAAAAACTTCCGCGTCCTCCAAACCTGGATCAAAGGCCAGCTCGTAGCCGAAAACGGCGTGTCGAAAATTGCTTCAGTCCCCGCAGCCGAACCCATCAATAAATTCAAAGCAGAGCCCCGCACCATCGAAGACTTCGCGTACCCCATCGACAAATGGGGTGAACAGGAAAACGTCGAACAAGTCTACGTCATCGAAGCCCTCGACGGCCAGCTCATTACCAACAAACTCATCGTCCCCGTTGCCGACTGCCTCCCCCTCAACGGCCGCCTCAACGCCAACCCCGACAAAGACATTCTAAAAATCGTCGTCGTCAACCGCTATCAACCCGCCCCCGTCGCCAAATCGTTTATAAAAAACTTCGGCCTCAAACGCGGCGCCATCGCCTCCTCCGTCGCCCACGACAGCCACAACATCGTAGCCGTCGGCGCCGATGACGAAAGCATCTGCCGCGCCATCAACCTGATCATCGCCGCAAAAGGCGGCCTCGCCATCGTCGACCCCGCCCCCGGCCAGGCCGCCGAAACCCTGCTCCCCCTCCCCGTCGCCGGCCTCATGAGCTCCGACGACGGCTACAAAATAGCCGAAGCCTACACCGCCATCGACAAGCAGGCAAAAGCCATGGGCTCAACCCTCGGCGCGCCGTTTATGACTTTATCCTTTATGGCATTATTGGTAATACCTCACCTGAAGCTGGGAGACCTCGGCTTATTCGACGGCGATAAGTTCGCGCTGTTATAGCTCGCTCCAGTAAGGGAGAAAATCTTTTGTGGTTAACTTTCGAATCTTATCTTCCTTACTGGAAAGTAATTTCTTCGCCTTGGCCGTTTCAAAAAAACTTTCGATCTCGCTATTGATAATCTCTAATAAACCTGGATCCCGTTTAAATATGCCTGCGAAAAAAGGGTATACATTTTTTTCATTAGATTTAGTCATAGCGTGGCTTGTCACCTCAAGAAAGTGTTCGGTTTCTGAATAGGTCCTTTGCACAGAATCTACCATAACTTTGCTAATTCGCTTTCCCAAGATTTTGATTAAATCCTGCACCTCCCGCCCCTGTTTATTAAGATCGGTGAAAATTGGATGCTGCTTATTGATCGAAATTCTAAAAGAAAAATTTTCCAGAAGGCAAAAGATGTCTAATTCTTCCTGCTCCAACAAAACAATTCGGGATTTACGAACAACCCTGTCGTAGACCAATAGCTCAAACTGAAAATCCGGTAGAGCATCAACAATGGTAATTGCATTATCAAGCAGAAAACGATTATTAGCCTCAAAAAGAGCACGCAAGGAGTGTCGCAAAGAGGTTCCTGTATAACTCGACAAACCATTGGGAATTACGATTGCAAAGTTCTCCTGCACACAAAACTGTCTCATGTTGTCAATAACAAAAGGCTTCCTGGCCGATACGACGATCCCTAACCGGCTATATTTAAATAGCTCATTTACTACCAGATATGTAACCTTCCCTTCAGGAGTCATCGCCAAAACCAGCAAGAATTTACTAAGGAATATCAAGCTGCTGGAGGCGATTTGTTTAAAGTCGAAAAAAACCAAAAACCCATTCTGAGTGTTACAAATGATTTTTAGATAATTGACATAATCAGTCCTGCTACTCGAAGACTGGATTTCGAGTAAATGCGCTTCGATTCTGCCCATAACCTCCGTGGTCAACTTCGCTCGCAGCGTATGAAGTTTGTCATCGGCAATAACATCCGTCCTATCCGGAGAGATAGTAAGACACGCGCTTCTTGTCAAATTGATATTGTAATAGGCACTCATCCATTCAGGCAGCAATTTTAGGTTTTCGGGCTTTAAAATATGGAAATCTTCATCCGATACAGGGTAGCCGATTTTAAAGCTTCGTTGTGCTATCCATCCGCTATTAGTCCTATCGTTATGCAGAATAATAAAACCCTCGATGTCTCTTAACAAACTATTTTTAGCATTCGCCAAGTCAATCTTCAGATAGAAAAAATTGTTTTTTTCTCTGAAATAGCTTTTATCACTTTGGCTTTGTAGGAATTCCATATAATACGGTGTCGGTACTTCGCAAAAATCAAGTGGCGGCAATTTTTGAAAAACCTTTTCTACCTTACCAACTACAGAAATGGGAAATGGGGGATCGGGAATTATTTCTTTAATGATATCCAGCAAAGAATATTTCTGAAACAGCGCCTCATCCTTTAGTTTTAAGCTTATCCTGGTCCCGAAGTCTCCCCTTTCCGACTTGCGTTGAATCAAATAGCCATAAGCCGTAGGTATTTCAAAACGTATTGGGTTATGGACTTCTAATTGATTATCCGCCACTCTTCTGCTCTCGACTTCCATTGAATAGGCAAGCATAAAACAAGAGAGCACGCCAATACCAAACTCGCTTGCTACATCCACCCCTGCATATTTTCTGTAAAATTCACGGCTGGAATAATAGCTCTTTCCTACCTGCAGAAAATAGTTTCGGAAGATTTCTTCGCTCATTCCGACGCCATTATCCTCTACCGTTAAAACAGCGTCCTTCAATGTCACCCGTATCATTGGAATGAAGTTCTCCGGCCGCCCCTCGTAAATCTTTTGTCTGATCCTGATCGCATCGACGGAATTCTGCAACAGTTCCCGGATGGCGACGACCGGGTTTTTATAAAACCGTTCTCCGATAAGCAAATCCAGCACCCGTTTGTAGTCGATCTCGAACTTCAGATCGTTGGACAGATATGACCCGTTGGTCTTTATACGATCTGTCTGAACCTCCTCCTTTAGCTCCAAGTAATACCTCGTCGCAATTTCATCCTTATATGATTCCAGCAGCGCCATCGTTCCTTTGCGCTCCAATTCGATCCATGTCAGGAACTGTTTCAACGCCCGTTCGACTTCGGGGCTCGAGCATCTTGCCTCGAAAAGAACAGTTTTGGGGCCGATACTGTGTCCGATGACACTTCTATGCTTCTTCCATTCCAGGATGCTAACCGGATCCTTGGGATTTACAAATTCATAGATCATCCTTGGTGTCCGCTCTGCATCCAGATCGAGGATGTCGGCCAGGCGCAGCACTAGCGCCAGGTATTGTACATTGATAATATTCTCACCGATCAGCGTATGCCTGGGCCACCGGTCTGAATTGCGTAATACTTCTACAGGCGCCCCATGCGCGTCACAAATATCGATCAGCAAATCCCAAAACGGAATACCATGAAACGATACTTCCAGTCTTCCCTCACCCAAATTTTTACGTATAAAGTCCGCGCTCCTACGCACATGATTCTGCCGCAGGTAATCCATAAATACCTGATCCTCGATAAAGGTCGCTGCTCTATGGTCCGCTATAACCCTATAATATTCGAATTTGTTTCGCTTGTCGACATCCGACCTGAACAACGTCTTGAAGTCCTCCGAATCCTGAATGATTTCCTCTTTTTCGTCGTGGGAAGAAGTCATTCCAATATCATGCAGATATGCGCTAAGAAGGAGCAGGGTCAATTCGATAGCATTGAGCTTGCTCAAGACCGCATCTGGGATGATTTTTCCCATATTCTCCGCGACTTTTGCCGAATGGTTGGGGTCATGAAGCGTAAAATCCGGCATGCTCTCCGGTATCCGGGTCAGCAATGGGCCAACATTCTCCACTATCCGTTCAACCAGCGCCGACAGGGTTCGATCCTTCTCCTCTAACTGTTTGTACAGCTTCAAGATTTGCAGTCTTGCAATAATATCCTTACTCATAAAATAAAAGTAAGAACTGCCTATGGCAGACAGGCTTCAGAAGGACCAAACCGGCACTTTACCAGACGAAATAACCCTATAGGCTGACGCTCAGCGCCTGCTGTAGTTCTTGCAGATATTGGTTCAGAGATCGCGCGTCCCCCGAAGCGGGGTACTTAACCGCGCAATTCAGACGTATGTAATTTTTTAGGTCGGCCACCTGCCAGATCGCACCGCCGCTCAGTCCCGGATAGCCCTTCTTGAAGCGGTCCATTTCCCCCTTGATTTCTTGCGGTGTCTTACCATTATGCGACGCCCCACAAGTATCATACGAGCCCCTGCACAAAAAAATCGGGTCGATCGGCAATGTCGTCGCCAGGCTCGAATCCCATCTCGCCGGCACATTGCGCGCCCCGCCATCATAGCACTGCAGGTATATCGCGTCGATCAACCCCTTCTCCGAGCCGTTGAGAATCTCCTTCCAGTATACCGGTCGTGTATATGGGCACAAGCTCATGTGCATCCCCATCTTTCCCAGCATTTGTCCTATATTGACTATCGAAGCGCTATTATACACCGATTCGTCGTCAATACAGAGCGCATTTGCCCCAATTTCATCACGGAATACCTTCGCGATCCCATACAACGTGCTACCCGGAGCCGTTCCCGTCCGCACCCCCGGATAGCTCTTACCCGCAGAATCCGCCACCGTCCAGTCCAGAATAAAGTCGTACGTATTCGGAGCCTGGTTGAACCACCGTCCTTCCAATAAAATCTCGATCCGCTTACCTGCCTTTTTCAAAACCGCCACCCGCTTCAGCCAATCCTTGTTCCCCACATACTTTCCCTCATGAATAATCGGCATCTTGTTATCATCCCCCGAAAACACGTCCCCATTCGCGCGGATATAAAAGCTCGACAACACCACCGTCCCAAACCCCGAAGACCTCAAGCTCGCATAGGTAGAATCATCACCCGGATACATCCCGCGGCCAAACAGTGTAAGCCGGTCATTACTGTATCCAGCAAAAGACAAAAGCAATAAAATCAATACATTATAAAAACATTTCATATCTGATCGAATTTTCCTACCTTAAAGTAACGAAACTAACGATTACCTTACCATGAACCGGTATAATACCAAAACCCCGCTGGGTAGCTATACCATCTCCACTCAATTGGTTCGCCAATTGACCGAGTTCCTCTCGTATAGCCTTCCCAAAATGCTTTCCACCGATTTTATCGCTCTCCCGGTCACAGAAAGCACCGCAATCACCCTCTTCTATTCCGACCGCGCCATCCGCTATCCGACGCTCCGGGATTATCACAACGACCCATTTACCGGGGACCTCGAGGGACTCGATATGGAGCTCGCCTGGCTTGTCAAATTCGACGACGCCACAAAAGCGATCGTCCTTCACCTCGCGTTTAACAAGGAGAAGGATCATAACTTCCTGCACATGGCACTCCAGGATACCAATGCGGATATCGCGCTAAAAACCATCGAGGAGCAGCTGCTATCAATACTCGAAAAACACAAGAATAGCCACCGGTTGATCTACCGTAGTGAATGGTTCCCGCCGATCCTATTTTTGGCAGGCGGCGCGCTCGGAAGCCTGACCTTCCTAATGCACACACAGCCCTGGCGTTCGCTGTTCGCGATCGGCTTCGGGCTGTGCGTTTATCTTTTTGCTTATCCCTATTTCAAGGGCTATAGCTCTTTCGAGTCGAGACGGCAGAGACAGTGGAATACGATCTTCCAATGGTTCACCGCCGGAGTGGCGGGGTCGATACTAGCGGTTCTTTTATTTTTCTAACAGACGATTGTCAAGGCTTCTTCTTCGTCGTGTCTATGACAGAGATTGTACCGACATTCTTATACTCACAAATATAGGTGTCATCCGTCTTGGAAGGCACTTTCTCTTTCTTTGCAATGCCCTTTGAGCTTGGGCTACAAGAAACGAGCAGAATACATCCAAATAAAAAATTTCTCATAGATATTTATTTGCAAACAGGTTGTAAATGAAGCGCTCTTAAAAAAGAGATCCCCTCTCTCTTGCACCCCTCGATAGTATCCGCCGTATTCTCAGCCCCGTCCAAATTTCTGGACCAAACATCGACATGGTGTATATAACAACTTGAATCGTTAGTCATTTCCTTCCATTTCTTAGTCTCGAATAATCCTCCCCATGCTAACGACTTCGCAATACGTTTTCTCAAGTCGGAGCCTGATCTAGTATCGGTATACGGATAGAAGCAACCGGCAAAAATCTCGATGAAATTATCCGCTATCAAATCGTGTTCTATTGCGTTACTGGGACGTATCCCAGTCAATTGCTCCCAGCCCACGGGAAAATGCTTTATCAAATATTCCGAATCTATTCTGTTCTGCCCTCGGGAGAAGCTAAAGTATACCCAAGTAATATAATCGTGAAGACATTCATGAAGAACCACAGAAACCAGGTACTCCCGGGATGCTTTTAAAAAAATGGAATCGTTCAGATAAATCGTGTCACTGAAAATTCCACTACTATCATCAAGCTTGGCATATCGACCCGATATGCCACCCTTAGTCATCGGAAATCTCCCTTCCGAAAAAATCAGCTGTGTATTTACCGAAGTAAAAAAATCTCTAAACATGGGATGCTGGAAAAGGCCATTCTTATCTAACAGCAATTCTTGTATAAGGTCGTTATAACATTTAAAATCTCTAATCTTCGGATTTACGCGAATGCCTGACGTATCATAAACCTGAGTATTTGAAACGTCAAAACGTACTCTTTTGTTGCCGCTAAAGGCTCCTATAGCGAAACTAAATAAAAGGATTAATAGTATAAGCAGAAAAGAATTCCGCATGGGATAAGGTTTTATACTTGGTCTGGTCTATACCAATTATAAAACTATCCAGTGCAGTACTCAGTGAGTCAATGCTTTTAACGGCAAAACCCGTGTTTTCAACAAGTCAAAAATGAAAATACCGTTAAAACACCTTTTTTTATTTGATGTCATAACCCTTTCCGATACTCACTCGGATTCATCCCCTTCCACTTCTTAAAAAACCTATTCAAATGACTCGCATCACTAAACCCAAACTCATACACAATTTCACTTAACGTCGTATCCGTATACCGTAGCCGCGCCTCGATCAGCTTAAGCCGATAAGCCCCAATATAATCCTGCATATTCTGCCCAGTCCGATTCTTAAAGTATTCGCTGATATAACTATTAGAAACATTAAAGTGCGCCGCCATCACCCCCGCCTTCAGCTCCTCTGGTTTATGAATCCTCTCATGAATATAATTGAGCATCAAAGTCGCAATATCCGTCTCGACAGCAATCCCCCCCGCCCTACCAGAACCGCGCGCAATATTACGAACCGCCACCGTCACGATCGTATTGATAAGCTGCTTAACCATCTCCTGATTCGGCGCGGCCTGCTCCCGGATAAGAGCCTCCACGAGCGCACGAACCAGCGGCTTATCAGTGCGAGTCTCCAAAATACACCCCGGCGTATGGTCATGGTTATGAAAGATAAACTCGACCCTCTCCACCCACTCCTTCTCCTGCGTCCTTATATAGCTATCGTTGAACCGGATAAAGAAAAACTTCGTCTTCTCACCCACCTCGAAACCATGCCGATCCTTAGGAAACACCAAAAACAGCTTATCGCTCGCATACGGAAGCCGGTGATCGTTGATCGTCTGTATGCCGCTCCCCTCCAGGACAAAAACCATTTCGAAGTAAGTCTTCCGGTGCACCCTGGCCTGATATTCGCTAACTTCCATGTATTCCAGCTCGTAGGGCCGGCTTAAGCTTTTAATTTCCATCCCCCCAAATCTACAATTAAAACCAAAGTTCGTACAACGAAAGAACCCTATATTGTACAAATTTTGTCCGAACAAAAATCGACCAAAAGATGAATACCACAACTTACCTGATTTTACGCCTGTCCATTGGAATGAGCTGTTTTGGACACGGCCTCGTACGCGTACCGAAACTGCCCGTTTTTAGCAATTGGATGACGACCCAATTCCAAAAGTCCTTCCTGCCCCAGGCCCTCGTCCTACCCTTTAGCTATGCCCTGCCCATCGTAGAGCTGGTCCTTGGCGTGATGCTGCTATTGGGTCTTTTCACTAAATTTGCCGCAATTGCCGCCTCCATCGTCATGATCATACTCATCTTTGGAACGACCACGATCGAAGACTGGAGCGCCCTGCCGTCCCAGCTGATACACGTCGCATTCCTGGCCATGCTGGTGCAGTTTTTGAGTAGCAATACCTGGTGTGTAGACAACCTCCTACAAAAATGATATGAAATATCTCAACGCATTAGCGCTTTTGCTGACCATCCTCGTCAATTATGGATCGACCGCCGGTTGGTTCGACCATAATACGATGGCAATACAGTCCGCTCGACACCCTAGCCTGTTCACGCCGGCGCCCTGGGCGTTTTCGATCTGGGGGCTGATCTACCTGGCACTGCTCGCGTTTGTGATTTACAACATACGTACCGGAGAAGATCGGAGAATCGGCCCCTGGTTCCTCATCTCTTGTATCGCCAATAGTGGCTGGGTCATCGCATGGATGTACGACCAAACCATTCTCTCCGTAGTCATCATGATCACCCTCCTGCTTTCTCTGCTGAAAATCATCCTGCTGACCGATATGGAGCTCACCGACCCGCCGCTAAAAACCATCGCCTTTATCTGGTGGCCCTTCTGCCTTTACCTCGGCTGGATTACCGTAGCCACCCTCGCCAATATCGCCGCAGTCCTCGGCATCCAATCCGAGTCGACAACCATACTACTAATCGCCATCGCCTGTGCAGCTTACCTGACACTCACCTGGAAACGCAACATGCGCGAAAGCGGCTTCGTCGGAGTATGGGCCCTCATCGCCGTTGGGAAAGCCAATGAGCACCGCGCACCGGTTGTCACCACGATAGCGTACATTGCCGCCGGCATCATCTTTTTAAGCAGCTCCATCCACGGCTACCGGAACCGCGCCTATTCGCCATTCCGCCGCCGTATCTAAGCAAACGCAATGAGACAAAAACTAACGCTAATAACCCTGGGAGTAGACGACTTCCAGCGCTCCCTCGACTTCTATGAAAAAGGACTCGGCTGGAAAAAATCCGACAAAAGTATGGACGAGCTCGCACTGTTCCCCCTCGGCGGAATGACCCTCGCCCTCCATCCACGACAGGAGCTCGCCGACGACGCCCAGCTACCCAACACACGCGCCGAATTTCCGGGACTCTCCCTCGCCTACAACGCCACCTCCGAACAGGAAGTCGACGAGGTCATGGCCAAGGTCGCAAAGCTCGGCGCCACCATCGTCAAGCCCGCGCAAAAAGTATTCTGGGGCGGCTATAGCGGCTACTTCAAAGACCTCGACGGGCATCTCTTCGAGGTCGCGTACAATCCCTTCTGGCCCCTCGACGAAAATCAGAACCTGGATTTATAATCAGGGTTTCTTTTTGGACGACGCTGGCCCCGCTTTCACAGGCGGGGTCATTTTTACCGGCATAGCCTTCCCGAGATAGGTCACTACCTTGTCAGGAGCCACAGCCGCTGCCTCCCCAATCCCCTTCCCTTCTGAAACTATAACAATCTTGAATACCCGCTTTTTCAATTGTCCCGGGAAAGTCCCCTTCGTATCCCCAATCGTAAGCGTCTTGTTTGCATCATTCCACCCAAAATCGATCGTCGCGAACTGCCCCTTCTCATAATTATACGTCTCATTCTCGTCCTCATACAACGTAAACTGTCCATTGGCCCCCGGATAAACCCGCAGCTCCAGCGTATCCGCCGGCTTCTCCGTAGCATATTCCATGCGAGGCCCCATCGGGATAACAGAACCCGCACGAACATACAACGGCAATATATCCACAGGCGCAGAAGCCGTAAGCGACGTACCCCCAGCCATCATCTTCCCCGTCCAGAAGTCATACCACCCGCCGCGGGGCAGATACACCGGTCGCGAAGTCGCCCCCGCATCCGTCACCGGATTCACCAAAAACGCCAGACTGCGCAACATCGTATACTGGTCCTGCGTCGTCTTGCCCGCCAGCGAATAGATATACGGCAGCAGACGATAGCGCAGGTTGTCGAAGTTCAGCAAAGTCGAACGCGTCGCCTCATCCCAGTTGGAAGAAAACAACGCCCGCTCTCCCTTGCCGTGGATGCGAAACACAGGACAGAAAGCCCCGAACTGAAACCAGCGAGTGAACAGCTCCCTGAAGTCCGGCTGCGACCAGTCCGGCGCCTGCCAGTGGTAGTGATAGCCGCCGATGTCCGAAGTCCAATAGGGGATGCCCGAAGCACAGGCATTGATACCCTGCGGCACCTGGTCTTTGAAGTCGTGCCAGGAGCAGGAGATATCCGAGGACCAAAGCGTAGCCCCATTCCGCTGCTGCCCGGCGAAAGCCTGCCGCGCCAGGAAGAACGCCCGCTTGCCGGGGATGTCGCGTCTCCACTTCGTATAGACGCCCTCGGTATGCATCAGCGAATACGTATTGTAAAAGTCGATGCCCTTGCCGGTGTAGAAGGTGGCGAGCCGGCGCGCATCGAGCAGGGTGCCGTTGTCGGGCTCGCACTGGTCGATCCACCAGGCGTCCCAGCCATATCGTCCCACAAGGCTGTCCCTGGCCTGCTGCCAGTAGAGCTCTCGGGCACGCGGGTTATGCGCATCGTAATAGGTGTCGAAGGTATGCGTCACGACATTGTCCCAGGTGATGCTGGTCAGTCCGTCCATGGCCCGCAGCGCGTCGAAATTGGGCGTACCCTTGCCAAAGACAGGCCAGATCGAGATCATCGCGTGGAGGTTCTTGCTGTGCAGCTCGTCGACCATCGCCTTGGGATTGGGATAGGCCGTAGGGTTCATCACGTGCGAGCCGATCGGTAAGGGGTCCCAGTAGTACCAGTCCTGGACAATCACGTCTACGGGTATATGCGCCGCACGATACTTGCTGCCCGCGGTCAGCACCTCGTCCTGCGACTTATAACGGTCCTGGGACTGGAAAAGACCAAAGGCCCATTTGCCAAACATCGGCGCACGCCCCGTCGCGTCACGATACAGGGAAATAATTTTGTCGAAGCTGGGGCCGTAGAAAAAGAAATAGTCGACGAACTTCCCGCTTTCGGAGACATAGCTATACTTCGTATTGCCGGCTAGCGTGCCGTTGAATTTCGAGGGGGAGTAGTTGTCCCAGAGCAGGCCATAGCCCTTCGTGGACAGCATCACCGGAATCGCGCCCGTCATGTATTTGATGAGCATCTCCTGCTCGCGGCCCTTATAGTTGATGGCCAGGGAATCGAGAGGATGACAGCCGAGGCCAAAGAGCGCCTCGTCGGCAGGCGACTTGAAGACCGTTTCGCAGGTCGTGGTGGCGATGCCGGCAAATTGAAGCCGGTTTTGAGTTTTACCCGCGGCGCCGTCCTCAGCCAGGACCAGTCCGCCGGAGAGGTCGAAGTAGGAGACGCCATTGGTGGCCTTGTCCACGACAATCCGCAGTCTCTTCGTCGTGATGACGATCGTCTCCCCCTGCTCGGCAACCGTAAACTCGGTCGGCGTCGACCAGGGATTATTGATGACGAGCGAAGGACGGTTCGCCATCTGCGGCAGCATCGTATAGCGGACCTCGATCACGTCGGGCTGGCATACCCGCAGCTTCATCGAGCCGATATCTAAAACAAAGTTGACGCCTTCCGCGTCTTTGGTGTAGGATTTGATGGATGCATTGGCGGCAAAGGTCGTGAGCGCCGCGAAGAGAAAAGCAAGAACCGTCCTGCGCATATTATAAGATTTGAATATTCCGAAGATAGTACATATTTTGACCGCAATGCGCACCCGCGTTATCATTCTACTACTGTTTATCCTCGCCCGGCACACCTCCTCGGGACAAGCGCTTTTTGGCCTCTCCCGCGACAGCCTCCGCCGCGCCGCCGCCGCAACCCCCGATGTAGGAACGTTCATCGCTCTCGGCCAGCAATACGAAGCCAACCAGACCGACTCGGCCATTTACTTTTACGAGCTAGCCCGCCAGCTCGCCATCAAGCTCGAAGACCACGACGGATACGTCCGCTACGTCAGCAACTATAGCGCCGTATTGAACATGCGCGGGAAATACGGTGAATCGCTCCAGCTGAACCGCGGCACCATCGACACCTGTCTCAAATACCACCTCACCGGGATGAGCTATATCCGCGCGCTCCTAAATACCGGCAACGTCTACGAGCTCATCGGCAACCACGACTCCGCCGCCGTTTACTACCTCAAGGTGCTCCCCGAAGTGGAGGCCAGCGGCGACAGCTACCGGGTGACCGTCGTCTACAATAATTTATCCGGCCTCTATCGCAGCCTGCACCAGCCGGCAAAGGCGCTGGACTATTCACGCAGCGCGTTGAAACAGGCACAGAAGATCGACGACCAATATTCTATCGCAAGCGCCTATATCAACATGGGCAACGCCCTCACCGACCTCGGCCGCTTCGAGGAAGGCTATCAAAACCATCAGAAGGCTTATGAGATCGGCCGCCAATTGCACGACAGCGCAACCATGGAAATGGCGCTGATCGATATCGGCGATACCTGGCTGAAACAGGGAAAGCCGGAAAAATATATGCCCGTTTACCAGCAGGCCCTGGCCCTCGGCCACGCCCTCAAGGACGTATCAGGCACGGCCTATAGCCAGCAGGGACTGGCAAACGGGCTCTTCTGGACCGCCCATTACAAAGAAGCAGAGACCCTGCTGAAGGAGGCCATCCCCTTCGCCCGCGACAACGACCAGCGGGAAGTCTGGCACGGCATGCTCCTGCTCATGTCCGACGTACAGGCCATCCTCGGGCATATGGACGCCTATCGCCGCTATCGCGACCAGGCCGATTCGGTCAGCGACCTAATCATAAACGCATCGGTGGTCAAGAACGTCCAAGAGCTCGAAGCCAAATACCAGCTCCTAAAAAAGGACTTACAGCTGGCCGAAAAAGACCGGCAGGCCAGCCGCCAGCGCATCGGCCTGATCGCCACCACCACAGGCATCGTCGTGCTGATAATACTATTCCTTTTAACCCTGTACATCAGCCGCCAGCGCCGGCAGCTGCACCGACTCGAAGGCCAATACCAGGAACGGCAGCGCATCAGCCAGGAAATGCACGACGACATGGGCTCGGGACTGACCCGGCTATTATTCCAGAGCCGGGCCCTCCAGGCGCCGGAGATGAGCCAAACGGCCGAACAGCTGATCCGCAAGATGAGCGAGATCATCTGGACCCTGAACCACGAGCAGGACACCCTCGACAGCCTCATCGCCTATATCAGGACCAATGCGGCCCAAATGGCAGAAGCAGCAAGCTTCGAATTCAATATGACAAGCACCGGAATCGACGACAGACCCGTCAGCCAGGAGTTCCGGCGCAACGTCTACCTCGCGGCCAAAGAGGCCGTACATAACGCAATCAAACACTCGGGCGGAAATACACTGCACATCAGCGCCACAGCGGGTGACGCGCTGACCATCACCATACAGGACAACGGCAAAGGCTTCGACCCCGACAACACCCACCGCTGGGGCAATGGCCTCAAAAACATGCAGAAGCGCATGGAGCAGATCGGCGGGAAGCTGAAAATAGCCGGCGCCACTATAACTTTAGTTATATTTATATAAACAGGGCTTTTCACCATCTTTACCGAATGGATAGTATCCTCGTCAGCATCGTAGAAGACATCCCCGAAATCCGGGAAGGCATGCGTTTCATCGTCAATCAAACGCCGGGCTTCGACTGCCTCTCCGTCTTCTCCAACGCCGAAGACGCGCTGACGGGCCTCTCCGAAAACCCACCCCACCTCTGCATCATGGACATCTCGCTGCCCGGAGCTACAGGCATCGAATGCATCCGCCGGCTAAAGGAAGGCGGTAGCGAGATCCAATTTGTCGTCTTTACCATTTACGAAAATAGCGATCAGGTCTTCGAGGCCCTGGCAGCGGGCGCCAGCGGCTATCTGCTAAAGGACACGCCCCCGGACCGAATCATCACCGCCCTCAAAGAGCTCTACGAAGGCGGCTCGCCCATGAGCGCCAGCATCGCCCGGAAGGTGGTGGCGTCCTTCCAACGCCAGCCTACTCCCCGCGTCCTCTCCGCCCGGGAAGAAGAGGTCCTCGAGCTCCTCAGCCGCGGACACCTCTACAAAGAAATCGCCGACCAGCTCAAAATCAGCACCGGCACCGTCCGCCAGCACATCCACCACATCTACGACAAGCTGCACGTACAAAACAAAACCGAAGCCATCAATAAATACTACGGCCGCCCCTAACCCAGCCGGCGCGCCGCCGCCCCTAACCTTTGTTCTATTGTCCGCAGGCCCATCCCCCGCTAGCTTTGGAGACTAAATAAAACAATCATGAAACGTCTCCTCCTGGCCAGCCTCCTGACCACGCTCCTCGCGGCCTGCCACAAAAGCAACGACAATTCCGGCTCCCCCATCGCAACCTCATCCGACGCCAAGCTTATTTTCAGCATGATCAACACGCAATGGAACGGCACCCTTAAACCACTGCTCACCAAAAAAGTACAGACCTATACCAACCAGGCCTTCGACAGCGCAGGTATCAAGATGATCGTCAACGGCAGCTACTCCACCACCAGCTTCACAGGCTCTTCCGGAAGCACCTACAGCAGCACCGCCGACATGACCATCACCTTCCAGCAATACAAATCGAATGGGATAACCCTCAACGGCACCATGCGCTTCTACGAAACCCACAGCACCCGCACCGACTGCGGGACCGCCGGCTGCGCCACGGCCAGCCATATGAGCATATCTTATAAAACAGCCGACACCACCGCCGCCTCGGCCGTAGCCATCAATTACAGTAATACCGGCGGTAAAACGCTCAGCGACAACATCGTCCTCACCAGCTCCCGGGAATATTCGACCTTTGCCGTTACCATGAAGAACAAACAGGGACAGAAATTTTCTTTTTCTTACTAATACCCAGTATTGGTGATTGTGCAGCGCAGTGGAGAGGACTAATTTCGCCGCATGAACACCCCCCTAAACCCACTTCAAAACAAAGACAGGATTCTCTTTATCGACAGCCTCCGCGGCGTGGCCGTCTTCGGAATCCTGATCGTCAACATCATGGGAGCCGGACAGGCCGGGCAGTTCACGATGAACATGAACCTCGACCAGCCGATCACCGGGGCCAACTTCTACACCTGGGCCATCGGGAACGAGCTCTTCCTCGGCGCGATGCGCGGCATCTTTAGCCTCCTCTTCGGGGCCGGAGCGGTATTATTGATCGACCGGCTGGAAAAAAACCAAACCGCCGCCGGAACGGCCGCAAATGCCGCCGCCGGCGGGGCCGCAAACACCGCCAGCACAACCGACACGATCAACCCAGCCGACATCTACTACCGGCGCATGCTCTGGATGATCGGCTTCGGTCTCTTCAACGCCTTTGTCTTATTATGGTGGGGCGACATATTATTCTTCTACGGCGTCCTCGGCCTCATGCTCTGGCCCTTCCGCAAGCTCACCCCCCGCCAGCTGCTCATCCCCATCATCATCGTGCTGGCCATCGGCGTCTATAAAGAAACCGCCTCCCTGCAAAAGAGCAAAGCCATCATCACCCACGCCCAGCAAGACTCCACGGCATTCCAGGAATTTAAAAAGCGAGGCAGCATCGAAACCGCCCGCAAAGACACCAAAACCTTTCAGGAAGCCAGCCTGAAGAAAAGGTGGGACAAACTCTACGACCGCGCCGTACAGCTCGAAAGCGTCGGACTATATCACTCCTGGTACGACATGTTCATGCTCTTCCTCCTCGGCATCGCCCTATACCGCTGGGGCTTCCTAACCGGCAGGAAACCGGCCAACCTCTACCTCGCCTTCGGTCTCTGCGGTACCGCGCTATCCCTCTACATGGGCTATCTCGAAAGCGAACCGATGTACCGCTACCGGTTCGACAACGTCAGCATCACCCAACACGCCTTCCCGATCCAGCTACGCCAGCTCAAACGCATCTTCCAGGTCGTCGGCTACACCAGCCTGTTACTATACTTCTACCAGCTCTCCCGCCTTTTCCGCAGGGTCTTCAACCTCCTCGCCCCCGCCGGACAAATGGCCTTTACGAATTATCTATCCCAGTCCATCTTTATAGGCGTCTTCTTCGTTCTGCTCGATTACTACGGAACGCTCCAGCGCTACCAGCTCTTTGGCCTGGCCATCGGCTTTTATATTCTTCAGGTCGTCTTCAGTCATGTCTGGCTCCGCTTCTTCACCTTCGGCCCATTCGAGTGGGCCTGGCGAAGTCTTACGTATTGGAAACGACAGCCTATGCTCAAACCAAGCCCCCGGTAAAACCGGGGCTTTTTATTCCCGCCCGCAGCGTCCCCGCCGCCCAGTCCCCGCGCGAAAACGCGCCGCCCACGCGGCCGCCCCGCCTCCCCCCGCCGCAACACCCCCGAAAAAAATTTTCATCAATATGTAACCATTTGGTTACTTTTCCTATATTTGTAACCGAACGGTTACCAATTATGAGAAGAGACGTATTCCAGGCCATTGCCGACCCCACCCGGCGCGAGATCATCGGACTCATCGCCAAGAAACCCCTGCCCCTCAACTCCATCGCAGAGAACTTCGACGTGAGCAGACCCGCCATTTCAAAACACATCAAAATCCTGACCGAATGCGGCATCGTAACAATACACACCCGCGGCCGAGAGAGATACTGCGAAGCACAGCTGCAGAAGCTCGACGAGGTTTCCAAGTGGATCGACCACTACCGCGTCTACTGGGAACAACGCCTGGACGCCCTCGGCGAATTCCTGGAAAAACATCCGAAAAACAAAAAACGAAAATAGCTATGCCCTCACCAATCGTCATCCAACGCACCTACAAGGCCTCCGCCAAACGCATCTGGCAGGCCATTACCGACCCGAAAGAAATGAATATCTGGTGGGACATCCCCGCAGGCACCGCCTTCGAACCCACTCCCGGATTCGTCGCCCGGTTCGTCACTCACTACAACGGCATCGACTTCAAGCACGTCTTTACCGTAAAGGAAGCCATTCCCAATAAAAAGCTCAGCTACGACTGGCGCTTCGAAGGCTATCCCGGCAATTCCAATGTGACCTTCGAGCTGGAACCCGCAGCAGACGGAGCCACCTCCCTCACGCTCACGCACACCGGCCTCGAAACCTTCGAAGGAGACCGCTTCCCCGAGCTTGCAATCAAAAATTTCGAAGGCGGATGGACCTCTCTCATCGGCGGCTCACTCCAAAAGTTTGTAGAAGCGGCTCATTAGTCGAAGCGGCTCACTAGATGCTTTGTAGAAACCGAAAAATAAACTCATATGGAAAAAA
>JAFDYG010000358.1 GCA_018267545.1 Bacteroidota bacterium
GGGGGTATGCGTCAGACGGGCGCTGCGGATCCCCGCTTCGAACACCTCGCACATCCCGGCATAATCCCAGGCCTTTACTTTATAGATATCGAGCCCGTTGGTGCCTTCCTGCTTCTGGAAGCCTTTCAACGCCTCGGAAATCGACCCCTTGGTGGTTTGATATTCACGGGGCACCGAGATACCGTACCCATCGTCCCATACGAAAATGGCCAGGGGCACCTGCAGCACACCTGCCGCATTCACCGCCTCCCAGAAATGGCCCTCGCTCGTAGAAGCGTCGCCGATCGTACAGAAACAAACTTCATTACCCTTATTGGAAAGGTCCTCGAAGGAGTGGAGGGCCTTGATCTCACGGAAAGCCTTGGAGGCAGTCGCCAGCCCCAGCGCCTTGGGCATCTGGGCAGCGGTAGGCGCCAGTCCGGCAGTCAGGTTCTTCCTGTTGACCAGGTCCAGCGTGGCCCCGTCGGAGTCGATAAAAGGTGTCGCAAAATGTGAATTCATATTCCGCCCCAGGCTATGAGAGTCATGAGCCGGATCGGGGTCGGCGTATAGCTGGGAGAAAAACTCTTCGATCGTAGCGGCGCCCGTGGCGAACGCCAGCGTTTGGTCGCGGTAGTAGCCCGCATAAAAATCTCCCGGCTTGAAAAACTTAGCCATCGCTACCTGGGGCAATTCCTTGCCATCCCCAAAGATGCCGAACTTGGCTTTACCGGTCAGCACTTCCTTTCGACCCAGCAGGCTCGCCTCCCGGCTCTCACAGGCAGATCTGTAATCTTTTAACACTTCCTCCCGGAACTTATCGAACGCTAATTTCTCGAGATCAAGGACTTCGCTGGCAGATAGATTTTCCATGTGAAATTTATTTTGAATTGCAATCGTCGCCGCTAAATTATGGCTGAATTTAAACCCTGACCGTCGTCCGCCTGACTAACCCCTGAAATCTCTCATCCGCCCCCCAATTTCTCACCCGGCGTCCGCCTCCAAATCCCCCGCCTCCCGATCAATACGCTGCCAGCCTGGCATTCCTTCTCGCCGCGGTAAAATTAACACTCTTCCCCCTAAACAGAACACCCCTATCTCGTTGATTGTTAATTGTCATCAAAAAATCGGTGAAAAAGCAAATTTTTGACACAATACCGGTAATTTTACTGGCAAAGCTGGCGTTTTGTTTTTAAATTTATACCGCCCCCGGCCCTGTGCCGAAGGGCCCAAGCCTAAAGCGCCCAAACTATGAAAAAGTTAGCAATTGTTATCGGCCTTTTCTCCACCGTCCTCGCTGCCCGCGCACAAGCAGTGAACACCGGCGGAACCGCTTTGCCCCGTCCGGCCGACGTAATCCAGCCCAAAGAAAGCATCCACAACTTCGGCAAGATTCCCCAGGGCCGCCCCGCGACCTACACCTTCGAAATAGTTAATACGGGCTCGACGCCCATCCTGCTGGACAACGTCCAGGCCTCCTGCGGATGCACCACTCCCGAATGGAGCCGCGAAGCCATCCAGGCCGGCGCCGTCTCCCGCATAAAGGTCGGGTACAACGCCTACGCCGAAGGTCCCTTCAACAAAACTGTAACCATAGTATACAATTCGAACCAGACAAAGACGCTTACCATCACCGGCGAAGTCTACAAGGTCCCCGCGAGCTCCGCCCCTGAAAACGCGTCTGTCCAATTATTAAAACAAATAAATTAATAAGAAAAATGAAGAAGCTATTCCTATTTGCCAGTGCACTGATCGTATCCGCCGGACTTTTCGCCCAAACAAAAAAAGCAGAAGACGTCCTGAAATTCAAAGAGCTCGCCTATGACTTCGGCAAGATCAAGCAAGGTACTCCCGTTTCACACGACTTCGTATTCACCAATACCAGCAGCTCACCCGTGATCATCGAATCCACCGTTGCCTCCTGCGGCTGCACCACCCCGGTTAAACCCGAAGGCGCCATCCAGAAAGGCAAGGACGACAAGATCACCGCAGCCTATAACGCCGCAGCCGTCGGCCCCTTCAACAAGACCATCACCGTAAAAGTGGCCGGTATCGATATGCCCGTCCAGCTCCGCATCACCGGTGAGGTCGTGAATCCCGACCAGGCTAAGAACAAAGCCGGCCGCTAATCGCCCGCGACTCAATTCAAGATACTGCCCCCTCCCCTTGGAGGGGGCTTTTTTGCCCCTGCCCTTTCCCTCCTTTTTCCTCATCCCGATTTTCCCTGCCCCCTCAATTTCTCCGCCAGAGCCCGTATTTTTGCCCCATGTTAACCATTAGCCAACGCGGACAACAAATGCCGGCTTCGCCAATCCGGAAACTCGTGCCATATGCCGAGGCCGCCAAAAAGAAAGGCGTCAAAGTATACCATCTGAACATCGGCCAGCCCGACATCGAAACCCCCAAAATGGCCCTCGATGCCGTCCGGAACTTCGACTTCAAAGTCCTCGAATACAGCCACAGCGCCGGCAACGAAAGCTACCGCCGCAAGCTCTCCACTTATTATAAAGGAGTCGGCATCGACGTCGACTACAACCAGATCATCGTCACCACCGGCGGCTCCGAAGCCATCCTCTTCGGCTTTATGAGTTGTCTCGACGCCGGCGACGAGGTCATTATCCCCGAGCCCTTCTACGCCAACTACAACGGCTTTGCGACCGCCGCAGGCGTGGTCGTCAAGCCCCTTACCTCCTATATCGAAAATGGATTTGCCCTTCCCCCGGTCGCAGAATTCGAAAAGCTCATCACCCCCCGCACCCGGGGCATCGTCATCTGCAACCCTAACAATCCCACCGGCTACCTCTATAGCCAGGAGGAAATGGACACGCTCAGAGACCTGGTCATCAAACACGACCTCTATCTCTTCTCCGACGAAGCCTACCGCGACTTCTGCTATACCGGCGAGCACATCAGCGCCATGAACCTCAAAGGCGCCGAAAACAACGTCCTGATGATGGACACCATCTCCAAACGCTACAGCGCCTGCGGAGGCCGCATCGGCGCCCTCGTCACCCGCAACCAGGCCGTTCTCGATACCGTCATGAAATTCGCCCAGGCCCGCCTCAGCCCGCCTTCCTTCGCCCAAATCCTCGGCGAAGCGGCCTGCGACCTGCCCGCCGACTACTTCGACGCCACCCGCGCCGAATACCTCAGACGCCGCGACGTCCTCGTCAGCCGCCTCAACCGCATCCCCGGCGTCTACTGCCCCAACCCCGGCGGCGCCTTTTACGCCATGGCCAGCCTCCCCGTCGACGACACCGACGTCTTCTGCCAATGGCTCCTCGAGTCCTTTTCTTACAACAACCAAACCCTGATGCTCGCCCCCGCCGGCGGCTTCTACGGGACCAAGGGCCTCGGCAAGAAAGAAGTCCGCCTCGCCTACGTCCTCAACACGGACGATATCAACAAAGCCATCGACTGCCTCGAAAAGGCCCTCGAGCAATACCCCAACCGAACGACCCCTGCCCCCAAGGCAGCCGTCGCCCAGGCACATTAACCGATCAAACGAAAGCATCATAAAAGAGGGCCGGTAAAAAATATTTACCGGCCCTCTCTGTTACCTATCCCCTCAAAAAGACGTCCAATTACTCCTACCCGACATATGACATGCGCAATAGTTCGCCTAAACAAATTATAATTAATTTACATTCATTTATACATTTATTGAAATATGCGAATATCTGGGGTAAATAAGACAAAAATGGCCCTTTTAGCCCTCATTTATCATATTGTAAATAATTACATATTTGTATTTACCAGAAATTGACGCAAAATTTTTAAAAATGTTGACAAGAAAATTTCCTTTTCTCATAAAAACCTCCGATCTTGCACTCAGTTACGGTTGAGGAACACAAACCAGGTAAAAGGATTTAGCATCTTGGCTCTTTTTTAACCTTTTGATATTATAGAATTTTTATCCTGGTGCTTATTTTTGTGGCCGCGAGACTAGAGGAACCGATCAGCAGCAACCGCCACTCGCACCAAACGACATCGATCTTTAAGAATTTTCATATGGCAAGCAATCGTTAGACGGCCTTCTGTTTCCACAGAGGGCCTTTTTCTTTCTATACCTCTGCTGCGCCCCGCCCACCAGCTCCCCGCCCCGCGGTTGCGCCGCTACGCCCCCGCTTCCCTCCCCAAGCCCTGTCCCCCCCATCCTACTCCCCGCCCCATGCTCTCCCCCTCATTTCCAACCTCCTCCATACCCAACCCATTCCAGCCCTCCCCAACTTTATCCCGAATTTCCCTCCCCTTCCCGCACTTTTTCCAACGTTTTTTCTCTACATTTGCAGCCCATTTGAGAGGTATACCAACTGCCTCCAATGACTTCCGGCGAGATAGCTCAGTTGGTTAGAGCACAGGATTCATAACCCTGAGGTCTCGGGTTCAAATCCCGATCTCGCTACATCCCCCCAAAGGGCCGCAAAAAATGCGGCCCTTTTCCTTCATTTTCAACCATGTATTAAAGCGCTGCCGATTAGATATATAATAACCATTTTTACAATCTCCTCATTTTCAAATCTTATTTGGTTCAAGTCCCTTTCTGATCTTTATTAGGGTTTACTCTTTTGTTGTAATCAAATTATTTAGTTATTTACGGCTGTAATTCTACCCCAATAGACCCACTAGAAGCTTACACTTGTGCTAAAAAGCTTTCGACAAATCATAAAAAAAGCCCGGACCAAGTCCAGGCAATACTTAAAATAAGCTCTGTCTCTACGCTTTATATTCCAATTCTTGACCTGTAATAGCGTAGTACAAATTCTGAAGCTGATGCAAATACCGAACACCATTACCGATAATTGCATGTTCGTGAAACAAATGATACGTTGGGCCTATCCCCTTCAAGGTGACATCGCCTTTCGTATATATTGGGTATCCGGGCATTTGCTTCGAAAACCCACACCGCTCTAGTATTTCTCCTGAAAGAACAATTCCTTCCAATTCCAGAATGTGTTCCCTTGACTCAAACCTATGCGGAAACGGTTCTACTTGATATGGTCCACCGTCGGGCATACCAAGTATTCGAACAAAGCCGCCACCAGTGCCGACAAGATTACCGAGTCGAAGATCATTTCTATTAATCATAGCTACAAAAATACGAAGAACACACCTTTTGTGTGCAGTGCCCCCTACCCGTAGTACAGCACCCGCTAAATTGTATCTTTGGACAAACCCCAAACAGTTTAAGAAAATGGAAAACCCCAGAAATTTCATTTCTGAAGGCGAAAAAAATAAGCTTGCCAGTTCAAGAGTAAGTTTAAGCCCTTCTGCAGATCCTATAATATTCTACCGCAGAGAAATTGACTTTAAGATTTCACTTATTGATCCAATAACTAACTATAATTCTAATGCTTTTATTAAAGACCTAATCTTCAGAGACTGTATTTTCCATGAACAAGTGATTCTTGGAGAATATATAAAATCTGGAAAAATAGTCTTTGAATCTTGCACGTTTCTAGAAACTGTAAAAATCGATA
>JAFDYG010000359.1 GCA_018267545.1 Bacteroidota bacterium
GCGAAGAAGAGACTTTTTAAGAGCCGTAGCACCGGTCACCATGCTGGGCGGATTCAGGATAGACGCTTTGTCCCGTCTGCCATTCATGGGTCCGCTGGCCGGAGCGATCGATAACGATCACGTATTGGTATTGGTTCAGCTGGTGGGAGGGAACGACAGTCTCAATACCATGATCCCGTTGGAACACTACAGCGATTATATGGCGGCGCGATCCAATATCGCGATCCCGCAGGGCGCCGTCCTGAAGCTGGACGGCAATCTGAAGAATGGCTTTCACCCGTCCTTTAAAGGGATGCAGGGACTTTATAACAACGACCAGCTGGCCGTTCTGCAGTCCGTGGGCTACCCCGACGCAGATGGCTCGCATTTCCGGGCCACCGACGTCTGGCTCGAAGGCGCCGACGAAGACCAGTTCCTGACGACGGGCTGGGTCGGCCGCTTCCTGTCGACCACCTATTCCAACTTTCCGGCGGGCTATCCCAATGCGGACATGCCGGATCCTCTCGGCATCCAGATCGGCTCGGTCATTTCACCGGTCTTCCAGGCGGCGGTCGGGACCACGGCAATGGCCGTTCCTTCGGATACCGAGTTCTACAACCTTATCAACGGCATTACCGAGCCCGCACCGAATACACCGATGGGAGATGAGCTGACCTATCTTCGCGGCGTCGCCCGGACCACCAACAAATACGCTTCGGCCATCGAAGCCGCCGCCAAAAAAGTTACTTCGCAGCAGGCTTATCCGGATAGCTACCTGGGGGCACAGCTAAAGACGGTCGCCCGGCTCATTGCCGGCGGTCTAAAGACCAAGGTTTACTTCGTCACTGCTACGGGCTTCTTCGATACGCACGGCGGACAGGTCAATCCCGGTGATCCGCTTACCGGTCAGCACGCCACGCTTCTTAAGGACCTTTCGGATTCCATTTCCGCCTTTATGAATGACGTAAAGTACCTGGGTGTGAACAAGAGGGTGATGGGTATGACCTTTTCAGAGTTTGGCCGCAGAATCGCCTCCAACGGCAGCTTCGGAACCGACCACGGCGCAGCCCAGGCTGTCTTCGTCTTCGGCGATTATGCCCAGACGGGAGTCCTCGGTCAGAATCCCGACCTGTCGGGTCTTAATTCGCAGAGCAATATACCCATGCAATACGACTTCCGCTCCGTCTATTCCAGTATCCTCCGGGACTGGTTTTGTGTTCCCGCGGACGCCGTATCGACGATGCTGCTCAAAAACTATCAATATCTGCCTTTTATAAAGACTACGGCTTGTAACAATACGTATACCGATCTGAACAATCTGGGAGACAGCCTGATCAAGAACGCCCCCAATGCTTTCGTCAACAGCACGGTCATCACGTTCAAGACCAGCGGCGGTCATACGCTCGTACAGATCTTCAACTCGCTGGGCCAGATGGTGGCAGTGCCGGTCGACCAGGAATACATGGCGGGCACCTTCTCGGTAACCGTCAATACCAGCGCGTGGGCGGCCGGTGTATACTACGCCCGTTTGCAGAATGGATCCGTACAACAGGTCCGCACCTTACTAAAAGTCAATCAATAATCCCGTTGCTATCCAATGTCCAGCCGTTTGTTTCATATCTTTTTTTGCTCTCTATTGGCGCTGGCCCTGCTGCCGGCGTCCGGCAAGGCGCAGGACTATCCCGACACGATCAGCTATAGCAGCACTTGTGTCAATACGACGATCCTTTTTGCCTCGCCACAGCTGGACACCTTCTTCCGTCCCGACTATATCCGCTGGCATTTCGGCGACCCTGCTTCCGGCTTCAACGACAGCAGCGCCGCCAGCAAACCCCGTCACGTCTTTGCGACACCGGGCGCCTATGCGATCGAGCTGGACGTGTGGTACAGGAACAGCGATACGATCAAGATAAAGGATACCATCAACATCGTGACGCCGATGAACTTCAACTTTGGCCCGGACATATTTGTCTGTGGGAAAACCCCGGATACCTTAATCCGCGGTCCCGTGGTCC
>JAFDYG010000035.1 GCA_018267545.1 Bacteroidota bacterium
ACAAACGCGCCCTTTTCGCCGCACTGATCCTGCTCCTGATGCAGGCCCCGGCACTAAGAGCGCAGACAGACGAAGACGCGATCATGATGAACAAAAACAATTTTTGCGTAGGCGGCATGTACAGCCATAGCAGCTGGGACCACTACTGGGAAGGGACGTTCAAACGGAACAACCAAAACCTGGGTACGGTCTCGACGCAGATGGTGGCGCTAATGGGTAACTATGGCGTGACCCGCAAGCTGAACCTGATCGTAGGCGCTCCCTATGTATGGACGCACGCGACCGCCGGAACTTTGCACGGGCAAAACGGCATTCAGGACCTTTCCGGCTGGGTCAAGTGGCTGCCCGTCGAGCAGAATATCGGCAACGGCGTTCTCTCGGTCTATACGCTGGTTGGCGGTTCTCTTCCGTTGACCAACTATATCGCCGACTTCCTGCCCCTATCCATCGGCCTTCACAGCCGGACGGTATCGGGACGGCTCATCCTGGACTATCAGCTGGGCAATTTCTTCGTCACCGGTTCCGGCACCTATACCTGGAGAAGCGATATCACGATCGACCGCAATTCTTATTATACGACGGCGCTGCATCTGACCAATAATGTGGACATGCCGAACCTGCTTTCGTTCAACGCAAGGACCGGCTATCGCAGCGAACGCTGGATCATCGAAGCCGTCGCCTCCATTATGACAACGCAGAAAGGCGGCTTCGACATCCGCAAGAACGACATGCCTTTTCCCAGCAATACGATGAACGCTACGATGGTGGGCGCACATTTCAAGTATACTTTCAAAAAAGTAAAGGGGCTTTCCGCAGTCGGCGGCGGCGACTATACCGTAGCCGGCCGTAACGTAGGCCAGTCCACGGCCTTCGATGCAGGTGTTTTTTATATCCTGGATTTTAATCACAAAACAAAATCCAACAAAAAATGAGAAAGCAAATCATCCTCCCGATAATCACATTGCTCTTTGCAATGACCGCGTGCAATAAAAATGTTCAAGATAGAACGGCCGATCTTCCGGCCCTCAATCCCACAAACCAGGACCTGAATGCCGGCAGCTGGAAGCTCATCCTGCTCTCCCGCACCGACAGCTTTGCAGTACCCACTCCTGTAGCCACCACTTCTCCCTTATACGTCGCAGACCTCAACGAGATCAAGGGCTACCAGAATCGTATGACCAGCGACCTGCAAGGGAAGATAAAATACTGGAGCGCCGGCGGCGTCCTCCGTTGGAACGAGATTTTAAGAGAGCTGATGGCGAAGTACAACTTGCCGCCTTACCAGAATCCGGATGGAACCTATCCGATTCCCAACGCGGCCAACCCCTTCGCATCGACGGTATTTCCTTTTTCCAATCCTCCGTATGCAGGCCGCGCCTATGCGTATATCAGCGCCGCTCAATACGACGCGCTCGTAGCCTGCTGGCGGTATAAGAATCAATACAAGCGCCCCGCGCCCTACCTGGTAGATTCTACCGTCAAGGCCCTTGGTGCAAGGAGCACGCTTCCTTCTTATCCTTCCGAAGGCGCGGTGCTCGCCGGTGTCATGGCCGAGATGATGCAGCTCTTCTTCCCTGGTGAAGTTTCTACTATCCAGCAGAAGCTCGCAGAGCATGAGCTGAGCCTGATCGCATCGGGCGCTGCTACGCGCAGCGATATCACCGCCGGTGAAACGCTGGGACGCCAGATCGCGGAAGTATTTATCGCAAGGGGCCGCGGCGACAACGCCGGCAAGGCCGTCGGTACGCAAACGGACTGGACCGCGCTCGTCACCACCGCACAAGGCAAGGGCCAGACACCCTGGTACAGCCTCGAGACGCCTGCACGCCCGCCGATGCTGCCTCTGTTCAGCAAGGTAAAGGGTTTCCTCTGCGACTCGGCGGCCATCGTATCTCTTCGTCCCGGTCCTCCTCCTTCGACGAGCAGCGACCAAATGAAACAGGAAACACTCGACGCCTACAATACCATCAAGAATCCCAGCCGCGAGCAGATGCGCATCGTACAGTTCTGGGCCGATGGGGTAGGGACCTATACTCCTCCCGGTCACTGGAATGCGATCGCGTGCGAAGACTATGTGCCGAAGAACTACAGTGAAGTAAGATGGGCCCGCAACCTGGCCCTGCTGAATATGGCCGAGATGGACGCCGGTATCTCCTGCTGGGACATCAAGTACTTCTATTTCAATCCGCGGCCCACACAAATGGACTCCCGGATCAAGACGCTGACCGGCATACCCAATTTCCCATCCTACGTTTCCGGGCACTCGATGTTCAGCGCAGCAGCTGCCACGGTCCTGGGACACATCCTCCCCGAAAGAGCGGACGCCTATAATGCGATGGCGCAGGAAGCGGCCAACTCGAGAGTATATGGCGGGATTCACTACCAGGTCGACTGTACGGTAGGCCTGACCGTGGGGAAGAACGTAGGCAACTACGCCGTCAATAGAGCAAAAACAGACGGCGCCGAATAATCGGCGCCGGCCACATATTTTTGGTTATAAGCAAAAGCAAAGCAAAACAAGCGCCGCGATTCTTCGCGGTGCTTTCTTTTAAAACCGCGGCTCTAATTCAGGGATAAATATATAGATATTTTTTTATGAAAAACGGTATCTTCTTTCTCGTTCTTCTTATTTCATTGACAGTCAACGCTCAGCACGCAACTGACACCCTCCCCTCCCGCACGCTGGACAGCGTTATCATCCTTTCGCCGCCCCCCGTCCGGATCCTCCCCGAGGTACAGAGCGTTTATATCTATTCCGGCAAGAAAATCAACGACATCGTCCCCGACGCAAGCGGCGCCAACCTCGCCGGCAACGTAGCCCGGATGGTTTTTGCGCGGATCCCCGGGATCAACTCCTGGGAGATGGACGGCGCCGGCACCCAGGTCAATATCGGCACCCGCGGCACGGACGCCCACCGCAGCATAGAAATGAATATGCGGCAGAACGGGTACAATACGAACTCGGATATGTTCGGCTATCCGGAAAATCACTATTCGGTACCCATGCAGGCCATCCGCGAGATCCAATACGTCCGCGGCTCGGCGGCCCTTCAGTTCGGCAGCCAGTTCGGCGGCATGATGAACTACCAGCTAAAGGAAGGCGACAGCACCCGCCCCCTCTCGATAGAAAGCGAGCAGACGATGGGCTCGAATAATTTCTTCAACTCCTATAACGCCGTCGGCGGAACGGTCGGTAAATTCAGCTATTACGCCTATTACGACGACCGTCATGGAGACGGCTGGCGCCCCAATGCGGCGTTCAACTACCACGCCTACTACGCCAACCTGACCTGGCATTTTACCCCGAAGACGAAGCTGTCGTTTCAGTTCTCCCGCATGGACTACCGGCAACAGATAGCCGGAGGGCAGGACGACGCACAGTTCAAGCAGGACGCCCGCTTCTCCAATAGAACCCGGAATTTCTTCAATCCCGAGATCAATATCCCGGCCCTTTTGTTTACCAGCGAGCTTTCGCCCTCTACCCGCATCTCCGTCACGGCGCACTACCTTGGCGGCCAGCGCAACAGCGTACAGTTTATCAATACTCCCAACGTGGCCGACACGATCAATGCCGCGTTGCGTACGTATAACCCCCGGCAGGTCGACCGTGACTACTACAGCGGCTTTACGACCGAAGCCCGCATCATGCATTTCTATCGCCTCGGCAGGGTCGAAGGCAGCCTGGCTGGAGGCCTCCGCTATTTTACCGAGAAAACCCGCCGCAAACAAAAGGGCGTAGGCACCATCGGCAGCGACTTCGACCTCAGCCTGACCAAACCCTATGGCATCGATCTGCACCTGCACACCGACAACTACTCGGCTTTTGTGGAGAACTTGTTCCGGCTGACGCCTCGGCTTTCCGTGACGCCCGGATTCCGCATAGAAGGCATCAAGTCCAGCCTGGAAGGCGTCATCAACAACGCCAGCTTCCCCGTCTCGTATAAAGGCAGCCGCAGCTTTCCGCTGTTTGGTGCGGGCCTCCAATACCAGGCCAGCCGCAGCACGCAGATTTATGGCAATGTATCTCAGGCCTATCGTCCTTACTTATACGCCAGCGTCACCCCCGCCGACCAGATAGGCGTCATCGACCCCAATCTGAAAGACAGCCGCGGCTATGACGCAGACCTGGGCTATCGCGGCAATATCAAGGACTGGCTGCAGTTCGACGTCAACGCCTTCTTCGTTTATTATGGAAACCGCGCCGGCCAGCTCACCCTGACCAACCCGAACAATACGACCTATCTCTATACGACCAATGTCGGCAACGCCGAGACCCGCGGTATAGAAGCCTATGTAGAGGTGAGCCTTTGGAAGACGCTGGTCAACGAACGGAGCAATTTCGACATCCGCATTTTCAACTCCCTGGCCTATAACCATGCCCGGTACACCAGCGGCCAGATCAACAATGCCGGCCACAACGTTTCGCTAAAAGGCCACTGGATCGAAGGCACCCCCGACTGGATCAATCGCAGCGGCCTGATCTTCCAGTCCGGCCCCATCAAGAGCACCCTCCAGTACAGCTACGTCGGCAAGGGCTTTAGCGACGCCAATAATACCGTTTTCAATCCGACAGGGGCCACCGGGATCGTTCCGTCCTATCACGTATGGGACTGGTCAGCCGATTGGTCGTTCCTGAAACACTACCACGTGTCGGCCGGTGTCAACAACCTGGCCGACGCCCGCTATTTCACCCGCCGGATTAACATGTACCCCGGCCCCGGGATCTTACCCGCAGACGGTCGAACTTTTTATGTTTCTTTCGGTCTGAAGTTATAAGGAGTAAAAACCCGGCAGATTTATTATTTTTATAGTACATATAAGAACTATGAAGAGATCTGCCGGTTTTTTACTTATCGTACTAAGCTCACTCCTCTCTTTCGGACAGCCGATCGTTACCACGCCCCCCGACAAGATCTATGGAAAGCTGTTTATCGACGTTCAGATGAACAAGGTGTTTGCCGACGGTAAAACTTTCGTCGACTGTATCCCTAAGCGTAAGCCATCCGAAATCCTGGCCGACTACGAGACGGCGAAGACCGCTTCGGGCTTCGACCTGAAGAAATTCGTACAGGATAATTTCGAGATACCATCGGCTCCTACCGATACGTACAAGACCAATACCGCAGACGACGTCGTCACGCATATCAAGAACCTCTGGTCGGTCCTGAAAAGGACGCCGGATAAGGTGGTCGAAGGCAGCTCCCTCCTCCCGCTGCCCTATCCCTATATCGTCCCCGGCGGCCGTTTCCGCGAGGTCTATTACTGGGATTCCTATTTCACCATGCTGGGACTGAAGGAAAGCGGCGAGATCGAGATGATCGACAATATGGTCAAGAACTTCGCCTACCTGATCGAGAACTATGGACATATCCCCAACGGCAACCGAACGTATTACCTGGGTCGCTCCCAGCCGCCCTTCTTTTCCGTCATGGTCTCCCTCCTGGCCGAGTCCAAAGGAGACAGCATCTATCAGAAATTCCTGCCCGCGATGGAAAAGGAATACCAATTCTGGATGGATGGCAGCGACAAGCTCAAACCCGGCCAGGCCTATCGCCGCGTGGTCAAGCTAAAGGACGGCTCGGTCCTCAACCGCTACTGGGACGACGCCACCGTCCCCCGCCAGGAGAGCTGGCGCGAGGACGTATTGACCGCGCAGAAATCGGGTAGGGAAAAGCTGGACGTATACGAGAACCTCCGCGCCGCCGCCGAAAGCGGGATCGACTTTAGCAGCCGCTGGTTTACCGACGGGAAGAACCTCGTGACCATCCGCACCAGCGACATGATTCCCCCCGACTTGAACGCCCTCCTCTATCACCTGGAATGGGCCATCTCCAAGGCCAAGCTGATGAATAAGGACAGCGCTTCGGCCGAATTCAAACGCAAGGCCATCCGCCGCGGCGAGCTGATCGACAAATACTGCTGGAACAAGACCCGCACCTTCTACACCGACTATAATTTCAAGACGCTCAAGCAAAGTAATCATATCAATCCCGGCGGGATGTACCCCTTCTGCTTTATCAACGAGCACCCCGACTACTCCAGCTTCCTGGGCCAGAAAGTCGCCGCCGTCATCCGGGAGAAATTGTTGAAACCCGGAGGCGTCGCCACCTCGGAATTCAATACGGGCGAACAATGGGACGCTCCAAACGGCTGGGCTCCACTGGAATGGATGACGATCTGGGGCCTGGACCGCTGCGGCCAGAAGGACCTGGCTGCGGATATCGCTGCCCGATGGGTGAAGCTGAATCAAAAAGTGTACAAGGAGACGGGCAAGCTCATGGAGAAATACAATGTCGTCGACATCAACCAGGACGCGGGCGGCGGCGAATATCCCGGACAGGACGGCTTCGGCTGGACCAATGGCGTCCTGCTCAAGCTGATCAAGATGTATAATTTGCCAAAGGAATAGCTGGCCGGGGCCGCCTCGAAATAGCCCCGCGGCCCTTACCTTTGCGCAAAAATTTCCCATGCGGAGAACCCTCCTGGCTTTCTTATTAGCACCCTTGCTTTTTTGCGCCTGTACGCCCGACAACGTGACAGTCGACAACAGCCTGCAGCAATATTTCGACTCGGCAGGCGTCAGGGGCTGCTTTGGGCTTTTTGACAACGGCCAGGGACACTTTACCATCTATAACCTGCCCCGCTTCCGCGATAGCTCTTTCCAGCCGGCCGAGACCTTCGACATCCCCCAGTCGCTGATCGCCCTGCAGACGGGCATCCTGGGAGACGATAAGAGCCTCGTCGCATTCGATTCCACCGCCAGCCTGCCATTTAGCCTTCGACAGGCTTTTCAGGTCCGGTATAGAAAAGACATCTTCCTCCAGCTTACCCGTCGTCTGGGGCAGGACACCCTGAGAAGGTGGGTCGACAGTCTGCGCTATGGCAACAAGAGCCTTAGTGGCTTTCCCGAGTTTTGGTACAACGACTCACTAAAGATCACCCCCGACGAGCAGCTGGGACTGATCAAACGCCTTTACTTCGACCAGCTTCCCTTTTTCAACCGCCCCCAGCAGCTGGTCCGTTCTATTATGCCGGTCGAAAGCAATACGAAATACCGCCTGGCCTATAAAACGGGTCAGACCGGCAATATGGGCTGGGTCATGGGCTGGGTAGAAGAAAATACGCACCCCTATTTCTTTGTCCTCAACCTGGAGTCGACGGGGGAGACAAAAGACCTGCCATCCATTGGTCTTCAAATTGTTAAGAGTATATTAAGACCCATGGGCTTTTTTGAAGGCAAGAAATAGCTATCTTGCAAGGAGCTGTGAAATACCGTATCGAACATATCGAATTCCTGATCGGCCTGGTCGCCTTACCCGCACTCCTGATCCTCCTTTTCTTCCTCCTGCGATGGAAGAAGAAGACCCAGTCCAGGATCGGCGATCCTGCGCTCGTCAAACAGCTGATCGAGAGCTTTTCTCCCTTTCGTTTTCTTTTAAAAGTGGGGCTGGCCCTGGTGGCCTTTATCCTCCTGGTCCTGGGAGCCGCGAATTTCCAGATGCCCGGCGCCATGGAGAATGTCCAGCGTAAAGGTGTCGACGTCATGCTGGTGCTCGACGTCAGCAAGAGCATGCTCGCCCGCGACATCAAGCCCAATCGCCTCGAACGCGCCAAACAGCTCCTGCTTCGATTGACGGAGAAGCTGGACAACGACCGGATTGGTCTGATCCTCTTCGCCGGGCGTGCCTATATGCAAATGCCTCTTACTACCGACCACGGAGCGGCCAAAATGTACATCCAGCAGGCGAGCCCCGAAGCCGTCCCCACCCAGGGCACGGTGATCGGGGAGGCCTTGAAGATGGCGAATATGGCATTCAATTCGAAGGAAAGAAAATACAAGTCCATCGTCCTGCTTTCGGACGGCGAAGACCACGACCCCGAAGCCCTCGAAGTAGCTAAAAAGCTGGCCCAGAATGGCGTCATGGTCAATACCATCGGTATCGGCTCTCCCGAAGGGTCACCCATCGTCGACCCCGTGTCGGGCGAAATAAAAAAGGACGAGCAGGGACAGACCATCCTCTCCAAATTGAACGAACCCGAGCTACAGCAGCTCTCCAATACCACCAATGGACAGTATATCCGTCTCGACAATCTCGACGACGCGCTTATTACCATGACACAGCAGTTGGAAAGCGCAGAGAAGAAAGCCATGAGCGATACCGAGTTTATCGACTACAAGAGCTTCTTCCAATGGTTCCTGGCTATCGCGCTCATTTTGCTCGTGGTGGAGTTCTTCTTGGCCGAGCGCCGCAAGTCCCCCAAAGCCGCCCGTGCCGCACTTGCCTTCCTGCTGCTTGGAACGCTGACCCTGCAGACCCAGGCGCAAACCGGAGACCCCCAGGTCCGAAGCGGGAACCGCTATTACAAAAAGAAACAAATTGACGAGTCGTTAAAAGAATACAAATCGGCTACCGAAAAAGCGCCGGACAATCCAACCGCACACTACAACCTCGGGAATGCACAGTTCCGCAAGAACAGCTTCGACGAAGCCGCAAAGTCTTACGACGCAAGCGTCTCCCATACCAACGACAAGACGATGCAGGAAAAGGGCCTTTATAACAAGGGAGTGGCGATGATTAAGCAGAAGAAACTCCAGGAAAGCATCGACGCCTGGAAGTCTGCATTGAAGCTCGACGCAAACGACCTCGACGCCCGCGAGAATCTCCAAAAGGCCCTCATGGAGCTAAAGAGACAGCAGCAGCAACAACAGCAAAAAAAGGATCAGCAGAAGCAAGACCAGAAGGATAAGAAGGATGAAAAACAAAAGCAGGACCAGCAGCAACAGCCGCAGCAGCCCAAACCCCAGCCCAGCCGGCTGAACAAGCAGCAGGTGGAACAGTTGCTGAAAGCCCTCCAACAAAAGGAGAACGACCTGCAGAACAGATTGAATCAGAACAAGGTAAAGGCGCCCAGCCAACCCGATAAGGATTGGTAGGACAGCGCCGCAGCCCCCTGGCGAAATTGCCGTAACTTTACCGTCCTATGCAGTTATATTGTAACT
>JAFDYG010000360.1 GCA_018267545.1 Bacteroidota bacterium
CCGTGGTCCCCGGCGCGACCTATAAATGGAATGACCAGGATACGACCATCACCGATACGATCCGGATCAAGGAGTCCGGGATCTTTACCGTTGCCGTCAATGGCTGTAACGTAACCGACAGCATCGGCGTCTTTGCGAGCGACACGCCCGATATCGACCTGGGAAAAGACCACATCATGTGTGACAGCGCCAACCTGCAGCTCAATGCTGCTTCGCAGAATGGCTCCTATCTCTGGCTGCTCGACGGCGTCCCGCTGCCGGAGACCAGCGGGCAGATCGTTACCCATTACCCGGGCGGGCAGTATGTGGCGATCGTGATCGTCCCGGGCTGCGGAACCTATCGGGATACGGCTAAGATCACCTATGCGCAGCCGCTTGCGCCATCCTTCAGCATAGGACCGGATACGTTGCTGTGTCCCAAGCAGGTTTATAAAATCAACGCCGCCTTTCCCGGAGCCACCGCATACGATTGGAGCACGGGTGCGCGGGACAGCGCAATAACCGTCAGGAACACGGGAACCTACTGGGTCTTTGCAACCTACCAGGGACAGTGCCAGGTGACCGATACCGTGGAGGTCAGATACCGCAACGACAAGCCGCTCGAGTTCAATGACACGGCCATCTGTAAGGGCAGCACGCTCGTGCTGAACGCCGACTTTGGTCAGGGGACCTATAAATGGTCGTCCGTACCGCCGCAGCGTGACGACCAGAACTCGACAGGGCAGTCGACTTATTTTGTTTATAAGCCTGGTAAATACGCCGTCGTGGCGCAGGTCGGGCAATGTTATTATACCGATACACTCAACGTTAGCTTCGACGATAGTCTTCGGGTCCAGATGGTCAAGGATACGACACTTTGCAATGGAGAAGATTTTATGCTGACCGTTCAGGGGAATGCCGATACCTATGCGTGGCAGGACTCTTCGCATACGACGGCCTATAAGCCGACGCAACCGGGGATCTATACCGTCGTCGCGACCAATGGCTGTGGGTCGGATACGCTGACCGCCACCGTTAATTTTACTTCCTGCGACTGCCAGCTTATGCTGCCCAATGCATTTACTCCCAACGGAGATGGGCGTAACGATACGTTCAGGCCGCTGCATGCCTGTATGATGACGGAATTTGAGATGAACATTTATGATCGTTATGGGGAGCTGGTTTTTCATAGCTCTAATCCAGACCAGGCCTGGGATGGAAGATACCATGGGAAGATGGTGTCTTCGGGCGCTTTTGTCTGGGCGGCGCGTTATTTCAGCGTGGAGAAGAAACAGCCGGTGTTCAAGCAGGGGACCGTGATGGTGATAAGATGATGTCGGCGGCGGACTGTCGGCTAAATAAAGTGCCTTTTACCTTTCAATAAAAAGAGCTGCCCGTAATGGGTGGCTCTTTGCTTTATGGTTTTATATATACCTCTTTATTATTTATGGCAAAGTGGAAATCCTGAACCTGCTTTAGTAGGGTTAGGGTCAATGGTAGATCCAATTCTTCCACTACACAAGTGAAACGCCTTGTTTTCAGCTTGTCGTCCGGGATAAAGATTTTGACATCGAACTCCCGCTCGAGCCGCGGGACCAGCTCTTCCAGGGTGGTGTTGTAACCGGCGAGAAGCTGGAGCTTTTGTTCCGGATTTGTATGGAGCGTGACTTCGGCCGAGCCTTCAAAGACGCTGGTCTCGATGAGCTTGTCGCCTTTGTAGGCATTGATGTTCAGCGTAGCTCCCGGAGTCCGGACGTCGAGAACCGGGGCATGGATGAGCAGAGGCTGCGGTGTTTTAGGCACAATGAAATATCCTTCTCCATCGAGATTCAGCTCGTGGACAGGAGCGGTGGTATCACCTTCGTGAGATAGCTCTGTGTTACTGTTCAGTGTGTATTTAGTGCCGTCTATCAGGGTTGCAAAAGGCCGGCTGCGATGAGAAAAATCTCTGCCGAGCCGTACCGAAAAGTCTTTTGGCTTATGCGGGATCAGATGGGGGATAAGGTAAAGAGCCGCGGAGATAAGCAGCACGGCAAGTAAGAAGGCCCAGAGAGGGATGCGTGTTCTTTGCTTTTGCGGCTGGCCGGGGATGTGTTCTTCGGGGAATTACATGACGGCAAAAGATACAAAAAAAGAGCCGGTCCAGGAAGGACCGGCTTATGAGCGGAAGACGAGGTTCGAACCCGCGACCTACAGCTTGGGAAGCTGTCGCTCTACCAACTGAGCTACTTCCGCGTATCATCCAATCTATCGGGCGTGCCTGGCGCAGAGGCGATGGCGCGCCGATTATTTGGCCGACAAATGTAGGGAATATCTTGAACCCAACCAACTGTCCTTCACGGGAATCAACCATTTTGTCTCCAATTCTTCCTTGCTGAGGACCGTGTTGTTGAAATAAAGTGTATCGGGTGTGATGAGGCCGTTTTCCAGGGCGTAGGGCAGCTGCGACATAGGTACCATCTGTGTCTTGCCTTTGACCTGGAAGGCCAGGTTGATTCGGTCGAACATGGATACCTGGAACTGCAATTCGATCTCTTTTATCAGGTGGACGGAACTGTCGGTGCTGCAGCCGCTGACACCGGTTGCCGATTCGTCGGCCATCAGGACGATAAACTGGCCGTAGAAAAGATTGGCGTAGCCTTTGACGGGCGTTCCGTGAGAGTGCCAGTTCTGGACAAACTCCTCGAGCATCTTTTCGATTTGAAGCGCTTCCGAAAGG
>JAFDYG010000361.1 GCA_018267545.1 Bacteroidota bacterium
AACGCCAGAGCTGGATGACCATCTCCTGGTAGAGGTCCTGCCGGTCGGTATCCGAAAAACAGTACAGTCTGCACACTTTATGCAGAATCCCCCGATGTTCGTTTATCAGGCGGACGAAGGTTTCCTGTAACTCGGAGGGGTGCACCGGGACAATTTATTGCATTTGTCGGTTCCCCAAAGAAAATATTACATTCGCGGCCATGAAGAAGATCTATCATCTTTCTACCTGCACCACTTGTCAGCGGATCTTGCAGGAGACAGGAACGGACGGGGTTGTTTTACAGGATATAAAAACCGAGAAAATCACTCCGGCCCAGCTGGACGAGATGAAAGCCCGGGCAGGCTCTTACGAGGCTTTGTTCAGCCGGCGGGCGATGAAGTATAAAGAATTGGGACTCAAGGACAAGCAGCTGACGGAAGAAGACTACAGGCGGCTCATCCTGGAGGAGTATACATTTTTGAAGCGTCCGGTGGCGCTGATTGGAAAACAAATTTTTGTGGGAAGCGATAAGAAGGCCGTGGCCGGCTTAAAAGAAGAGCTGGAAAAATAAAGGACCCCGGAGCTTGCGCAACCCGGGGGCCGTGCCCTTAGTTCTGAGATAACATTTTTACGCCAAAAAGGCCCTGCTGCTGGACCACTTTGACCTTTACCAGGCCGCGAATCCCGGCATAGTCCCGGGCGGAGCTAAAGACATAGGCTTCGGGCATTTCGACGATACGTTCCCGGACAGGGTTCTCATGGATATGGGTGATGCGGTCCATTAGTGCCCGGAACTGTTGGCAGTCAACCCGGAGGGGGCTGCTGCAGTTCTGCCAGAGGTGGAACTTTTCGATTCTCTTTAATGGCTTACCATATTCCTCAAAGTGTTTCATCATCCACTCCTTACGGAAGTCCATTTCCATCTCGATCGTCTTGAGAATAATGGGGGTCGTATACTTCTTGAAATCCCGTTCGAAATAGGCTGGGGCGGACCCGTCCCGGGTCCGGAGCACGAGGTGAAGGTGACTGCTCATCAGGCACCAGCTATAGATATTCAAACCTTGTGTGTCTATGAAGTAATTCAACGCATCCGCGATTACCTGCTTGTAAGCCGGCCGGATGAATACGTCGATTTTGTCTACGGTATTCAACGTCAGTACATAACATGAATCGAGGGGGATATTTGGCTTATCGTTGCACAGCATAACCCTTTTATTTTGGTGACAAAATAAATTCCATCGTACAGGTTATGGGAAGGGGGGTCTCCTTAAAGATACAAAAATCCGGCCCCGATCGTTCAAGTCGATTATGTTATTTTTTCCTCGATATCGGTGGGGTGTCCGTTCCCCGTGGTAAGCTTTACCCGCTGTTCGGGATAGGAACTACAATAAATATAATGCCTGGGATCGTCGACACTCTTATTCTTTAGGAGCTTGTCGATCGGCGAAGGGATGGGCTTTTCCTTTTTAGCCAATTTATCGAGGTCTACGGGCTGATTGCCGAACTGCCAGAAGTGGTGTTCGGAATCGTGCTGGTAGCGATTGGCGAAAAAATGGAAGAGGCGCATGAGCCATTCTTTACGGCTTTCTTCGGGGTGTTCTGCGATGGCACGGAGGAGTTGTTTGGCAGATATGCTTTTAAGGTCACGCAATACCTTGGGAAGGTTCCCTTTCCCTTGCTCGACGTCCGCAATCATGTACAGCTGACTGGGTAGGATGGCATATTCGTATACCCGTAGCCGTTTGTTATCTATACAATAGTTTAGATTATCTATTAATAGATCACAATATTCGTAGCGGGTGAACACGTCAATCCCGCCAACTACGGTTAGGGTTACAAAATACAATCCGTTCGGCTGTATCTTGTACGTTTCGGTCATGCGTAAAAGATAGCAAACTTTTGTTAAAATGAATAGCTGTGCGCTGTTTCGGCCTTACGTGCGAAGGTTTATTTTTACATCGACGCTGCAAAACGCCCTATTTATTCCCACGAGTAGAAAAACTCTATCACGGAGAAGTTTTCCCGAACGAAAGACTGCAAAATCGCAGCGGTCATGCAAAAAATTCGCAAAGAGAACGATGGGTTAAAGACAGGGCCTGTACTACTCTACGATGCGAAGCTTCGCAAAGTTGAGCATGATTTTCTTTTCTCCATTGTACTGAAACTTCACAGTAGCGATGGGGCTATGAACAGATCCTTCGATGCTGACGACTTCACCAAATCCAAATTTCTGGTGTTCTACTTTTTGTCCCGGCTTTAAACCCGTCGTATCACTGGCAACAAAATCGGGGCTCGGATTGTGCTCGATCGTCTTCATGTACGGCTTGGGTGGAACGTAGGACGGTTTCGTCTCTTTCTTCGTCGGAGGAGGTCCATATCTTTTTTCTGCCTGGGAAGCGGAGCTGCCTCCAAAGGAATTGCCGTGCATCCGGTCATAGGCGGAACCCGAAGGGCCGCCTGAAAAACCCTGGTTCCGGAGGCCGCCACCGGCAAAGCTGCGGTCTAAATAATCGGAAGGGATTTCATCGATAAAACGGCTGGGCTCGTTTTGTACGAGGTTGCCGAAGCGGTAGCGGGTATTGGCGTAGGTGATCCAGAGCCGTTGCTTGGCCCGGGTGATCACGACGTAGAAGAGTCTTCTCTCTTCTTCCAATTCCTCCCGGGTATTGATAGCCATGCCATTGGGGAAGAGCATTTCTTCCAGACCCACGGCAAAGACGCAGGAAAACTCGAGTCCCTTCGCCGCGTGAATGCTCATCAGCTTCACCGTATCCGCATTGGGGTCTTTTTCATCGGCGTCGGTCAGCAGGGTGATCTGCTGCAGGTAGTTGCCGAGGCCCTTGGTCTCGACTTCGAGCACGCCGTCTTCGTCCGGACGCTCGGTAAACTCTTTGATCGAGTTGAGCAATTCCTGGATATTTTCGTAGCGGGCGAGGCCTTCGGTCGTCTTATCGTTGAAGAGTTCCTTTACGATTCCTGTTTGTTTCCCGACGTGCGCGGCCACGTCATAGGCGTTGTGCTTTTCGAGCATGCTGGAAAAGCTGCGGATCATCAGGACGAAGTTTTCGATTGCTTCCAGGGTACCGGCTTTGTAGCCAAACTCCCGGGCTCTTTCGATCACTTCCCAGAGGGAGATGTTTTGCTCGTTGGCGTTCAGTACGGCCCGGTCGATAGAGGTCTTGCCGATGCCGCGGGTCGGATAGTTGATGATACGCTTCAGGGCTTCTTCGTCCCTGGGGTTGACGATGATTCGCAGGTAGGCGATAAAGTCCTTGATCTCTTTGCGGGAGTAGAAGCTGGTGCCCCCGAACATCGTATAGGGGATCCCCATCCGGCGCAGGCTTTCTTCAAACGCGCGGCTTTGGGCATTGGTCCGGTAAAGGATGGCGAAGTCGCGGTTGTTATAATGATTACGAAGCCGCTGTTCCTGGATGGTGTCGGCTACGAATTTTCCTTCTTCATTATCCGTCATGGTGCGGACGAGGCGGATCTTCTCGCCGGCGGAGTTGTCGGTCCAGAGATTCTTGGGGATCTGTCCCTTGTTATTCTTGATGATCTCGTTGGCGACGTTGAGGATGCTCTGCGTGCTGCGATAGTTCTGCTCCAGCATAACGACCTTGACGTCGTCGTAGTCCTTTTGGAATTGGAGGATATTCTCGATCGTTGCGCCGCGGAAGCTATAGATGCTCTGGGCGTCGTCGCCGACGACGCAGACGTTCTCGTGAGCAGCGCCCAGGAGCTTGATGATCTCGTACTGGGCGGGATTGGTATCCTGGTACTCGTCGATCATGATGTACTTGAACTTGTGCTGGAACTTGTGCAGACTCTCGGGATGGTTTTTGAGCAGCTCGTACATGTTGACCAGCAGGTCGTCGAAGTCCATGGCGCCGTTTTTCCTGCAGCGGGCTGCATAGGCGGCGAAAATCTGTGCGATCGCGGGGCGGTTGGACCGCATATCTTCCTGTTGAATCGCATAGTCGTTGGCGTATTCGACGGGTCCGACGAGGGCGTTCTTGGCGGAAGAAATGCGATTGTATACCGTATTGGGCTTGTAGTGCTTGTCGTCCAGGTTCAGCTCGTTGATCACCGTCTTCAGTACGCTCTTGGCGTCGTCGGTATCGTAGATGGTGAAGTTCCGGTCATAGCCGAGGTGGTGCGCTTCGCCGCGGAGAACCCTGGCAAAGACGCTGTGGAAAGTTCCGATAAAAAGGTTCCGGGCCTGGTGGTCGCCGAGGATCTTTTCCACACGTTCCTTCATCTCCTTTGCGGCCTTATTGGTAAATGTGAGGGCTAATATATTGAATGCGTTTACTCCTTGTGCAAGGAGGTGCGCAATACGGGTCGTCAGTACCTTGGTTTTTCCGCTGCCGGCGCCGGCAACGATCATGATGGGTCCATTCACGTGTAAAACCGCTTCTCTCTGCCGGTCGTTCAATCCGCTGATATAGTCTTGCATGTCGCGAAGTTAGTTAAAATGGCAGAAGTTATTTAGATTTATCCAAACGGGGCGGAGCCCGGTTCAGGACATTGGCGGTGTTGCGATAAAAAATTATATTGTGTTAATTTTTTACCGCAACACATGCTTCCTGAGGCTCTTCCTTATCACCTGAAAGTCCGCGATTATTTCAAACAGCAGACCTCCACCTGGGAGTTTTTTGCCGCTGCCCGCACCCGCGAAGAGCAATTAATCGCTTTTAAGACCGATTTGTTAAAAAACACCTATCAGTTCCGCCGGGAGGCCAAATCGGACCGTGGGCTTTATGAAAAGGTCGATCTGGCGCGTGATCGGCTCGGGCTTGGCGACCTGCCGGTTACGGTGTACCAGGCCCCCCTCGCCGGCAATGCCGACTTGAACGCCAGCATCGTGTATATCCATAAGGAGGCGCATATTGTCTTTAGCGGGCCGATCCTGGAGAGACTATCCGAGACCGAGCTGCTGGCGGTCATCGCCCACGAGCTGACGCATGTCCGGCTTTACACGCTGCTGGATGGAGACCTGGAGGTCGCCGACCGGATTATTACGGCCATTGCCAACAATTACGATAGCGAGCCGCCTTATTACGAGACGGCCCGTCTGTTCAAGCTTTATACGGAAATCTATTGCGACCGCGGCGCATATACCGTAACGGGAGAGGCGGGGCCGGTGATAGCATCCCTGTTGAAAATTTCTACGGGTCTTGCGGAGGTGAATGTGGAAAGCTATACGACACAGGCAGAAGCCATCTTCTCCGCCGAGCCTGGGACGCAGTCGGCGATGCCGACGCATCCGGAAAATTATATCCGCGCCCGGGCGTTGAAGCTTTGGGAGGAACCGCAGGAGATTGCCAAGATGATCGAGGGGCAGATGGAGCTGGACCGGCTGGATTTGTTTTCGCAGCGCGAGCTGAATGAGCTGACACGATTGTTTCTCCAGGAATATCTCCGGCCTAAATGGTTTCAGAGTACGTTGATCATAGGATTGGCGAAGCAGTATTTTTCGACATTTGCGCCAGCGGGGGAAGCCGATGGCGGGCCAGGGCTGGCCGCCGCGATCGGCGGTGCGCATCCCAGCATAAGGGATTATTTCTCCTATGTGCTGCTAGACTTTGTACTAGCCGATCCTTCCCTGGAAGAAATGCCCGCAGGGCGAGCCTTCGAGCTAGCGGGTGAGCTGCAGCTGACGGCGGCCTTCGACCCGATCTACAAAAAAGAATTACAGCTTAGCGATAAAAAATGGCAGCAGCACAAACAAAAAGTGCAGGAGACCTATCTAAATAGCATCAAAGACTAATCCATCGTATGGAAACGAACCGAATCCCATTTACCACTTTTTTACGAACGGCCTTCGATCGGGGGGACTACTCGACCGATGACACCATCGCCTTCGTCCTGCCCCTGTTCCGGGAGGTGCTGAGCTTTCATGAGGCCGGGGTAGTGGGGCCATTCGAACGGCCCGATGCGCTATTCCTTACCGACGGCATCCTGGACATCGATGAAACCCTGGCGCATGCGGCACAGGAAGCGCTTTACCGGGTCCACGGGCTGGCGCCGAAGAACCGATCGAAGAGCTTTGAAATCGTCGGCAATATCAAGCTTCGCGCCGATATCGGGACCGACACGATCGACACCGAAAGCCTCCAGATACATACCAACTTCCAGGAGCCGCTCCAGCATCCCGCATATCTGCCGGGCTATCGCAGCTATGAGCAGCTCTTGGGACACCACGACCCGCAGACCGATATTTTTTGTCTGGGTCTGGTTCTTGGCAGCATGGCGATGGGACTCGACCTCCACGACGAGGACGATCTGCTGCTCTTTGTACAACGCCGGACCAATCCGTCCCTGCACTATCCGCGCATACACCCTACCCTTGGCCGGCTGATCGTCGAGATGACCGAACTGGATCGGGGCCGCCGCTCACAGGACCTGTACGACGTCATCCGCCGGGTCGAACACTACCGCGACTATGACCCCGAAAAGCAGACCGACCTAAGCCAGATCGCGGGCTGGGTACACAAAGAGTTAAAGGCGCGCGAGAGCTATATCTTAAATAAGCTTCGAAACAGACTCTTCGATACCAGCCGGCGCAACCGTCTCCTTTACTACAAGCCCAATATGCGCTTCGTCAACCTGACGGTCAGCAGCGTCCCCATCGTCCTGCACTATCAAAGCATTCGTCCCGAGCTGCTCTTCACCTGG
>JAFDYG010000362.1 GCA_018267545.1 Bacteroidota bacterium
AGCCAGGCGCTGAAAGTTTCCTTCTCGGGCGGTTCGGCAATGGGTTTTGGCGTATCGGGTCTGGCTGTCGTGGGTCTGGGCGCACTCTTTATTCTCCTTAAGGCCATCTTTGCGCCGAATGCAGCAGTCAACTCCGAAGAAATGCAACGGACGATCGAAGTCCTGACCGGCTTTTCGCTGGGTGCAGAATCGATCGCCCTGTTCGCCCGTGTCGGCGGAGGTATCTATACAAAGGCGGCCGACGTAGGCGCCGACCTGGTGGGTAAGGTAGAAGCCGGCATCCCCGAGGATGACCCGCGCAACCCCGCCACCATTGCGGACAACGTAGGTGACAATGTGGGTGACGTAGCAGGGATGGGCGCCGACCTTTTCGGCAGCTATGTCGCTACGGTGCTCGCCACCATGGTCCTGGGTCAGGAAACCCAATCCGACGACATGTTCGGCGGTATGGCTCCGATCTTACTGCCCATGCTGATCGCCGGCATCGGTATCCTCTTTTCGATTGTAGGCACCTGGTTCGTTCGCATCAGCGATTCGGCCGGTATCAATACGCACACGGTACAAAAGGCGCTGAACATGGGTAACTGGGGCTCCATCGTCCTGACGGCCCTGGCCTGTATCGGTCTTGTTTACTATGTGATGCCCGAGACCATGGTCCTGCGCGGCACCGAATTCACCAAGTGGGGTGTGCTGGGCGCGATTGCGGTAGGTCTGCTGGTTGGAACGCTCATGAGCATCATCACCGAGTATTATACGGCCATGGGTAAGGCACCCGTACTGAGCATCATCAAACAGTCCGGCACCGGTCACGCCACCAACGTCATCGGCGGTCTGGCGATGGGTATGCAGTCTACCTTCCTGCCCATCCTGGTTCTGGCCGGCGGCATCTGGGGTTCATTCGCCTGCGCGGGTCTGTATGGCGTCGCCATCGCAGCCGCGGGTATGATGGCCACTACTGCTATGCAGCTGGCGATCGACGCTTTCGGGCCCATCGCCGACAATGCCGGCGGTATCGCCGAGATGAGCGAGCTGCCCAAGGAAGTCCGCGAAAAAACGGACGTGCTGGATGCAGTCGGAAACACTACCGCAGCTACGGGCAAGGGCTTTGCCATCGCCTCTGCGGCGCTGACGGCGTTGGCTCTCTTCGCGGCCTTTGTCGGAGTAGCCGGTATCGAAGGCATCGACATCTATAAAGCCAAGGTGCTCGCCAGCCTCTTCGTCGGCGGCATGATTCCCTTTATCTTCTCCTCCCTCGCCATCCAGGCGGTGGGTCAGGCGGCAATGGCCATGGTGGAGGAAGTCCGCCGCCAGTTCCGCACGATCCCCGGTATCATGGAAGGAACGGGTACACCCGAATACGACAAGTGCGTAGCTATCTCGACGCAGGCTTCCATCAAGAAGATGATCCTGCCGGGCGCTATCGCCATCCTTTTCCCGCTGATCATCGGCTTCCTGCTGGGCCCTGAAGCGCTCGGCGGATTCCTGGCCGGGGCTACGGTCTGCGGCGTACTGATGGGTATCTTCCAGAACAACGCCGGCGGCGCCTGGGACAATGCCAAGAAATCGTTCGAAAAGGGCGTAGAGATCAACGGAGAAATCCACTACAAGAAGTCCGATCCCCATAAAGCATCCGTAACGGGTGACACGGTGGGCGACCCCTTCAAGGATACTTCCGGTCCTTCGATGAACATCCTGATCAAATTGATGTCGATCGTTTCGCTGGTTATAGCCCCCACCCTGGCGTCGATTCACCATACGCGCGACGCGGCAATGCGCAAGACAAAGAGCACCGAAAAGACGGTCGTCCTGGAGTCTTCTGTAAAAAATTCGGCTGCAGTGAATATGCATTAACAAAAAAATAGGAAGTTTTTCTTCTGTATTTGATTTCAATGTTTATCTTTACTACCCGAATAACAAGACACTAATCAGATCCAAATACCAAAGTCCCGGTGTTTCCACATCGGGGCTTTTTTTTGCCTATACCCGCCGGTCACTGGCGGCGGCGCCCTCTGCGGGGCAAAAAAAATCGTCCCGCCATTTTAACCATTTATTTACGAAATATGTCGTAATTTAAATGCCAAATCATTTCTTATATGTCTACGAAGGCAATAAAGCCCACGGAAAGTGAGCTGGAGATCCTGCAGGTGCTCTGGGAAAGAAACCAGGCCAGTGTCAGGGAAGTGCACGAGGAGCTGCTCAAAACCAAAGAATCCGGATATACCACGACGCTGAAGCTGATGCAGATCATGCAC
>JAFDYG010000363.1 GCA_018267545.1 Bacteroidota bacterium
ATTGATTGCGGGCCGGAATTTCAATCCGGCTTTGACTTCGGATACGGTATCGTCGATGATCGTCAATGAGACGTTGGTCCGGGAGCAATTGGGTGTGACGCCGGAGCAGGCGATTGGGATGACGTGTAAGTCGAAGGGGGATGGATTGGCTAAGACGATCATTGGAGTTACGCGGGATTTCAATTTCGAGCCATTGAACCGGAAGGTACGGGCGCAGGCGTTCTGGATGCCGGCGAAGTTTGAGCCTTCGGCATACTTCATCCGACTGGCTGGAGGGGACCCGAGGCCGGCGATTGCTGCTGCAGAGCAGGTGTGGAAGCAGATGGCGCCGGATGTGCCGTTCCGGTATAGCTTTTTGGATGAGGATTTGGATCGGTTCTATAAGTCGGAGGCGCGTTGGGGAAGTATCGTGGCGAGTGCGGGTGGGATTTCGATTTTTTTAGCCTGTCTGGGGCTGTTTGGACTGGCGGCGCTCGCGGCGGCGAATCGAATCAAGGAGATCGGGATCCGGAAGGTGCTGGGGGCTTCGACGGGGGAGATAGTACGGCTATTGACCGGGGGCTTTTTGCGGCTGGTGCTGCTGGCTGCGGTGATTGCTTCGCCGATGGCGTGGTTGGTTATGAATAGATGGCTGCGCGATTTTGCGTATCGGGTCGATATTGGGTGGACGGTGTTTGTGGGTACGGCGGCGGCGGCTATGGTGATAGCGTTTGTGACGATCGCCGTGCTGGCTGTGAGGACGGCGAAGGGCAATCCGGTGGAGAGCTTGAGGGTGGATTAAACTTCAGCGACGACGAATACGCTGCCGCAGACGACGATAAGGTCGCGGTCACGGGCGTGGCTACGGGCGGCGGCGAGGGCGGCTGGGACGGAGGGGTAGGGCGTGCCGCGGAGGCCTGCGGCGAGGCCTTGTTCGGCGAGCTCGTTTTCGGGGAGGGCGCGGGGGATTTGGGCTTTTGTGAAATAATATTTTGCCTGGGGGGGTAATAGTTCCAATACTTTATCGATGGCTTTGTCTTTGACCATACCGAGGACGATGTGGAGCTCTTCGTGGTCGGTTAGTTCTATTTGTCGCAAGAGCTGGCGGACGCCCTCTTCGTTGTGTGCGACGTCGAGGACGACGTCGGGGTGTTCGTGGATGAGTTCCCAGCGGCCGTGCAGACCCGTTAGCTTTCTGGTGTGTTTCAATGCTTTTTGCACGGCGGATTGTTCGAGGTTCCAGCCGAGGCCGCGGAGGATGTGGACGGCTTCGAGGACGGTGATGAGGTTGAATGTCTGGTAGATGCCGGGCAGGTCCAGGGTGTAATATTCTTTATCGTCGGCGACGGGGGAGGTGGTTACTTCAACGACCAGGGAGTGGCGCTGGTATTTCCAGTCGGAGACCCAGCGGACCTCGTCGGCGAAGTGGATGGGTGCGTTTTCTTCCATTGCTTTTTTCAGGAATACTTCTGCGGTTTCGGGGTGTTTTTCGCCTACGACGACCGGGATACCTTTTTTTATGATGCCTGCCTTTTCGAAGGCGATGGCGGGGAGGGTGTCGCCGAGCATGTTCATGTGGTCATAGCTGATATTGGTTATGACGGATAGCTCGGGGGTGATGATATTGGTGCTGTCGAGGCGTCCGCCGAGGCCTACTTCGACGATGGCGATGTCGACCTGTTCCTGGGCGAAGTAGTCGAAGGCCATGGCGACGGTGATTTCGAAAAAGGAGGGGTCCATTTTTTCGGAGAAGGGGCGGATGCGTTCGACGAAGTCCGTTACGAAGTCTTCGCTGATCATTTCACCGTTTATGCGTATGCGTTCGCGGAAGTCTTTCAGGTGGGGGGAAGTATACAGACCTGTTTTGTAGCCTGCTTCCTGGAAGATGGCGGCCAGCATATGGCTGGTGGAGCCTTTGCCGTTGGTGCCGGCGACGTGTATGGTTTTGAAGCGTTTCTCGGGGTTGCCTAGGGCGGCGCTTAGCTCGATGGTGTTGGTGAGGTCCGTGCGGTAGGCTGCGGCTCCGATG
>JAFDYG010000364.1 GCA_018267545.1 Bacteroidota bacterium
GGATAGATAATGACCCCCATTTTCTTCCCATTAAAATCAAACCCATACCCCATCTGCCCCTTCCCTTCGCCCAGCCCCACCTCCGACGCCGTAATACCTTTCACATCCCGTCTCGACAACATTGCATCCCTGAAACGGCGATAATAGACTTCCTCCTTCACATCGCTTGCAGTAATCACAAACGTATTTTCTTTGATCAGGCCCAAATCCCTGGAACGCATATAATTTACCTGACGAAGCATCGTAACCGTTGCCAGAATTAGACCGATGGAAAGGACAAATTGAAAAGTGACCAATCCCCTCATAAACAAATTGGACCCGCCCAGCCTGATCTTCGTCTTCAACACTTCCACCGGGTTAAAGGAGGAAAGCACCACCGCCGGATAGCTCCCCGCCAACACTCCCACGAGCAACACCAAACCCACGATCATCCAGCTCAGCTCGGGAAACCGCACCAACGAAAACTCCAGATGCCGGTCCGCCAGCTGGTTGAACCAGGGCAATAATGTATAGACCAGCAGACAACCAAGAACCGCAGATACGATCGTCAACAAAATGGACTCTGTCAGAAACTGCAGCACAAGACTCCACTTCCCGCTCCCGATCACCTTCCTCACCCCTACCTCCTTGGCCCGGCTGGCCGAGCGCGCAATGGCCAGCGTCGTAAAATTGATCGAAGCAATCAAAAGTATACTCCCCGCAATCGAAAGCAGTATCCAGATATTCCGTGGGTCGACCGCCGCTATCCCGTCTACATTTGGCGTCGTATGCGCCTTTAACAACGAACGCAAAACAAACCGCGTCTTAGCGATCTTAGTCTTCTGATATTCCTCCATCTCATCCGGGAAATAGCGCAGCCGGAAATCCAGCAGACGCCGGGGCTCATCCATCAGCCTGCTATCCGGCCGCAATAAAACATACGTATTGTCCCCATTCGTACAATGCCAGCAATCCAGCGCCCTCTGCCGGTTCGGCCTCGTCTTTAGCAGGTCATAATTCCCCAGTGCGCCGAACGACACGCTTGAATTGGCCGGTAAATCCTCCGCAATAGCCGTAACGGTAAATGGCTCGAACGTAGAATCCATCTTCACCTGCACCACACGCCCAACCACGTCCCACCCGCCGAACAGCTGTATCGCCTTGCTTCGGGTAAGCACCAGCGAATGAGGGTCCTGCAAGGCATCGGCCGCAGTCCCGGCTATAAAGGGAAAAGTAAATACGGAAAAAACCGAAGGATCGGCAAAAGAAAGGCCGATCCGGTTGATACGATGGTCCACTTTCATGATCTCATCACTCGTCGCCGACCACCTTACATATTGCTCTACATCAGGAAAATCATTCTTCATCGCGGGCCCAAGAGGCATATACAAACCCGCCATCGCATCCGTCGTCCCGTCATCCCTCGTCCACTCCTGATCCACCCGGAAAATCCTTGCGGCCTTTTCCTGCCAGCGATCATAGCTAAACTCATTCACCGCAAATAATAAGATGAGACTAAAACAAGCCAGCCCTAAAGAAAGCCCCGAGACATTGATCAACGTCAGTACCCGGTGCTTGAGCAAATTGCGAATGGCGACACGGACATAGTGCTTCAACATAAGACAGTATTTGAAGCACATGAAGCGAAGGCAGTGCCGCTTTTATATCCGATTGAAAATCAATAACTCCGCCCCTAATATCCCTCCACCACTGTCCGCTAACGATACACCATATGTACGAAATCTACGTAATTTTTCGTACACCCCTCTAAAAACTCAGCTTCCCCAACCTGCTCAACCCATAAAACAACGCAGTCACATGCATGCTCTGCATAATCCCATTCTCCCGCAGCAGCTGCCGCAACTCATCTAACGTATACAGATAAACTTCGATCTCTTCATTATAATCCAGCTCCTGCTTCTTGACCAGCTTCCCCCCCTTCGCCAGGAAGAAGTGCGCCAGATTACTATTGGTCGAAGGATTCGCCGAAGTCTTCCCCAAATACTCCACCTCACTAAAAACATACCCCGTCTCCTCCAGCAGCTCCCTCCGCACCGCATCCTCCAAAGACGCATCCGTAGCATCCACACAACCACCCGGCAGCTCCAGGTTCGTCACCCCCAGCGCATGCCGATACTGCCGCTCCAGGATAAACCTCCCATCCTCGGTCATCGCCACCGCAATAACCCAGTCCGGGAATTCATATACATAATAAGGCGTAATAAGCTTCCCCTCCCGCGTCTCGCAGGTATCGGCCCTCAACGTAAACCAGGTGTCCTTGAATAGATATTTCGAGGATAATGTCTTCCAGCTAAGATCTTTCATGTATTACCAATTATTTCTCTCCCTCAACGACATAATATGCCCTACGTGATGCTTCCCGTGCCACGCATAATTCCCCAGCAAATACCAAAGCGTCATATCCTTGCCCGCCTCCGGGTGATGCACCGTCCTCTCCCAATCCTTCAGCCCGATATCGCTCACCACCGCATGCCACCGCGTATGCAACGCATAGAGCAGTGTAATCGAAACATTCACCGGAATCGTCTGCACGTCGATCAGCTTCGCCCACGCAGCCTCATCATAAGGCCTGATCGTCGGATGTTCCTCCGTCAACCCCAGCTTGAACCGGCACACCGCATTGATGTGACTGTCCGCCACATGATGCACCACCTGCTGCACCGTCCACCCCCCTTCCCGATAAGGAGTCTGCAGCTGCGCCTCATCCAAATTCTCGATGGCATGCTCCAGCAGCTGCGGCAAAAATTTGATATCGTTGAGCCATTCCTGCTTCCTGCTATCGGAATAAGGATGCGGTTGATACTTGCCAATGGGATAACGCAGATCAGTAGAATAAGTGCTCATATATTGAAAGTTTTATTAGTGCTCCCCTGCTCCCTCCGCACAGCGCCCATCGCGCGCGCGCCATCCGCACAGCCCACCCCTCAATGCTCCGGCCTCAACGCATGCCCCGTCAGCTGAATAAACACATCCTCCAGATTCGCCTTCTTCACCTCCTTCGGCCGCTCGAACCCACCCGCAACAAGATTATCGATGAGCCTGTCCGGCGTCTCCAGCGCAATGATCTTCCCCGAATCGATAATCGCCACCCTATCGCACAACACCTCCGCCTCATCCATATAGTGAGTCGTCAATATAACCGTCGTACCCTTCGATCGTATGTCCTGGATTAATTCCCACAGATTGCGGCGCGCCTGCGGGTCGAGCCCCGTAGTAGGCTCATCGAGAAAGATGATCTTCGGCCGGTTGATCAGCGTCGTCGCAATGGAAAACCGCTGCTTCTGCCCCCCGCTAAGCTCCTTGAACTTAGCCTTCGCCTTGTCCCTCAAATTCACCAGATCGAGCAGCTCCAGCGGCTTCACCGTCTGATTATAAAGCCCCCCAAACAGCTCGATCAGCTCGGTCAGATTCAACCCCGGATAATAACCCGACGTCTGCAGCTGAACCCCGATAATCTTCTTGATCTCTCCTGGCTCCTTATCCAAATCCAATCCATCCACCGTCACCGAACCGCTCGTCTTCTCCCGCAAAGTCTCGATAATCTCGAGCGTCGTCGACTTCCCCGCCCCATTAGGCCCCAGCAGCCCGAAGATCTCCCCCTCCCTTACCTCAAAACTGATCCCCTTAACTGCCTCAAAATCACCGTATTTTTTTGTCAAATCCCGAACCGAAATGATCATTTGCATGTACCAAAAATACGCTATAAATTAGTACAACCCTTTAATTCATTTCCCATGAAAAGCAGCATCCTACCGTACGCCCACATCCTCATACCTACCCTCCTCACCCTCATAGCGCTCTATGGCTTCTACTTATTAATCAGAAATATTATCCTGATCAATAAAGGCATCAGCGTATATGCCGTCGTCTACACCGAACAAAGCTCCTATCACACAGAAACCAAGGTAAAATTCTGGATCGGCGATCAATTGATCGATATTCCGTTAAACGGTACTTTCTCCAACGATATGGACACCGGCAGCCGCGAAACAAGCATTCTCTATTATCCCAATCACCCGAAAATCCACGTCGAAGAAACACCCCAAAGCCTATACCTGCCCCCAGCCGTATTCCTCTTCATCGGACTTTCTTCCCTATTTATAACATTCTAAATCTACTTCGTAAAAATCTGCGTAAAATAAACCATCCCCCTTTTCCCATACGCCAACCCAATCCCCGTCAACCTAAAATCCCCCTCGATATTCCGCCGGTGCCCCGGACTGTGCAGCCATCCATCCACCACCTCCCTCGCTCCCATCGGCCCCGAAGCAACATTCTCCGCCGCCACATGCAACGTCCCCAATTTCTTTTTAATCCTGTCAATCCTTTCCCGAAACCCCTCATGCCCAAACGGCACCTTCCCCGACAACATATCCTTACTATGCCCCAACGCCACCGAAGAAATATAAGAATCCGCCCTCAACGGCTTCAACCCCTTCGAATGCCGGTATTCATTCACATACCGCAAGATTTGCATTGACATCGACTCCCCCCTCTCTCCCCCACC
>JAFDYG010000365.1 GCA_018267545.1 Bacteroidota bacterium
ACTTATGGACGAATTTTTCCAGGCCGCCTACAGAAGTATGCAACAAATCCAGGTCTAGCAAAGGCAATATCGGTACAACCACTTTGTACTGATGGCGAAAATATTCGATCTGACCGCTGAAATTACTCAAAGCTCCGAACAGTCCGTGTAATAACAACAGCGGTTCGCCTTCCCCTTCCTCGATGAATCTGAACTTTTCTGTTTGTTTGATTTCGTATTGCATCAGCTAATTAAGTTCTAACCCAACCGGGCACCGCCCGGTTTGTATCCGCTAAAATAAACGTTTTAACTTAAAAAAAAACTCCGCCAACTTATATTAAAATGTTGAACTTTCTATCTTACAATTTGTTGCCCAGGCGACCAAAAAAGTCTTCCAGCTGGCCAAACATCCCCTTGAACCATGGTACAAATTTACCGAATTCATCGATTACCACCGGTCCCCATGGGCGGATATAGGGGTAGGTAACAGAGGAGGAGAGGGTAGCGGTAGAAATTAACCGTATCTGGACTGCGTAAAACAGCAGTACACTCAGGATGATAGTATAGATGACAACATACAGCAGCACTCCTGCAAGTTTGTTAAGCCAGCCCAATAGGGCAAGGTCCATGGCTTTCTCGGCCAGCCGCGCGCCCGCGCGGACGGCGATGACGACGGTCAGGAAAACCAGCAAAAACGCCAGGACCGGCCACCACCGGGAGGAAAGCGACGTGTGTTCCTGCCCATACTGTGCGACGACTGCCGAGAGCTTGATCGCAGCCGCCAGACCAATAACCAGGGCTACCGCAGAAAGAACTGCAATAATGAATCCCCGTCTCAGTCCTTTAAAAACTGCCACGACCATGAACACCAGGAATAAGACGTCGATTAACATAATATTCGGACCAGCCGCCTCCGGAGGCTATTTAGATAATAGCTCTTTTGCAACCGCGCTGATCGTCTTGCCATCGGCCTGACCGGCGAGCTGCTTTGTCGCTACTCCCATAACCTTGCCAATATCGGCAGGCGAGGAGGCCCCGGTCTCTGCGATAATCTTCGACAGGGCTGCCTTCAGGGCTTCTCCGTCCAGCTGTTTGGGCAGAAATTTTTCGATGACCGCTATTTCTTCCTCTTCCTTCTTGGCCAGGTCCGGGCGATTCTGCTGCTGGTAGATTTCCAGCGAATCCTTCCGTTGCTTGACCAGCTTCTGCAATAATTTAGTCTCATCCTCTTCCTTCAGCTCCCCGTGGGCGCCTTCGGCAGTCTTTGCATTGATGATAGCCGCCTTGATGGCGCGCAGGCCCCGAAGCGAGCCTTCGTCCTTAGCCAGCATAGCCGTCTTTAGCTCGGCCATTACTTTTTGTTCTAAGCCCATTGCCAGAATTTTAGCTTTTTACTGTAGTTTGTTTGTCTTCAATTGTTGTTCCCGGAATTTCTTATAGAAGTCCTGGGCGAATTGCTTCATTTCCGCCGTCAGCGTCGGATCCTGCGTGGCCCGACTATAGGTATCGGCCATCGTCACCAGCGTCTGGTAGAAGAAGTCCGCCATTTCGTCGATCATCATGTCCTTTGTCCACAGGTCGATACGTAGGGCGGATTTATCGGCGCCGTCCCAGAAAGCCAGCATCATGGCCTTGGCCTTTCGGGCTTGTTCGGTCCTTGAGTCGCTAGCGTTCCAACGGATGTCCTCGGGGACCCGGTCATTGTCGAGGGTCACGTCGATATTGATAGAAGAAGTTGCCATAGAAGTTTTTTAGCCAAGCCGCAAGTTAGGTTAATTTATTGGAAGCTATTGATCGCTGGCCCGAGAGTCCCGCCCACAGCTGGTCCATCGAAAGCCGGGCGTCGAAGGCCGGCAGCCGGGCGCTGGCTTTTTCGATAAGGCTGCGGCGCAGCTTCTCGTCCTTATAAAGAACCATCAGGTGTCCGGCCATCGAGGCGGGGTCGTTCATGTCCGCCACGAGGGCGCCGTCTCCCGCCAGCTCCTGCAGACCGGTCTCACTCCCGATGACCACCGGAACCTCTGCCTTCCAGGCGTCGAGCAGAGGAATGCCCACCGTCTTCTTTTTAAACGGAAAGAGCTGGGCATAGGCTGCGCCTTTCCCCTCGGCCAGCGGCCACCAGTGGAGGTCCTGGCGGTATTTATAGGTATCGAGCAGCTTCTTCAGCGAGCCTTCCTGCCGAAGCCGACTGCCGGCAAGGACTAGCTGTAGATTGGACAGCTGCCGTTTTTTAAACAGGGAAAAAGACTTCAGGAGCCGTACGATCCCCTCTTCATCCGTCGCTTCTACGTCCGCCCAGAAATATTCCTTCCCCTGTGTATGTGTTTGTTTGAAAATATCTTTTTCTGCCGAGTCAAGCGGACCTGCCGCTTCCGAAGGCCAGGGATGGATGAGGAGAAAATTCCCCGCGTCTTGCGGCGATGCAGCCGGACGAAGCCAGATCGGCTGCCCGGGCGCCGGCGGTGCTGCGGTTACCCCCTCCGTTAGCATTATCCAGTCGGCTTTATATTTCGTGGCCACGCGGGGAATCGTCCAGCTATCCCAATGCCGCCGGCCTACTTTGCCCGGCAGCGCCCTCCGTTTGATAATCCGGACACCGGCCGGAAGGGGCCAACTCGACTCGCGGCCAGATTGGTCCACCAGAAAAAGCCACTCCACCCCCCGTTCCCGGGCTAAAAATGCAACAGAAGAAAATATAATATGAGATCTTTCGTCAGCCCCCCCTTCTAAGAGGGATCTGCAGTCCAAAAGGATGAGCATATGCAAAGGTATGTTAGTAGCCCGGTTCTCCCTGAATTAGGGAGCGCCGAGGTTTTATCCACAATTTGCGGAGATCAATTTATTGATTTTCAATTATTTGAATATAACAAATGTCTCGAAAATTTGTGGTTTTTACGATCCCGCGAAATTGGGTAGTACTGCTTTGGCTCCATTCTTGTAGTATTTTAACTTTGTTTTATTAATCCGTTTTAATCCGTCTTGTTTAAAATTCGTGCCTATGAACCGTGTGTACACTTACGTGTTTACTATTATTTTTCTAATGGTAAACCTAGTCCCCAGGACTAGCATGGCGCAATGCAATTGTAGCCCCGGCAATCCCGCCACTCCAATAGATTATTCAGTAACTATTCCGGCAACAAGCGCCTCCTCCACTACAGTCAGCTTTCCCAAATTCAATCCGGCCGTTGGTAACCTGGCTTGTTTGACCGTAAAGGATACCGTTTCCGCGACCACGACGACCAATGCCCAGAATAAGGCGCCCGATTCTACCGTCTATAAGTTTCAGCTGACGGTGTCGGACAATCTCTCTGGTCCCGGCATCAACATCTCGAATACCTTTAATAATACCTATGGTCCCGATACGCTGGCGCCATTCAACACGCCGGGCGATACCAAGACGTACGGCCCCGATGTGATCTATTCCGACCTGCCGGGCAGCGCATCGAAGACGGCGCCCTCCGCCTCGTATCTCGGCTCTTCCGGAACCATCGACTTTACGTATACCCTCAGCGGCGGGGTCGTATCGACGCAGGGCGGTCTGAACTATGTCGCCGGTCCAACCACGACCTACTCCGGGACCTTTCACCTGACCTATTATTGGTGTCCTTCTGCGCCGCTGGCGACGGGCATCGACGATTTTACGGCTTCTCCGGACGGCAGTACCGTATTATTAACCTGGACAACCCCCGATCAACAACCCAATACCCAATATGAAATCCAAGTCAGCACAGACGGCAGTAACTTCTACAGCATCGGAAAAACAGAAAACAACCCTGCTCCAGCAAGTCCTGCATCAAAACACCAATATCAATATAACCCTGATCCGGCTTATGTGGGTAAGCTCTACTTCCGTATCCAGCAGACGGATGCGTCTGGCAAGGTGAGCTTTTCCACCATCCTGCTGATCGACCCGAGCGGAGGCTCGGATAACCTGATCAGCTACCGGGCATTTCCGAATCCGGCAACCAATAATCTCATATTTCAATTCAACCGCAACCAGACCGGCCGTTTCCTGGTCGAGCTGGTGAATACCGCCGGTATGGTGGTGCAGCAACGGGCCGTGGCCCTGGCCGGCACCAGCCAGATCCGGCTGGACCTGAACCCGCAACCGGTAAAGGGGCTTTACTTTCTGCGCACGACTGATCTCAGTCATGGCCAGAAATACGTGAGCAAAGTGTTTATTGAATAGTTTACCGAGCTTATGTTTTTTGATTCCAGAGGAATTTTGGGTCGGGTTTTCTAGCCCGACCCATGCTATTATTGGTCCTTCGGGCCTTTTTACTATATTTGTTATCTTAAGTTACCTTAAATAGCATTGTATGGAATACAATACCACGCGGAATCACCTGGTGATGCGTGAATACGGGCGCCACATCCAGAAGATGATCGAATACCTGCTGGCGCTTGAAGACAAGGAGAAACGCCAACGGAATGCATATGCCGTTATCGAGCTGATGGGCTTTTTGAATCCCCACCTGAAGAATGTGGAAGACTTTCGTCATAAATTATGGGATCACCTTTTCCTGATCTCCGATTTCAAGCTGGAAGTATCTTCCCCTTATCCCATCCCCACCCGTGAAACCCTGCGGGCAAGGCCGAAGCCCCTGCGGTATCCCAAGCGGTATCCCAAGTTCTCCCACATGGGTAAGAACCTCGAGATCGTGATCAACAAAGCCCTGGCGGAAGAAAACCCGGACAAGCGCAACGGTTTCGCCAATGCGATCGCCTATTATATGAAATTGGCGTATAACAACTGGCACAAAGAGACGGTACACGACGACGCCATCCAGGCGGAGCTCTCTACCCTCACCAACGGTCAGCTGGAGTTCACCAACACGCCCTACGTCAAATCCTTCCGCCCCAACGAGAATCAGCGCGAGCGGAACGGGAACACGATCAACGGCAATAGCAACAACAATAATTACAACGACTACCGGAAGAACCGGAATCAGAAGTTCCAGCAGCGGAACAATAACCGGAATAACGACCGGAACAACAACGGCAACAACAAATTCAAAAAGAAAAGATACTAAGGGATTAGCCCTAATTTTACGGCGATACTGACGAAGGTCACTATCGCCTTTTTTATTCCTATTTTGTTCCTATAAAAAACAACTTTTGTGCATTCATTCGAAGTCATCGGCGGTAAAAAATTAAAAGGAGAGATCGTCCCACAAGGGGCCAAGAACGAAGCCCTCCAGATCATCAGCGCGGTCCTGCTCACACCCGAGAAAGTAACGATCTCCAATATCCCGGATATCCTGGACGTCAACCTGCTCATCGACCTGCTCGGAGAGATGGGCGTCAAGATTGACCGGCCGCAGCGTGACACCTGCATCTTCCAGGCCGACGCCGTCGACATCGAATTCCTCCGCAGCGAGGCCTATCGCAAAAAGAGCGGAAGGCTGCGTGGCTCCGTCATGGTCGCCGGCCCCATGCTGGCCCGCTACCGCAAGGCCTTTATCCCCAAACCCGGCGGCGACAAGATCGGCAGACGCAGGCTGGATACCCATATCATCGGTTTCGAAAAGCTGGGTGCACAATTTACTTATCAGCCCGACGAAGGACTCTTCCACCTGGAAGCGCCCAATTTAAGGGGATGCTATCTCCTGCTCGACGAGCCTTCCGTTACCGGTACGGCCAATATCGTCATGGCCGCCGTCATGGCTGAAGGAACTACAACTATTTATAACGCCGCCTGCGAGCCCTATATCCAGCAGCTCTGTAAGATGCTGACGCGGATGGGCGCAAAGATTTCCGGCATCGGCAGCAACCTGCTCGTCATCGAAGGGGTCAAATATCTCGGCGGCACCGAGCACCGGATGCTCCCGGATATGATCGAGATCGGCTCCTTTATCGGTCTCGCCGCCATGACCCAAAGCGAGATCACGATCAAGAACGTGAGCGTGGAAAATCTCGGCGTCATTCCCGAAAAATTCCGTCAGCTGGGCATCCAGCTCGAAATACGCGGGGACGATATCTACATCCCCGAACAGGACGTATATGAGATCCAGACCTTCCTGGATGGGTCGGTATTGACGATCTATGACCATCCCTGGCCGGGCTTTACTCCAGACCTCCTGAGCATCGTGCTCGTCGTAGCGACACAGGCCAAGGGTTCTGTGCTGATCCACCAGAAGAT
>JAFDYG010000366.1 GCA_018267545.1 Bacteroidota bacterium
GCTATTTGGCCCTCTATGCTTTTTCCACCGAGAACTGGGACCGTCCGGCCTATGAGGTCACCGGTCTCATGGAGCTGCTGGTCGAGACCATCCGCAAGGAAGTCGAGACCCTCAACAAAAACAATATTCGGCTACACGTCATCGGAGACATGACCATGCTGCCGGAATATGCCCGCTCGGAGCTAAAAGAGGCCCTGGATATTACGGCCGTCAATACCGGTCTGAACCTGGTCATGGCCCTCAGCTACAGCTCCCGCTGGGAGCTGACCGAAGCCGTCAAACACCTGGCCCAGGACGTGCGCGACGGAAAGCTGGACCCCAGCGCCATTACGCAGGATACGCTCCAGCAGTATCTGTCGACCCGGGATTTCCCGGATCCGGAGCTGATGATCCGCACCAGCGGCGAATATCGTATTAGTAATTTTCTGCTATATCAACTCGCTTATGCCGAATTATACTTCACAAGTGTTCGATGGCCCGACTTCCGAAAACAAAATCTCTATGAGGCAATTCTGGATTATCAGGGGCGGGAAAGGCGTTTTGGGAAGACGAGTGCTCAAATTCAACAAGATTTGACCACGTCGGATGGTACTTTTTAACAAACACTTTGTATAAATCCTCTTAATTTGCCGTCTCAAAAAACCGACTGGATGCAACGAAGATCGCTGAATTGCGTTTTTTTATTGACCATATACTGCTTACTGAACTCAATCGCTGCTAGTGCCCAGGTGACGGATTCAACCAAATCTCCTATTGATACAACCAAAAAACCAGCCACCGATACTACGCTTCCTGCTTCTGTAGACCCTGAATTGCTCAATCTCTCCAATCTTAAGAACCCTCCCCACGAATACGTTATTGCAGGCATCAAGATCAATGGGACAAAGTATCTCGACGAGACCCTCCTTACATCGATTTCGGGTCTGACCGTGGGAGATAAGGTGACGATTCCCGGTGGAGACAACTTCAGCAAAGCTATTACCAACCTCTGGAAACAGAGATTGTTCGCAGACATCGGCATTTATTTTACCCGTATTGTGGGTAACAGCCTGTATATAGAGATCGACGTAACCGAAAGACCCCGCCTGGGTAATTTCTATTTTAGGGGCAATGGGGTCAAGAAAGGCGACGCCGACGACCTCACCACTAAGACCGGTCTGATCAAGGGCCGCGTGGTTACCGAGGACATGAAACGTTCGGCCATCCAGGCGATCAAGAAATTCTATGCAGAAAAGCGTTTCCAGGATTGTAAGGTCACGACGTCTGAAGTCCGTGATCCTTCCGTAGCCAACTCCGAGATACTCACCTTTATGATCGACAAGGGCCCCAAGGTCCGGGTCTATCAGATCAGCTTCTTTGGCAATGACGCCGTCCGGGAGAACAAGCTGAAGAAACAGCTCAAGGATACGAAGGAGCTGAGCCGTCTCACCATCTATCCGCCCTCGAATCAAACGCCGTATGGCCCGCACGATTCGATCACTCTCCGGGACTATATCCGCAACTGGGGCTTTCTTTCTTTCACCGGCACCAAGGAGTTCCTGGACCCCTACTTCCGCTTCAAGCTCTTTAGCTCGGCTAAGTTCAATGCGACCAAGTTCGAGACGGACAAGGAAAAGGTCATCAGCTATTACAACAGCCAGGGCTATCGCGATGCAACTATCACGGCCGATACACAATATGTCGACACGACCAACCTCCGCAGCCGCGGTCACCTGAACATCGCCATCAAGGTGGACGAAGGTCATAAATATTATTTCGGGAACATTACCTGGAAGGGGAACACCAAGTACACCGACTCGATCCTGAACCTGATCATGGGCATCCACAAGGGCGACGTCTACAACCTGGACATCCTCAATAAGAAGCTGGGTAAGCAAATGTCTCCGGAAGGCGGCGATATCAGCGGTCTGTATATGGACGACGGCTACCTCTTCTTCCGTGTCGACCCCGTCGAAACCTCGGTATATAATGATACCATCGACTTCGAAATCCGGATGACCGAAGGGCCGCAGGCTACCATCAAGAACGTAACCATTGCCGGTAACGACAAGACGAACGAATACGTCATCCGCCGTGAGCTCTTCACCATCCCCGGCGATAAGTTCAGCCGGAGCGACATAGTCCGTTCGACGCGGCAGATCGCCAACCTCGGCTTCTTCA
>JAFDYG010000367.1 GCA_018267545.1 Bacteroidota bacterium
ACAGGGGCGTCGACGAGCCGGTACTGCAAATGGTTGATTATTAACTATTTTAGATACTGGTTTCCTTTTTGCCCTGTATTAACCATGATAAAAAACTACCTAAAGATTGCCTGGCGGAACCTCACCCGCAACCGCGTCTATTCTTTTATAAATATATCCGGACTGGCCCTCGGCATGGCGGTAGTCCTGCTGATCGGCTCCTGGATGCGCGGGGAGCTGACCTATAATAAGGTCAATCCCCTGCACGACCGGGTGGCGGCGGTCATGCAACATTCGACGCACGGCTCGAACATCCAGACCTGGTGGTCCATGCCCATTCCGCTGGGCGACTACCTGCGCAAGCAATACGCCAGCGACTTCGAAAAGGTCGCGCTTAGCTCCGGCGGGGGGGGCCACATCCTGAAGCTGGAAGGCGGACAACCGCTAAACAGCAATGGCATGTACGCCGAGCCTGCGCTGCCTGAAATTTTTTCGCTGAAGATGATCGCGGGCAGCCGCAGCCTGGACGACCCTTCTTCGTTTCTGATCAGCCGCAGCCTGGCAAAGGCTTTGTTTGGCGACCAGCCCGCGCTCAATCGAAGCGTAAAGCTCGACGATAAAGATGTTTTAAAGGTAACCGGCGTCTACGAAGACCTCCCATCGGACGTCGACTTCAAAGAGACCCAGTTCTTTTGTAGCTGGGAGTTCTTCATCCGGTCGCAGTCCTGGGTGGCATCGAACCTGACGGAATGGAACGCCAACTCCTTCATCCTATTTGCCCTGATGAAGCCGGGGGTATCGATGGAGCAGACGAGCAGGAAGATTGCTGGCGCGTTGGAAGGGCACGACCGGAAAGATCATCCCAAGGTATTCCTGCACCCGATGAATAACTGGCACCTCTATGACGAATTCAAGGGCGGCGTCAATACCGGCGGTGCTATCCGTTATGTGTGGCTGTTTGGATTTATCGGTGTATTCATCTTATTGCTGGCTTGCATCAACTTTATGAACCTCGCTACCGCGCGCAGCGAACGAAGGGCCAAGGAAGTCGGCATAAGAAAAGCGGTCGGCTCTTTAAAAGGCCAGCTCGTCAGCCAGTTTTTAGGCGAGTCCATCTTCATGACCGCGCTGGCGATGTTCCTGGCGGTCCTGCTTGCGTCGGTGTCGCTGCCCTGGTTTAGTCAGCTGGCGGGTAGAGACGTGGTGATGCCCTGGTCGCCGGCGTTTGTGGGTGCGATTGTGGCGACCACTATTCTGGTCGGTTTGATGGCCGGTAGCTATCCCGCGCTCTATCTGTCCTCGTTCAATGCCGTCAAGGTTCTCAAGGGGACTTTGAAGGCTGG
>JAFDYG010000368.1 GCA_018267545.1 Bacteroidota bacterium
AATGTGCGGAAGGCGGGTGAGCAGGCGGATATTGCGGCGAAGGGATTGAGCTCGACGATCGACGATTTGCATGAGTCGGTGAGTAATGGAAAGGGGACGGTTGCTACGTTACTAAAAGATTCTGTGGTTGCGTTGCGGTTTAAGAGCAGTCTCGAGCATATCGAGAAGGGAACGGAGGCTTTCAGCCAGGATATGGAGGCGTTGAAGCACAATTTTTTGTTCCGGGGTTATTTCCGGAAGCTGGAGAAGCAGCAGAAGAAGGCGAACGCTCAGCGGCTTACCATGGATGAATAATTAAATCAATTTATTATGCATAGTATCATTACGATAACTTTCAATCCCTGTATCGACGTATATACGTCGGTGCCGGCGCTGAAGCCTCAGACGAAGCTGAGGTGTACCGGGCCTGTATATCATCCGGGCGGCGGGGGGATCAATGTTGCGAGGGCGATTACAAAGCTGGGGGGAGATGCGCTTGCTTTGTTCCCTTGCGGCGGATCGGCCGGGAAGGCGCTTCGACGTATGCTGGATGAGGAAGGTGTTGCGACGGAGGTTGTGGGGATCAATGGAGAGACTCGTCAGAACCTGATCGTTGAAGATAGGGCTACGGGTCAGCAGTATCAGCTGAATATGCCGGGGCCGGAGCTTGACGGGAAGTCGATCGACTTTTTGCTTCGGCTTGTGGAAGAGCGGGAACGGGTGGAGTATATCGTGGTAAGCGGCAGTCTGGCGCCGGGTATGACGGGGAAGATTTTCGACCGGCTGACGGCGCTTGCGGAGAAGAAGAGGGCCAGGCTGATCGTGGATGTGCCTGGTGAGGCCTTGAAGGATGCTGTGAGGAGCGGTGTTTACCTGATCAAGCCGAGCATACACGAGCTTTTGTCTATTTCGAACAAGACGGGGGATGAGAGGATGGTAACGGATCTGGCGCGGGACCTGGTTTCCGCGGGGAAGTGCGAGGTGGTGGTGGTTTCGTTGGGGCCCGCGGGTGCTATCCTGGTGACGAAAGACATGGTGCGGCAGATTTCACCTCCTGCAGTGCGGGTGCGTGGGACGGTGGGTGCAGGGGATAGTCTTGTGGCGGGTATCGTGTGGAGTCTGCATAGTGGGAAGGGGCTGGAGGAGGCGGTCACGTATGGGTGCGTTTGCGGTGCTGCGGCGACGTTACATCCCGGTACGTCGTTGTGCAGCAAGGAGGACGTCGATTTTTTACTGACACTTAAATAACAAACATATGAAAAGGGATTTTGAAAACAAGGTGGCCCTGGTGACCGGGGGGGCTTCGGGCATCGGGGCGTCGACTGCGCTGGCATTTGCGCTTCGGGGTGCGAAGGTGGTAGTAGCGGATTTGACGGAGGGGCCTGACGAGACGACGGTCCAGATTATCAAGGCGGCGAGGGGGGAGGCTATTTTTGTTCCCTGCGATGTGTCAAGGGAGGCAAATGTTATGAATGTGATCGATAAGACGCTTTCGAATTTTGGTCGGCTGGATTTTGCGTTCAACAATGCGGGTATCGAGGGGATAAGCGCGGTTACGCAGGATTGTTCGGTGGAGAACTGGGAGCGGACGATTGCGGTGAATCTCACCGGCGTGTGGCTTTGTATGAAGCATGAGCTGCCGCATATGGTGAAGCAGGGGAAGGGGGTTATAGTCAATTGTAGTTCGGTCGCAGGTCTGATCGGGCTGCCGGGGTCGCCGGCGTATGTGGCGAGCAAGCATGGGGTGGTGGGGCTGACGAAGACGGCGGCGTTGGAGAATGCGAGGTCGGGGGTGCGGGTGAATGCGGTGTGTCCGGGGGTTATTCATACGCCGATGGTGGAGAGGGTGGTGGCAAATGACGGGATGACGGAGAAGAGATTGATGGAGATGGAGCCGGTGGGGAGGATGGGGGAAGCTTCGGAGGTTGCGGATGTGGTGATGTGGTTGTGCTCGGATGAGGCGTCGTTCGTGACGGGACAGGCGATTGCGGTGGATGGGGGATGGACGGCGGGATAGGGTAGGATGGAAGAGGGGCGGCGCTGTGGGTTATTTGGTGTTGGCGTTTTGTTCGAGGTCGGCTTTAACTTCTTCGACGAAGTCGACGGTTACGTTGGCGAGGGAGGCGATTTTTTCGAGGGTGAAGTCGGTGGCTTTCAGAAGGTTTTCGACAAAGAGAATAGCGGCTTCTTCCCGGCCTTCCATTTTCAGATATTCGTCGGTATTCATAATGTGGGTTTTATCAGATTGTATAAGTCTTTCAAATTTACGATATGTTTCGGGGTTTTCAAAGAGAATGTAGTTACGAAGAAAGTTAAGGATTGAGCGGATTTTGTTCTTGTCAAACCCTTTTTCCAGTAATTTTCTGGCAGCCATCAATTTGATATTCAATAGTTTTTCTTCAGTTACTCTTCCTTCTAACAGGCGTAATTTTGCTGTTAGGAGGACCTGGGCGAATGGATTGGGATTGTTGTCGAGCTCTTCGTCGGTATAGTCGTGGATGGACAGTGTCGAATATTGATAGATTAGGCGGGTGCCGCGGTATTCGTAGGTAAACTGGCCGGGCATGCGGCTGCTGTTTTGGCCTGTGAAGATGGCAAGTGCCGATATGAGCTTGCCGGGATAGCGGTCCCTGATTCGGTAGAAGTAGGTAAACATGCGTTCAGCAAATGCTTGCCGGTCGTGGGTTTCATCCTGGATTTCCACGTGGAGTAGCACCCATTCTTCTGCTCCGTTCCGGTGGTAGGCTTTTACCAGCTTGTCGGCGAAGCGGGAATCCTTTTCTTCGTCGGGCTGGGGGGAAAGTTCTGCGAGCTCTTTGTCGAGGAATTCGAATCCCCGGTCCATGTCGTAGATATGGGCGGCGTCCGGGTAGACAAATATGAGCAGGTCGGGGAATACTTCCTCGAGGATGACCTTCCAGAGTATGTCGCTTTTTCTTTTTTTCATGCGAAAGAGGTTTATGCATGGGAATAGCGGTTACGGGTCGGATGCCGACCGGTAAAGATTTGTCAGACTCTTTCATGGAAGAATAGAAAAGGAAGATTGTAAATATACGATGGGGAAGGTGGGTTAAAAAATAAACTTTGGATTACGTATATATGTTTATGTTAGGGTGTGCCAGGGAAAGGGATGTCGCAGGCTTAGGGCCTGCGACATTTTTATTTGAAGGAGAGGTTGAGCGAGATGACGTTGGAGACGAGGTCGGTGGTTTGGGTGTAGTGGCCGTAGCGGATTTCGAGGGTTTTGAGGGCGCCGCCGAAGATGCCTTTGGGAGGGGCGAAGCGGAAGCCTGTTCCGAAGAAGTGGCTCGAGAATTTCGACAGGGAGTAGTTGCTGGAATAATAGGGGTCCGATTCCTGGTGCTGTTCATAGGGTGCGAAGTATTTAGCCGCGGTTTGGGTATAGTAGCGGTAGAAGGGAGTGACGGAGAAGAAGGGGGTGATCTTGACCGGTGTTTCGAGGCTGGCGGTGTGGGCCTGGATGCCCCAGTTATCCCAATAGTAGCGGTAGTAGGCTCGCAGGATGACGCGGTCTCCGAGGAAGTAGTTGAGGCGGAGGCCGATGGGCAGCTTGAAGCGGCTGGAGGGCAGCTTTTCGACGGAGTCGGTTCCGTCTTTGAAATAGACGCGGTGGAAGGGCAGGCCGAGGTAGCCGTGCTGTTCGACGAGGTCGAGCAGGAAGCTGGCCTGCATGCGGGTATTGATGATCTGGGACCAGGTAAAGGAGGCGGTATAGGTTTGGCGGGGGCTGGAGCCGTAGTCCGGGTGTTCTTCCCGTCCGCTGAAGCTGCCTTGTTTTATGAACTCGGAGGGCAGGATGAGCTTGACCTGGTCGAAGTAGCTGCTGAGCTTGATGCCGAGCTCGGTGTTGGTTTTTATTTTCTTTGTTGCGCCTGCGCTGAGCCCGAGGGATTGATAGTTGAATTCATTCGAATAGTAGGCGCCGAGGCTGAAGGAGGTTCCTTTCTTTTCGTTTTCGCGGGTCCAGTCGAGGGAAGGGTAGAGGCGGAGGCCGTCGGTGCGTTTGGATGCGCCGGTTTTGTTGATATAGGCCTGTGAGGCGGCGGTGTGGTGGTCGATGCCGAGGCCGGCGGTGAGGGTGTTTTTGCGCTGGCGGGCGTCATAGCCGATCCATTTGAGCTCGATGCCATTGGCGAGGTCGGTAACTTTTTCGGAGCCGATGCCGCCGCGAATGGCGGAGTGGTCGCCGTTTTGGGTGTAGTAGCTGGAGACGAGGTTGATTTCGTCGAGCTTGAGCTTACGGGGCTGGAAGGCTGCGGTATCTTTGGTCACCTGCGAGAAGGCATGCAGGAGCATAAAGTACATGCCGACGACGGTCAGACAGATTTTCTTCATGTGTTTGTTTTTGGGGTTTAGTTACAGCCGCATCCGCCGCCGGTCTTGCCGCCGTTGGCGCCGGAGGCTCCTTCGCGATAGGATTGAAAATTGCTTTCGTTTTTTTCGACTTTGCGGGCGGAAAGGCTCATTTCGGCGTCGTTGAGCCGGTTCTTCTGATATTCTTTGACGGGCGTACAGGCGGTCGCGAGACCGGTCGTGAGCAGGAACAGGCCTGCTGCGAGGATGAGCTTATTATGCATGGGCTTTCTTTTAGGCGATATGAATATTATCGGATGTATATACTTTATTGTCGTCGTCTATCAGGATGGCTTCGATGTCGGTTAGCTGATTAATCATGTCGAGGCCGGCTTCGATTCCC
>JAFDYG010000369.1 GCA_018267545.1 Bacteroidota bacterium
TCGATCATCCATGTCGTAACCAACCTCCTGCCCGTCACCGGATTAATCAACCCCGCCGCCACCCTCGAAGCAGAAAAAGGCCGCACCTCATCGATAAGAAGATAGGAAAGCCCCGCGCGCTCCAGCTCATGCGCCAAAAATGTCCCGCAAATTCCTTGTCCAATAATCAAAACATCGACCTGTCTAGCCATAACCGTGGTTCAAACTTTGCTATAAAGTAAGTGTAAATAATCCCGACAAAAATGAAATTCTGGCCCCCCTTCCGCATCATCCGCTCCGGTCCCCATCCCCCCGCCGGCCCGCAACCCCAGCCAGCCCGCCACCCCATCCCCCGGGCATTGCCCCACCCCCTCGCCTTTATCCGCCCCAGCGGCCCCAAAAAATCCCGCCTCATCACCCGTCTCTCCGAAATCGGCTTCCGCCGCGTCTTCGACAGCATAAACCAATACGGCATAAAAAAAGGCGTCGACGAAATGGGCATCGACGCCTTCATAGAACATTGTGCCCGCCTCTCCGCCGGCACCGGCGCCATCACCGGTATCGGCGGCCCCTTCACCTTCCTGATCGGCATACCCGCCGACCTATTGAATAATCTCACCCAGCAATTCCGCGTCACCCTCGGCGTCATCTATTACCGCCGCGGTACCTACAACATCGGCTTCGACGAATTCATGTCCATCGTCGCGATCTCCCTCGGCGTAGAAGCCAGCCTCCTCATCACCCGCACCGTACTCGAAAAGATCGCCGAACGCATCCTCCTCCGGCTCGGCGCCCGCGCCGGTGGCCGCCTCATCCCCATCGCAGGCGCCATCGTTGGCAGCGCCACCAACTATCTATTCATAAAAAGCATCGGCAAATCCGTCAAAAGACTCTCGCTCTAGCCCCGCCGCCCACACCAACCCTGCGCACCACGCACCCCCATCTCCCCCACTATTGACCCTCCACACTCACCCGTATCCCCTCACTATGATACGCAAACTCCGGCGCATACATACACTCCACGCTCGTCACCCCATTGCTGAAATTCCTCGACTGACCTACCCGTAAAGGATACTCGAAAACATAAGTCCCCTTCGGCACCGACGAAAAAAAGAAATCCGTACTCGCATCCTTCGTACTCTCATAATATCCCAATCCCCCCTGCCACTTATACTGACTGATCACATTCACCGGCTCCATACAAGCCGCCCGCATGTCCTTCATATGCACATACTCCATACTCCTGTCCGCCCGCAGCTCGATCCGCACGATCACCTTATCCCCCGGCTTCAGCACCCCATTCTCCATCACCGGCTCCAATATCCTCCCCTTATCCGTAATCCGCTCTATAAACAATTTCTTCGTCAGCTGTAACGGAGCCTTGCCCGCCCCCGGCGGCGTGATCTTATCCAGCATATCGAAATACTGCCAATACACCGCACCCCAGGCCGGCGAACCCTCTCCCGCCGAAACCGACGAAGCAGCCGAAGCCGGCGCACCCGCCTCCTTCATCGTCACCGTAATATTCCCCATCGACGGACTCACAAACGGCCCGTCAAAAACCTTCTTATAATACCCCGTCCCAGCCTCACCCGAAGCCGCACCACCCGCACCCGCCGTCACACCATCAGCGCCCGCCGTCGCACCACCCGCGCCCGCCACCGAGGACGGCCCCCATGATACGATTTTCTCACCCAGCTGAATCTTCACCTCCCTCTCCGCATTCAACCAATCCTCCCCACCCAACAGCAACGCATAACAAGCATCCGCCGTCGCCTTCGTCGTCCTCCAATTATGCGTCTGCTTCTGCTTCAGCAGCCAGGTCTTCAAATCCCTATCCACTGCCTTGTCGCCACTAACCTCCCTAAACGTCTCGATCAGCAACGCCTGCATCTCCACCGGCGCCTCATACCAATAATAACCTCCTTCCATTCCCTTCCAATACATCCCCATCTCCTCATCCACGATCGCAAACTGACGCAAAGATTTGACGATATCCTTCGCCGTCTGCACATCCCCCGTCCGGAACAATGCCAGCGCAATCATCCCCTGCATGTATTTGCTGCTCTGCAGCCAGCTCTGCTGCGCCCGTTTCCTAAAGTAATTCACCGCGGCAAAACTCTCTCCCGGTACACCATAGTCTCCAAAAAAGCTCCTCAGGTACAAATACTGTACATCCAGCGCCGAAACCCCCGCCGGCTTCACACCCGCCTTCAATGCAGCCTCATACCTCTTCTTCACCTGCGCATCCACAAACCCCAGCCCCTCCTTCACCATCTCTTTTATCTTCCCCTCCAGCGACGAAGGTATCGCCTTCAATTTCTGCAGCCGGCCAATCCCCGTCAGAATATACTGCGTTATATAAATGTCATCATATCCACCCTTAAACCACGCAAACCCGCCGGAAGAACTCTGCATAGCGATAATCCTTTCCAGGCTCGCCCCTAGTTCCCTTCCCATCCTGCTCATATCGAAAAGCAACGCCACATTCTTCTTCTGCTGCGACTCCGACTTACCCTGCAATACCCACGGCGTCTCTTCCAGCAGCACCGACTTCAGCTCCTGGTTCTTCTGCAAATTGCTCAGCAAGGCCGCCGTATCCTCCGTCTTCCAGCGCATAAACACTTCCTGCAGCTTCGGCGAAGCCGATACGATCCTGCTCGCCAGCGCATTCGCATAGAACCGGTTGAACGTCTGCTCCGCACACTCGTACGGAAACTCCATCAGATACGGCAGCGACTGCACCGCATACCAGGTCGGATTCGACGTAAACTCCACCGTCAACGCATGATGATTTAACGTTTCACTCCCACCGCTCTGCAGCAGCTTGTCAAAGGAAAACTTCTTCGTCCCATCTCCCTTTAGATTCAAAGGCAACGTCTCCGTCACCAGCATTCGGTTGCTCACCACCGGCAACGTCGCCTCCTCCCCATCGCTAAAGCTCTTCGCCTCCGCCACCACCCGGTACGTCACCGGCCGGTTATATTGATACGGTATGACCAGCGGAAAGCTCACTACCACACTCCCCCCGGCCCCCACGGTAAAATATTGATTCGGCTGCCTGTTCGTAAA
>JAFDYG010000036.1 GCA_018267545.1 Bacteroidota bacterium
CTCGATCGCCCAGCAGAAAGGAACCATCGACCTGCCCATCATGGAACACCCAACCAAAGCAGGTATGATGGTCGTCAACCGCCACGGAAAGGCGTCCGTTACCGATTATGAAGTCATCGAAGATTTGGGACTCTACTCACTGGTTCAGTTTCAGATCCACACCGGCCGCACGCACCAGATTCGCGTGCACATGAAAGACATCGGCCATCCGATCGTTTGTGATGAATTATATGGCGACCCTACACCGGTCCGCCTCTCGAGCTTCAAGCGCAATTTCAAGCTGTCTAAGCATGAGGAAGAAGAACGGCCTATTTTATCCCGACTGGCATTGCACTCGTACCAGCTGAGCTTTCGGGCCGCGGATGGCCAGGAATACAAGATAGAAGCCCCGCTGTCCAAAGACATACGAGCGCTCCTGCAGCAATTAAAAAAGTGGAAGAAGGGATAAATGCCCGCGCTTGCGCGCCCACTCCGCGGGCCGCGCCCATCGTTTCTCCATCGGAGCCTCCACGTCCGCGCCACGCTCCACCAGCCACCGCGCCATCTCTTCCTTTCCAAGCCTTGCCGCCCATCCAAGCGGCGTAGAGCACCAGTGCGCTTCCAGGGCGTCGATGTCGGCCCCAAATTCCAGACAAACCTCGGCGATATCCGTCTGCCCCTTCTCCACGCACCGGTGCAGACGAGTGATGCCAAGCCAGTTTCGGAGACGCGGACTGAGACCGCGTTCGAAAAGAAACCGGGCTTGATCGGCCGACTTGAAACTCGTCGAATCCCACCACGCGTTTCGGTCCTGTGAAACGTCACGCAAGGCGTCGGGTCTATATTCAAGAACCATTTCCAGCTGGTCGCGAAGGTCCTCTTCTATCAATTTACCGATATAAGGCGAGGGGTCGCCGCCCTCTTCCAGCACCCGCTTCAGCACATCGGGGTTTGCTTCGTAAGAAACGATATCGACGTCGCGATGCGTTACGCGGGACTCGATCAGCTCGATGATCTCGGGCGGAGCGCCGACATGTCTGGCCATAAACAGACAGTCCCCAGACGATTCGACTACCGCGTTAGCATCGGCGCCCTGGGCAAGCAGAAGCCGAACCACCTCCCACTGCCGCCCGCCGATCGCCGCGTGCAATGCCCCACCCATCGGCGCAATCCCCGGCTCGGGGAGATTTACGTCCGCGCCCCGCTCCAGCAGGAGCTTTACGATTTCGATATGACCGGCGGCGGAGGCGTTGCGGAGCGGAGCGCCGCTGTAGTAGCCGTCGTGTGCCGGAAGTCTATTGGTCAGTTCTGGGTCCAGGTCGAGCAGCTCGAGGACCCGTTCATAATATCCGATCTTGGCGGCAACGCTGATGTCACAGTAGGCCCCTCGGCCCATGAGGTAGCCGATAAGGATTTCGTGCTTGCGCAGACCCGTAGGTGGAAGGTCGCGGTACCATGCCCGGTAGTGATAGTCCCCAGCGGTAAGGTCGATCGGTTTTGCGCCATCGGGACGCATCGCTTCGATATTGGCGCCACGAGCCAGGAGGTAGTCGATCATGTCTATCTGCCGGGTGAGAACAGCCCAGTGGATCGGCTGGTTGCCGCGTTTGTCGGCGGCATTTACACGGCTGGGATATGGGTCGAGGAGGGCTCGCACCCGGGACAGGTCGCGGGACTTTATGACCTCCGCTATTTCGTCCCCCTCCGGCACGATGTGGTGGCGTTCCTTCAATAAGCGTTCGATCATGTTCGCCAGCTCTATATATTCGCGGTCACGCGCCATCGTTAGCAGCGAGTCACCAAATTCTTCGAGGGGACTCAGGCCCTTGTCGAGCAGGTAGTCGACGACGGCCCGTTGGTTTTCCCTTACGGCAAATCTCAATGGGGTAAAATATTCAAAGGAACATCGCAGCAGACCCGGGTCATGCGCGACTAGCTTTTTGATCGTATCCAGATCGCCCGTCGACGAAGCGACAATCATGGCCCAGACGTCTATCCCTCTTCCGCGGGACCAGGGTAGGTACTCCTCGGTGTTCAAGGCTGCTGGCTGGGTCATGGTTGGTATCATTCTGATCGTAGACTTTTAACTGGGTTCATCAGGGCTGCTTTGATTGCCTGGAAACTCACGGTCATCAGGGTGATCAGCACCGCCACCAGGCCCGAAAGGATAAATACCCAGGGCCCGATGCTAATACGGTAATAATATCCGGACAACCAACGCTCTGCAAAATAGAAGGCTACGGGTGAAGCTATAATGCAGCTTAAGCCGACCAGGGCGACAAAGTCTTTAGACAGCAACAATAGTACCTGAGTTACCGAAGCGCCCAAAACTTTTCGAATCCCCACTTCCTTGGTCCGCTGTTCCGCCATATAGGCCGCAAGACCGAAGAGCCCCAGGCAAGAGATAAAGATCGCCAGCACGGCAAAAATCCCCGCGAGCTTCCCGATCAGTAACTCCAGGGCAAATTGTCTCGCGTAGTTCTCGTCCACAAAATGATACTGAAACGGACTGTCCTGGTTGTACTTGTGAAAGATCGCCCCCAGCTTCGCCAATGCGGCCTGCGTGCCGACTTCCGGTCTGAGGCGGATCATATAGGTCCAGGTCCAGGACGGCTGATAGGCATAGACGGTCGGCTCGGGGATACCAAAGGGACTCGTGGTCAGGACGTCCTTTACGACGCCGATGATGCGGATATTGTTCGGGGCGTTGGCGAGTCCCCAGTGGATGGTGGCACCGATAGGTTCTTTTAGTCGCATGCGACGCACCGCCGCTTCATTGATCACGACGTCGAAGGTGTCGACGGCATAGTTGCCGGTAAAATTCCTTCCGGCTACAAACGGCACACCCATCGTCTTGAAATAGTTGGTATCGGCCATGGCGTTCATCGCCAGGGTCAACGCCTCGTTTGGCTGCCGGCCCGGCCAGTTATCGATCACGTTGTGCGAGTAGATATCGGACGCGGGACTCAGGCAGCGGGTCATATTGCTGACCATGCCGCTTTCGGCGACTTCCTGCCGCCAGCCGGGCTGGTCATAGCTCGATTCGACGTTGCTAAAGATGAGCCGGTTGGGGTCGTAGCCCCTCGGGCGATTCCGGGCGTATTCGATTTGCTGATAGATGATGACGGTGCTGATGATGAGGGCGATGCTACAGGTAAATTGCAGGACGACCAGGACCTTTCTAGGCAGCGTCGCCTCACGGCCGACAATGCCTTTGAGAACCTTTACGGGTTGGAAAGACGAAAGATAGAAGGCCGGGCGGCTCCCGGCGAGCAAACCCGTCACCAGAACATAAGCCAGCATCAACAGCCAGAAGGCGCCACTCGCATAAGGGACCGCGACCTGCGCCCCGATCAGCATGTTGAAACCGGGAAGGACGAGCTGGACCAGCAAGAGCGCCAACCCACCACTGATACCGGATATAATGACCGACTCGGTCAGGAACTGAAAGATCAGTCCCGCCCGCGACCCGCCGATGACCTTGCGGACGCCGACCTCGCGGGCCCTCTTTTCACTACGAGCGGTGCTCAGATTCATAAAATTCACGCAGGCGATCAGCAGAACCAGAACGCCAACAATACTAAACAAACGGATATAGTCGATAAGCCCCCCGCTGGGATAGCCGTTCTCGAAGCCGGTCACGAGATGCCAGTCGGTCATCGGCTGCATGACCACCTGCCGCTGGAAGGTCGCATAAGTAACGGGAGAGTATTTTTGGACCAGCAGGCGGAACTTGGGTTCGACCCTGGAATAGACCGCGCCTGGTTTTAAAGAGGCATAACATTCAAAGTAACAATCGGCCCAGTTCGTCACCGCGGCCTTCCCCCAGCCGTCTCCGGTCATGAGACTGAAGGGACGGATAAATCCAAATTGGAACGTAGAATTCTTCGGCAAATCCTTCATCACGGCAGTCACCCGGAGCTTGTCCCCGTAGATCCCGACGATCTTATCCTGCGCGGCTTCCGCGGAGCCAAACAGCGCTCGCGCCGTCGATTCCGTAAGGACGATGGAAGGCATTTGCTTAAGGGCTTCTTCCGCCTTGCCTGTGACCAGGGGGAATTTGATCGTCTGCAGGAACTCTTCGCCGGCCGTGATGCCGCCGACGTTGATCTTTTTGTCGCCAACAGTTATCGCCCCGCCGCCCCCGCCAAAGACCATGGCGGTATGCTCGATCTCGGGGATGTCGTTTTTCAACGCTACCGACAGGGGGATACAGACGTGGTTTTCGGAGCGTATCGCTCCGTTGTCACTAAACCGGAAACGGACCTGGTAGGAACGATCGGAGCCAGGCACCCAGCGGTCCCATGAGGACTGGTCCTGCACCCAAAGCCCGATCAGGAGCGCTACGGCCATACCGGCGGCCAGCCCCAGGACATTCAGCAGACTATAGATCTTACTACGGAGGATGTTTCTCCAGGCGGTCTTTATATAAGCTATCAGCATAACCCTTGTCTGCGAAATTGGTGCCGGTCTCCCATCACTTTCCAAACCAAGAGCTTACGTCGAGTGAAAATTCACCGATTGTACGCTATCGATACACCGACCGGTTAATTTCCGCACACTATCCGGCAAGAATGAGGAACCTGTCTGGGCTGCGCCCGTCTTACATTAGTACATCCAAAACACACACTATGCGTCTTCTCCTTCTCGTCGCTTGCTTGATGCCCCTCGCCCTTTGTGCGCAAATGTCCTGGAACAAAGACGGCAACTCCTTTGTCTCCGTCGAAAACGGAAGCATCGTTCAAACCACCCTCCCCGGCATGACCAAGACAACACTGGTCAGCGCCGACCAGCTTGCACCCCTGGGTCTCCAACCCCGTGAGCGCGCAGCAGGTGCAGGAGGCCGCGGCGGTCGAGGCGGCGGAGATTTCGCCTATCAGCTGAGCGCCGACCAATCGAAGGTGCTCTTCCTGACGAAGCCCATGCGGGAATATCACAATACATTTTATATCCTCTGGCTCCTCGATCGCAAATCCGGCGCAGTGACGCAGCTTACAAAAGAGCCCGTGCTAAACGCCAAGCTCTCCCCCGACGCGAGCAAGGTCGCATACGTTTATAAGAACGATATCTACAGCATCGACCTGGCCGCCGGCAATACCGTTACCCAGCTCACCACCGGTGGCAGCGATAAGCTCCTCAACGGCTGGTTCGACTACGCCTATAGCGAAGAGCTCTACTGCGTCGACGGCTTCCGCTGGAGCCCCGACAGCAAGAGCATCGCCTACTGGCAGAACGACCTGGCGAAAGTCGGCATCTTCTATATGATCAATAACACCGACAGCATCTATCCCAAGATCATCCCCATCCCCTTCTCCAAGGTCGGCGAGCCCATCGCACAGGCACGGATTGGTGTGCTGACTGTTGCGACCAAGGCGACCAAATGGATGAACATCGAAGGCGACCCCGCCAGCCACTACCTGGCTCGCATGGAATGGACGCCGGACGGCAGCAAGATCATCACGCAGCAGCTGAACCGCGCACAGAATAATAGCAAGCTGGTCCTCTCCGACCCCTCCACCGGCGACAGCAAGGTCATCTATAACGAAAGCGACGACGCCTGGATCGACCTGAAAGCTTTCTGGGGTCACGTCGGCGGCATCGGCTGGGACTGGATCGAGAACGGCAAAGCCTTTCTCTGGGTCAGCGAAAAAGACGGCTGGCGCCACATCTATCGCGTCGGTATCGACGGCAAAGAAACCCTGCTGACGAAAGGGGATTTCGACGTCACCAGCGTCAACGGCTGGGACGAGAAGAAAGGGTTTGTATATTTCGGAGCCTCACCGACCAATGCTACTCAGCGCTACCTCTACCGCGCTTCGCTGACAAAGACCGCCGACCCGACCCGCGTTACACCCGACCTCCCCGGAACGCATAGCTACCAGCTCTCCCCGAACGGAGCCTGGGCAACACATAATTTCTCCAGTCACCTGTATCAACCGGCTACGGAGTGGATCTCCCTGCCGGATAACAAACCCCTAAACCCTGCCGACGCGATTGCTAGTCACTTAACCCCTACACCCACCGCCAAGCAGACGACCTTTTTCACGATCACCACCGCCGACGGCATTACCATGGACGCGTGGATGATCAAGCCCGCCAATTTCGACAGCACGAAGAAGTACCCCGTGGTCTTCTATACGTACTCCGAGCCGGTAGGCAGCACCGTTAGCGACGTCGCCAGCCCCGGCCGCGCGAACTTCTTTAGCGTCGATGACGGATATATCTTTATGTCGGTGGAAGGCCGCGGCGCCCAGACGCCCAAGGGCCGCGCCTGGCGCAAAGCGGTTTACAAAAATGTCGGCTGGGTCAACGTCAACGACCAGGCCGCCGCCTGCCGCGAAGTGCTCAAGCTGTCCTATATCGACAAGGATCGCGTAGCGGTCTTTGGCAGCAGCGGCGGCGGCAGCACCACTCAGAACCTGCTGTTCCGTTATCCCGAGCTGTACAAGGTGGGCCTCGCCAGCGCGGGTGTGCCGAATCAGCTTATCTATAACACGATCTATGAAGAACGCTTCATGGGTGTTCTTCCCGAAAATCGTGACGCCTATCTAAAATGTAACCCCCTCACTTATGCGAAGAACCTGCAGGGCCACCTGCTGATCATGCACGGCACGGGCGACCATAACGTAAACTATCAAGGCGAAGAAATGCTGCTGAACGAGCTGATCAAGTACAACCGTCAGTTTCAGTTTATGCCGTATCCCAACCGGACGCACGGTATCACCGAAGGAGAAGGCACCATCCAGCACAAGACTACGCTGATGGCGCAATTCCTGAAACAGTGGTGCCCGCCGGGAGGACGTTAGGCTGCTGCCGCACAGGCTTAATACCTCGTCGGGTCCGGCGCCTCAGGCGCAGGCTTCGTCATTTCACAGACACAGTCGAGGAACTCGTCGGGGTGCAGGTATTTCTTTTGATAGAGATTGGTCGCATAAAAGGTGATGGTCTTTTTACGGGCATAACCAATCACCTGTCCCGCGAGTACTTTTTGGTGTTCCTTTACGACAAAAACATCCACGTTATTATACACGTACATCGTCGTATCTACCCGAATAGTAATCGTATGGTCGAAACCGAATCCCTCCGGGTAGAACTCCATCACCCAGCCGGTCTTTGGCGCCAGCACCAGGCTGTCCTTGCCGGTAATGACGCCGGTGGAGCTTGCGCCGATATAAGAGCTCACGCCTTTTACCGACGTCATTATTCCGTCCTTTAACGGGCACCTGCCTTTGGGGGGCGCGGGCTGCGCCGCCGAGGGCTCAATGCGCGCCGGCCGCCCCGCCCCCAGACAAACCAGCGCCGCCGCCAGCACCGTAAACCGGACAATCCCTGTATCAAAACCGAACATAAATTATGGTTTAACTGTGTTATAACTAATTATTAAACAATCATTTATTTCCCCGGCATTATCTTAGCACGACTAACCACAAAGCCGGACATCCCATGCTCAAAAATTATCTCCGCATCGCCTTCCGCCACCTCGCCAAGAATAAAGGCTATTCGTTTATCAATATCGCCGGCCTCGCCTCCGGCCTGGCCATCACCCTGCTCATCGCCCTTTGGATCCAGGACGAGGTCACATTTAACCATTACCACGTCAATCATAAACGCATCGTACAGGGGATGGTCATCCAGCGCCTGCCCGAAAGAACCTGGAACGGCGACGTCGTGTCCATGGCCTTCGGTAAAGCCATCCGCGACAAATACCAGGACGTCTTCCCCCTAACCGCCTCCATCTGCGACGGGGACTTCCACCTCGTAGCCTCTGGCGACAAAAAGCTAAACGCACGCACCCTCTGGTCCCAAAAGGAGCTTACCGATATCTTCACGTTCAAAATGCTCAGCGGCTCCAACGCCTCCTTCGCCGACCCCTCGACGACGCTGATCTCCCAATCCCTCGCCACGGCCCTCTTTGGTAAGGAAGACCCCGTCGGCAAGACGATCCGCTACCAGAACAAGCTCGATTTCCGCATCGGCGGGGTCTATGAAGACCAACCCCATAACAGCGAGTTCGCCGACATCCAGGTGCTCCTGCCCTGGTACAACAAAGAGAACAGCTATCATATCAACAGCAACAACTGGGGTGATCATAACGGCCGGACCTATTCTCTTTTGGCCCCCAATATTAACGCCGAACAGGCCAGCAAACGTATAGAGCACCTGCCTACCGGTGAGATAAAAGAATGGCGTGAGGATGCGATGGTCTATCCGCTCGACCGGGCCTATCTCCATAACAATTTCGAAAACGGCCTCCCCTCCGGCGGACGCATCCAGTACGTCTGGCTCTTCGGCATCATCGGCGTCTTCGTGCTGCTGCTGGCCTGCATCAACTTTATGAACCTGTCCACGGCCCGCAGCGAGAAGCGCGCGCGGGAGGTCGGCATCCGCAAGACGGTCGGCTCGCTCAAGAAACAGCTGGTTATACAGTTCCTCCTGGAGTCCACGCTGCTGGCCCTGCTCGCGTTTGTGGTGTCGCTGGTGCTGGTGTCTATCGCTCTACCCTTCTTCAACCAGCTGGCCGCCAAGACAGTATCCATTCCATGGAGCAATCCGGTCTTCTGGCTCAGCGCCCTGGTCTTTACAGTTATCACGGGAGTGATCGCCGGCAGCTATCCCGCATTCTATCTCTCGAAGTTCGACCCGGTCAAGGTGTTAAAAGGCACTTTCCGCATCGGCCGTTTTGCCTCGCTGCCCCGCCAGGTGCTGGTGGTCCTGCAATTTAGCGTCTCATTGACCCTGATTATCGGGACATTGATCGTCTATCGCCAAATCCAATTTGCACAGGAACGCCCGATCGGCTATCATCGCGATGGTCTGGTCACTGTCGCCGTAAATACCCCCGACTTATACAACCATATCGACGCGCTCCGGCAGGAGCTGCTGCAAAAGAAGCTCGTCGCCAGCGTTGCTTATTCCTCGATGAAGGTCACCAACTTCGACAATAACAACGACCTCGAATGGCGTGGCAAACGTCCCGACCAGGGCAGCGTATGGTTCCGCAACGTAAACGTAAGCCGGGACTTCGGCAGGACCGTCGGCTGGCAAATAGCACAGGGCCGCGACTTCAGCTATGATTATCCCACCGATTCGAGCGCGATGATCCTCAACGAGGCCAGCGTCAAGGCGGTGGGCATCCCCAACCCGATCGGCGAGATTATGAAGTTCGACGGGAAAAGCTATCATGTTATTGGCGTCGTAAAGGATATGATTACACAGTCACCTTATCGGACCGTCGAACCCGCGATCTTCCTCGGAGACGGCTACTTTGCGACGATCACGATGCGGCTTCCACAGGACAAGTCGATCAGCGCTTCGCTCGACGCACTGCGGCCCGTCTTTAACCGGTACAATCCCGGAAGCCCCTTTATGTACGAGTTCTCCGACGAAGACTACGCCCGCAAGTTCGAGGGCGAGGTACGCGTCGGCCGGCTGGCGATGGTGTTTACTAGTCTTGCGATTTTTATCTCTTGTCTGGGGCTCTTCGGCCTGGCCTCCTTCGTAGCCGAGCAGCGCACCAAGGAGATCGGCGTGCGGAAGGTGCTGGGGGCAAATGTGTTTACGCTTTGGGGACTGCTCTCGAAGAGCTTCGTCCGCCTGGTAGTGCTTTCCTTCTTTATATCGATGCCGCTGGCGCATTTCGCTATGCAGAAATGGCTGGAGCAGTATGCGTTGAGAACGCCGATGTCCTGGTGGATTTACGCCGCCTCAGGCGCGGGGATCCTGATCGTCACGATACTCACGGTGAGCTATCAGTCATTGAAAGCCGCGACGATGAATCCGGTGAAGAGTTTAAGATCGGAGTAGTTATTCGTTCTTATATACTACACCCTCCTTCATCACGAAGCGCACCTGACCCATGACGTGCGCGTCCTTGATCGGGTCGCCGTCGACCGCAATGATATCGGCCCACTTACCGGCCTCGATGCTGCCGGTCTTGTCGGCAATCCCGATGAGCTCCGCCGCATTTTCCGTCGCGCATTTGAGCGCTTCCATAGCCGGCATACCCGCCTCGGTCATATAGACAAATTCCATCCAGTTCTTCCCATGTGCATAGACCCCGGCGTCAGTACCGAAGGCAATCTTTACCCCAGCCTTATAAGCCTTGGCGAAGGTGCCCTGGATGATGGGTCCTATCTGCATGGCTTTACCGGCAATGACCGGGGGATAGTAACCGGGTTTCTTAGCCGAGTCTGCGACCGACTTACCCGCGATAATCGTGGGAACATACCAGACGCCGTATTTTTTAAACAACGCGATCGCTTCGTCGTCCATAAACGTCCCGTGTTCGATCGAGGTCACTCCCGCTTTGATCGCGCGTTTCATCGCCTCGGCTCCGTGTGCGTGCGCCGCGACGGGCATCCCATAGTCCTTCGCCGTGCTGACGATCGCCTGCAGCTCTTCGTCGGAAAACTGTGCTCCGGTTCCATCTTTTTCCAGGCTCAGCACCCCACCCGAGGCGGTGATCTTGACGAGGTCCGCGCCTTCCTTATACAGCTGGCGGACGGCCTTGATACAGGCGTCCTTGCCGTCGGCTACGGTTTCGGTAAACGAAGGTTCTGCGTATAATCCTTGACGAAAGCCGTGGGTCGGGTCGCCGTGTCCACCGGTAGAGGAGATGATCTTGCCCGCGGTGTAGACATGGGGGCCTACGACGATGCCTTTCTTGATGGCGTTGCGAAGCGCGATGTTGACGCCGTCGCCGCCGACGTCACGAAC
>JAFDYG010000370.1 GCA_018267545.1 Bacteroidota bacterium
CCTATAAAATGGGAAGGTTCTACGTCGCTACAAAAGAATTCGAAAAAGCAGCCAGCTATCTATCCTCCGCCCTGCAAACCGGCTACATGGCCCCATCCCTGTCACGCAAAAGAGACATCGAGCTGCTGCTCTTCAAAGTAGACTCCGCCGGCGGACGATACATCTCCGCAATCAGACACATGGACCAGTTCAGGGCCTTCACCGACTCCATTTACGACGAAGCCCGGATAAGACAAGCCAACGAGCTAAGAGTAAAGTACGAAACCGAAAGACAGGAAGCCGATATCCGCAACCTCCGCTCCACCTCCAACCTCCAGGCCAGTGAGCTCCGCCAGGCCGGTCGTCTCAGAACAATCACCTACGCCCTCCTGATCGCCCTCCTCATCCTGGCCGTAACCATCTACAGCCGCTACCGGCTAAAAAAACGCCATAACCAGGAGCTGGAAAACAGACAAAAAATAATCGTCGGCCAATACGAGGAAGTCTGCGAGCTGATGCTGGAGCAGAGAAAGCTGATAAAAGAAAAAGAATGGCTGGTAAAAGAAATCCACCACCGCGTAAAGAACAACCTCCAGATCGTCATCAGCCTCCTGAACGCCCAGGCCCAATACGCAGACAACACCGCCTCCGTCGACGCCCTCCTGGAAAGCCGCGAACGGATGCACACCATCGCCATCATCCACCAGATGCTCTACCAGCAGGAAGAAGGCACGTCCATCCAAATGCAGGACTATATCAACAACATGATCGGCTCCCTACAACAATGCCTCACCAACGCCGGCCGTACCCACTTCCACTGCGATATCGCCTCCATCGCGCTCGACATCTCCCAAACCGTACCCCTCGGCCTGATCATCAACGAAGCCGTCACCAACTCTGTCAAATACGCCTTCAAAGACGGCCAGGCCGGCGTCGTGTCCATCTCCCTCAAACACGCCGACGACAACCATCTCCTCCTCACCATCGCCGACAACGGCCGCGGCCTCCCCTCCGACTTCGACATCAGCGCCAGCAAAACCCTCGGAATCCAATTGATCAAAATATTCTCCGACCAACTCGAAGGAAAGCTCTCTTTCGTCAACCAAAACGGTCTCCAGCTCCGCCTCCTCTTCAAGGAAGAAAATCCCCTATAACGACTTTTTCTTTTTCGACACCCGTCCATCAATCCACAACATCTCGATCTCATCTTTCCTGAACTCTACGTGTACATTCTCATCGAGGACCCATTTATCTCCCGATATAAAAATCATCTTGAACACATTTCCACCCCTCTCTTCATTCTTACAGTACAGCTCTCCATGATCCACATAAAAGGTCAGCCCCTGGTATGTTCCCGTATAAGCCGCCAGACCCGTAGCCGCAGCTTGCTGCGGCTGCCTTGCCGTCAGATCATCCAGCTGCCACTGCGCGCTCCTCCTTTCTTCCTCAGTCGCCGCATGTTGCGCCAGGTCCGCGAAAATGGCCTGCCTCGCCCTCTCCAGCGCCATCCCTTCTTTAACCGGTATATCCGGATAAACACCCGTGCCCTCCCAATCCGTCTGCGTATACGGATTTAGGCTCCGCGAAAAAGGAACGTTCGCGACAAATCCCATCACCACCGGAACCGGTCCCACCGGATGCGCTCCCCCGCCGGTCGTATCGCCGACAATCGTCGCCCGGTGAAGGCTCTTCATCCCATAACAGAAATCTTCGCCGCCCGAAAAAGTCCGTCTGCTGGTCAATATGTAAACAGGCATCGACAAAGTCTGGCCGTCGACATCCTTCGGATCGACATAAAATATACTCTTCCCCCTGGGACCAATGATATCGTTCCAGTGATGGCTCTCCCCAAAGAAATAGCTCGCCACCTGGCAGACCATCGCCGGACTTCCCCCGCCATTATCCCTCATATCGATGATCAACGCCCTGGTATTGGCTACGAACCGGAACGCCCCGGAGAACGTAGGACGGGCCTCCTTCAGATACCCGACGAAACCGTTGAACTTGACATAACCGATATTTCCGGACAGGATCTCCACCTTGTTGAAAGCAAAATTCCGCTGCCGTGCAAAAATCAGCCCGATCGAATCCCCAACCCTGCGCCGCTGGGCAATACCGACAGTATCGGTCAGATCCTTCGCCATCCCCGGCGCATACATTATCCGTAAATGACCATCATGATGGGCTTTCTCCAAATCCTTCCAGAGACGATCCGCCAATTCCTGCGGGTCCTTGATCCCGGCATAAGCCCCCCTTTTATATTCCTTATCGAGATACGCCGCCATCTTGGCCGCAGTATCGGGAAACACATAATTATGCTTCAGCACCTGCCCCAGGCTATCGATCACTAAACGGGTCACAGCCGGAGTAATCTGCAGCTGCGCCCCCCCTGGCCCCGGCCCCTGCGCCCGGCAGAAACACACACCGGCTAGAAGCAAAAAGACAATAAGCGACATCTTTTTCATATGATAGTTTTTATTTTCTACAGCTCCCTATCGAAGGTCCGCACATAATCATTATAAACCGCACACTCCTTCACCATCTCCCGATAATACCCCTCACTAACTCCCTTTTCCTTCAGCTCGGCCAGGTACGGATTCTTCCCCCCAACATGCCTCTTGCGATTCTCCTCACACACCCCCGCCATAAAACAGCAAAGAGTCGCCAGCTTCTTATCCCTCGTCTCCCGCATAGCCTGCAGATACAGCGCCTTAGCCCGGCTACAGCCATAATAGACGTCGTTGAACCCCGATCGACCTACCTTCGGACCATACTCATCCAGCTCCGACGACGACCACCAGGGCTTCACTACCAGCCAGTTATTACCATAATAGCTCATATTATACCAGGCATTGGCCAATTGGAAATGAGACTCGGCACGCTTGGCCGGAGCTCCCGACGCAAGAGACTGCAACGCCAGCATCTTTTCTACGATCCCCCTCTTATTATAACCCCTCGTCCTCTTCCCGGAATAATAGCCATTCTTATAGATATTCAGATAGAAAGGATTGCCGCCGATGAAATCGGTATAAGGCTCACGCTGCCAGAATGAATCCGGCACGGAACGCATCGCCTTCAACGCCGCCTCCAGCTCATTATTCCGGATATACCAGCTGGCCTTGCCATCCATCAACCGGTTCCGGTCCCAGAACAACATCGGCAAGTCCGAAGAGTCCGCCCAGTCGTAATACTCGATCGAAGACTTGAACCTGCCCTTCGTAACAAACTGCTCGAATGGACTCTTGTGCTTCCGGTCCACAATTGCAACGATACTATCATAATCCTCAGGCCCGGCATTCTCCGCAATTTCCTCGTAGACGTCCTTATAGGCTCCGATGGGCAGATCCCCCAACGCCCTCCTGGTCCTGCTGAGCAGCATCAGCCCCCTCGCCTTATCCCCCTTTTGCATCATCTTACGCGCCGTATACAAGATAAGCTGATCCTTCATGATCTCCGCGTCATAAATACCAAGCCGCTTCGCCGGCCTTCTAAGTAATCCCAAAAAGGCTTTCTCCATAGCCGCATCCAAACCCTGCTTCTCCAACCCCAACAAAAACTGGTTGATAGCGATCTGGCTCCTGACATTCTTCGGCACATCCTTGTAAGAAGCCGCTACCCGTAGCTGTTCCTCGGCTGCCGCATAATCACCCAGCAACATCGACAAATGCGCCGAACACAAACGCAGCAGCGCCGGTTGCGTGCTCTTTTGATCGGCTATCGCATGGAGAAGAAATTTCCCCAGTGACGCTGCATATGCTTGATCGGCCAATCGGTTGCTTTTATTATAGCCCAGGTACTCATCGCTGAACTGCCATTGATAAGTAGCCGCATAGACCGCCGGTTTAAAGCTAGTCACCTTCTCCGTTACCAGCCAGTCCTCTATTTTATTGATCTCCCGCAGCAATAGAAAAGGTATTTCGTTATAACCCGGCTCAGCAGCATAAATCTGTTGAATCGCGGAAAGAGACCTCCCCGGATAATTGAATGCCTTCATAGCCCTCAGCACCACACGCTCATGCCCGCTTCGCGCCTCCCGTAAAAGACTATCGATGCTCGCACCCCCAAAATGCTCCAGGCAATAGCTCCTGTAATAATCCCCCCGATCGAAAACCTCAGCCAGCAAGCGCCTCGAGCCAGGCTCTTCCCCCTTCGTAGCCTTTAGATACAAAGCAGCCGACTTGATCCAGCTGGAAGTAGCCACCCGCGCTATCCGCTCGTCGTACACCCGGCTCACCGCTGCCCCCTCCCCATTAAAGCCATATAGCCGCATCAGCTGATAAGCTGTTCTCATCTTGATAAACCCGGAACTGGCCTGCATGTACACCCCCTTCGCCTCATCGATGATCCTGCTAATGTTCGCATGAGGAATAGGACCTTCCTCCCACGGGTCTGGATGGGCAGCAAGCTGCTCTACTTTCTTTGAAAGCGTCATATACCGGAACCATTCACTATTCTCTTTACGCAACAGATATCGAACGAAGCTATTCTTCCCGGCCAGCGAATCGGCATGCCCGAAGAACAGGTCGGGGTCGGTATAGTTCAAAAGATCGTCGATGTCCTCCCAGCTAACTCCTTTCCCTTTCCGTAAACGTATCTGCTCCTGCCATTCTTCCAGGTTCCGCGACAGATAAGTCTCCTTCGCACTCGTATCCGTCCCCTTGTACAAATAAGAAGACGCAAAAAAGAACGGCGTCAAATCTTCCTCATTGGTCAGGTCCGGCTGCAGCAGCCAGAAACGGTATTCACTCGGTCCAACCATAAAGCCACAGGCATTGACCAATTGCTTAGGCGCTAACAACAAGACCAGGCTACTGATAAGAATGATAGATCTGCGCAAGGGTTTCATCGCTGAATCGTTTTATTTCATTGGAAGAGAGTTCAAAAAAAGCAACCCGGAAACTATCGGTATTCACGGCTCTTTGAGCAAGCTCAGCCGCAGCCCCCAGCTGCGACGAGTCGATACTTTCTACCTTGATCTCATCACCCGGCCGCAAAAACAGCTCCCCAAAAACCGTATCCTTCTTAACGCGGTAGAACGAAACTCCATTATCCGCCGGCTTCCCCTTCCTCTCAAAAGCACCGCTTGTATCCAGCTGAGCGGCATTTAGCCCGTTCTCGATCTGATAAAATTTCCTATCCCGAAAAACCAATCCCCACGAATAAGCCGGCAGCGCTATATCCAGCGGCAGTGGATAAGCCTTCCCCCCCGTAAAATACGCCGCCGCCTTCCCCCGCTCGAAGATGGAATTGACAGGAGAATACTGCCGAAGATCACCGACATTATAAACCATCAGCATCCCCCTATCCACCGGCGGCCGCCCCGTCTTATCAGGATATTTGAACTGATGCAGACGAATAGTCGCGCTAAGACGGATACTATCCGAAGGCAAAAATCGCCGCACCGTCTGCAGAAAATAAAAATACTTCCCCGCCGTCTTTGCCGTCCAGTCACAATCGAACTGGATCTCGCTCGGCCTGGCCATACCAAAGCTATTGAACGGCTCACGAGCCTCGTACGCCACCCCCATGCTGTCATAGGCGGGCAGACACCTTCGCAGCACCCGCTTCGCCAGCACAGGAATCTCCGCAGAATCGATTTCTAAAAAAGTCTTGTTGGTGATAAAAACCACGGGAATGAGCCGAACATTAAGGCTATCATAAACATTCAATCCCCGGTGCAAGCCATGAAAATCCATGCTGGCGACGGGTATCGCCCCGTTCACCCCGGCCCAGTCTATATCCAATACCTTGGCATAAAGCGTATGAATATTATGCTTGCGCAGCAGCGCCTTTTCCTCTCCCTCGATCGAGCTGTTCGTTCTCCAATAATAATAAGACGGGACAATAGTTTTCTTATGCTGACAAGAAAAACATAGCATTATAAAAATGCCACACAATAAACGGCGGAACATGTAAGGCGGGGTTTGTACTCCAAATTATATATTCGGAAGCATACATTCACAATTCGAAACAATTTTAAGTTTTACACAACAATTCACCTTCCCGCCGCCCCCGCAACCGTTCGGAAACTCCAGCCATCCCCCCATTCAAATAGCAGTAAATTTCATCTCTTAATAAAACTCCATGGTCAGCGTCTATGACTTCCTCCAATCCCAGGGCGAGGATTATAAAAAGCTATCATTCAAAGAATTACTATTCGTCCACTATCGCTGCCCCCAAATAGAGCAGTACGTAAAAGTCTATACCCACCTCAACTTTATCGTCTACGCCCTCGACGGAAAAAAGGCCTATCATACCCCGTTCAAAACCTACCGGATAGAAAAAGGTGAATCCGTTTTTATACGAAGAGGCGGCTACCTGCAGGAAAGGTTTTTCGACAACGACTGGAAACTGATCGCCTTCTTTATGCCGGACAGCTACCTTTTCGATTTCATAAAAGAATACCGGACCTCCCTCCCCTTCGACAGATCCACCCCCTCCCCCCTCGAAGTCTTCACTCCCCTTTACCTCAACGACATGGCCAAAGTCTTCTTCGACAGCATGCTCCCCTACTTTGTCCAGCACCCCGCCCCTCCCGAAAGCCTGGTCGAGCTCAAATTCCGCGAATTGCTTCTGACCCTGCTCAGCAGCCCCCAAAACCGCGGCCTGCTCCATTACCTGGGCCAGCTCGCCGACAGCGGCAGACCCATGCTAAGAGATATAATGGAAGAAAATTTCATGTACAATATGTCACTGGAAGAATACGCACGCCTCTCTCGGCGCAGCCTGGCTGGCTTCAAACGCGAGTTCAAAGACACCTTCCACATCTCCCCCGGTAAATGGCTCATCGAAAAACGCCTTCTCTACGCCCGTTCGCTGATCACCACCACCCAAAAAACCATCGCCGAAATCGTCGACGAGAGCGGTTTCGAAAATACCACCCACTTCAGCAAGGTGTTTAAAGAAAGATTTGGCATCCCACCCCTGAAATTCCGAAAAAGCTCTACAACCGCCCCCCCGATCCCCACAACAACTTTTTTGAGCTGCTAAACCACATCGCCGCAGCCATGCCCTGATAATTTTACATAATAAATTCTTAGGCATGAAAAGTAACATCCCGACATCTAAAATTGAAGCCCTTGCAAAAAGCATAAAAGGCAAGCTGATCAAACCCGGCGACAATAACTATGACGAAGCCCGCAGCCTGTACAACGCAATGATCGACAAGCGCCCCGCGCTAATCGTACAATGCGCGGACACGACCGACGTCCAGGCCGCCATCCAGTTCTCCAAAGAGCACCAGCTCAGGCTCGCCGTCCGCGGCGGCGGCCACAACGGCGCCGGCTTCGGCTCCGTCGACGACGGCCTGGTAATCGACCTTTCCCCGATGAAAGCCATCCACGTCGACACAAAGAACCAAACCGTCCTCGTCCAAAGCGGCTGCACCCTCGCAGAAATAGACAAAGCCACCCACCCGTTCGGCCTGGCTATCCCCACCGGTGTCTTTTCTACCACCGGAATCGGCGGCCTGGCGCTCGGCGGAGGCCTCGGCTACCTCACCCGCCAGCACGGCTTCACCATCGACAACCTCCTGGAAGCCTCCGTCGTGCTCGCCGACGGCACAACCGCAAAAGCCTCCGAATTCGAAAACCCCGACCTCTTTTGGGCCATCCGCGGCGGCGGCGGCAACTTCGGCATCGTCACCTCCTTCCTCTTCAAAGCCCACCCTGTAAGCACCATCTACGGCGGCCCCATGCTATGGCCCCTCGAAGATGCCGAACAAATCCTGGGCTGGTTCGACCGCTTCATCGATACCGCCCCGACCCAACTATCCGGTTTCTTCGCCCTGATGACCGTCCCCCCCGGCGCCCCCTTCCCCGAAGACCTACAGGGAAAACGCGTCTGCGCCATCGTCTGGTGCTGCAACTGCAGTGAGGAAAGGGCAACCGCCGTCTTCGACAGCATCCGCCAATACCGTAAACCCGCCCTGGACTGGACCGGCCCCATGCCCTTCCCAGCCCTGCAAGGCATGTTCGACCCAACCCTGCCCAAAGGCCTCCAGTGGTACTGGAAGGGCGACTTCGTCACCCGGCTGGATAATAAAGTAATAGCAGACGCTGTCCAGCAAATAAAAGACGCCCCTACCTGGCAGTCCTTATTACACCTGTATCCGGTCAATGGCCGCGCCGCAACGATCCCCCCCGACGCCACTGCCTGGCACTACCGGAAATCGAAATACGCCGTCGTCATCGCGGGAGTAAGCGAAAAACCAGAAGACAAAGACATCATAACAGCCTGGACGAAGAACTATGCGTCCATCCTGCAGCCCTCCTCCGACGGAGGCGGCTACGTCAACTTTATGATGAATGAAGGAAATAACACCGTAGAACGCATCTACGCCGGAAACCTCAAAAGGCTCTCGTCCATAAAAGCGAAATTCGACCCGGCAAACCTGTTTTCCATCAACCAAAACATCCAGCCCGCCTAGCGCTAGCCACCGCAGGCGCTCAGCACCACGGGCTCTCAACACCTCGGGCAGGGTCTTATACCCTGCCCGAGTTTTAATCCAAGCCCATTACCCGCGTAGCCAAAATAACCTCCCTCCCTTCCAGCAACGGAACGATCTTGCCGATAACCAGCCGCTGAAAATGCTCCGACTCCCGATGTGCCGCCACCGAATCCTCATCCTTATACCCTTCGTAGAGAACCAGCGTATTCGGCTCCGCATTACTCTGATGCACCGTATAAAAGAGATTACCCTCCTCCGCCACACTCTCTTCGACAACCTCCTCCAACAATCCCAACACCACACCTAGCTGCCCCTCTTTAACGGTCCATTTTGCAAATACATGAATCGGCTTCATAATTATCCGTTTGAACGTTCCAAAATAGCAATCATTTTCTCCGCTACCCCTTTAGCCGAAGCAGGATTCTGTCCCGTAACCAGCCGGCCATCTACGACACTATGATCCTGCCAGGGAGCCGCTGCCGTATACTTCCCGCCGCGTTTTTTCAAAGCGCTCTCCAGCAAAAACGGCACGTCCCCCTTTGCATAGTGCTCTTCCTCCGCATTGCTAAAAGAAGTGATATTCTTTCCATCGATCAGATAAGCCCCATCACTCAGTTTCACATTTAATAACGATACCGGTCCATGACAGACAGCGCCAACGACCTTCCCACCTTCATACATCGACGCCAAAACCTTTTGTACCGTAGCATTCCCCGGCATATCCTCCATCGGAGCCAGTCCCCCCGGCACAAAAACGGCGTCATAACCGTCGACAGAAACCTCATCGACAGAAACGGTATTCTTCATCTTTCTCAAACCATCCCCGCTAAGGAAAGCGGCATTGAGGGCGTCATCCTTCTCACTCATGCCATCCAGCGGAGCTTCCCCGCCCTTAATGCTAACAATGTCGATTTCATATCCCTGCGCATTAAACGTCTCATAAGGATGAGCGATCTCGGTCAGAAAATTACCCGTAGCACGGTTGTTAGGGCCAATGTGCGTGGTGCTTGAAGCAATAATTAAAATTTTCATAACAGTAAATTTTAAACCAAAATTAGCACACCATGCCCCCCTGGCGGAAGGACCCCAGTCACAAAAAAAGTGTGATTTAAATCACACTTCCCCGAACCCGCGCGGGCCCAAATCATCCCCTATTTACCGTTGGAATAAAGCCGGCTCAATGTCTCCCTGCTGACGCCCAGATACTCTGCAATGTATTTCTTTGGAATCTCCTGTATCAAATTCGGATACAGCTCACTAAACTCCCGGTACCGCTCCTGCGGCGTGCTCGAAAGCAACGACGTTATCCTCCGCTGTAACGCCGCATATCCGTTAGTCAGTTTCACCCGGAAGAAGTGCTCCATCTTATGATAGTCCGCCGACAGCTTCTCCCTTCCCTGGAGCGTCAGACACAACACCTCTCCCTCCTCCATACACACCGCATTTAGCGTCGCCTTACCCTTAAAGAAATAAGCATTGTAATCGCACATCCACCAATTCACCCTTGCAAACTGAACGATGTATTCCTTCCCTTCCCCATCCAGGTAGAAAAGCTTGAAGATCCCCCCAAGAACCACATATTCATAGCCAACAGCATCCCCTTCCTGGATGAGGTATTGATGCTTCCGCACCTTCCTGAGAGTAAAAAATGTCTTAATATGTTCAAACTCCTCATCGCTAAGCGGAGTAATCTCCTCGATATGCTTCCGTAGTCTCTCCATAAAGATGAAAATACGATATATTTACAACTAATTATGTTGGACCACCCCGCTAAATACCTGACCAAATTCTCCGAACACTTCGACCCCACCCTACTTGCCGAGCTGGAAGAAAAATCCATGCTCATGGAAGTAAAAGGCGGCGACGTCATCCTCAATATCGGCCAAAATATCCGCGCCGTTCCCCTCCTCGTCGACGGCGTCATCAAAGTAAGCCGCATCAACGACGAAGGCCAGGAGCTCCTCTTATATTATGTCAAAGAAGGCGAAAGCTGCGCTATGACATTCAACTGCTGCATGCTCACCCAAACCAGCGTCATCCGGGCCACCGCCGAAGAAGACAGCGTCCTCGCCTGTATCCCCGTCTCCTTTATGGAGGAATGGATGCAAAAGCACCCCTCCTGGAAGAAGTTCGTGATGACCACCCTGCTGAACCGCTTCACCGAGATGATCAAAAGCATCGACGAGGTAGCCTTCAAAAAGATGGACGAAAGGCTCATCAATTACCTCAAGGAAAAGTCCCGAATCGCCGACTCCTCCGTCATCAACGTCACCCACCAGCAAATCGGCAACGAGCTCGGAACCAACCGCGTCGTCGTCTCCCGTCTGCTCAAAAAGCTCGAGAACGAAAACAAGCTCCTCATCTACAACAAACAAATCAAGCTTCTCAAGGATTTGTAACATTTGTTACACGGGTTTGTAACCTATGTTACCGAAAATGCCCCCCTCACAGGCCCATCTTTGTAGTGTCAAATCGATCACTCAATCAATAAACACTTCAAACATCATGAGCCTGAGATTAAACAGCACCGCGCCAAATTTTACCGCAGAAACGACCAAGGGCACCATTCAATTCCACGACTGGATCGGAGATGGCTGGGCAATGCTTTTTTCACATCCCAAAGACTTCACACCCGTATGCACAACCGAGCTGGGCTACATGGCCCGTATCGAACCCGAGTTCACCAAACGCAATTGTAAGATCATCGGCCTGAGCGTAGACCCCGTAGAAAGCCACCTGAAATGGGAAAAAGACATCGAAGAAACCCAGGGCGCTGCCGTCAACTACCCCATGATCGGCGACCCGACCCTTGCCATCGCCAAGCTCTATGACATGCTCCCCGCCGAAGAAGCCGGTACCTCCGAAGGCCGCACCGCAGCCACCAACCAAACCGTCCGTTCCGTCTTCGTCATCGGGCCCGACAAAAAGATCAAGCTGCAGCTGACCTATCCCATGACCACCGGACGAAATTTCAACGAAATCCTCCGGACCCTGGATTCCATGCAGCTGACCGCCGCCCACAAAGTAGCCACACCGGTCAACTGGCAGAACGGCGAAGACGTAATCATCGTCCCCGCCGTATCCGACGCCGAAGCAAAAGAAAAGTATCCCAACGGCTGGAAAACGGTCAAGCCCTATCTCCGCATCATCCCCCAACCCGCTAAATAACTCCCGGAGCCCCAAAACAAACAAAATACGAGCTCCACAGCAAACCACCTCCCTGCCCCCGACTATACCTTTGTATAAAAAATACAATGAAAAAAGTCGTCCTGATCACAGGAGCCTCCTCCGGCATGGGCAGGGAGATGGCCCAGCTGCTCTCCAAAAATGATTTTACCGTATACGCCGCCGCGCGCCGCACCAAAAGAATGGAGGACCTCACAAAAACAGGCATCCACACCCTCGCCATGGACGTCACCGACGAAACCAGCATGACCACCGGCATAAAGCAAATCATCGCCAACGAAGGCCGCATCGACGCCCTCATCAACAACGCCGGCTTTGGCTCCTACGGCTCCATCGAAGAAGTCCCCGCAGAAGACGCCCGTCACCAGCTCGAAGTAAACGTATTCGGCGCAGCACGACTCATCCAGCTCGTCCTGCCCTACATGCGCGCTCAACACTCCGGCCGGATCATCAACATTTCCTCCATCGGAGGCAAAGTAGCGATGCCGTTAGGCGGCTGGTATCACGCCAGCAAATTCGCGCTGGAAGCCCTCAGCGACTCCCTCCGCGCAGAAGTCGGCCAGTTCGGCATCGACGTAGTGGTCATCGAGCCCGGAGGCGTCAAATCGGAATGGGCAGACATTGCCGTAGAGAACGGCCTCAAAAACTCGGGCAACGGAGTTTATGGCCCCATGGTCAGAAAATTCGCCGGTATGCAGAAATCCTTTGCCAACCGACTGCCCGAACCCAAAATTATCGCCGACATCGTACTAAAAGCCATCCTTGCCCGCCGCCCAAAAACCCGGTACGTCGCAGGCTTTATGGCGCGCCCCATGCTCGCTATGCGCAAGCTGCTATCGGACCGGCTGATGGACCGCCTGATGCTAAGCCAATTGAAATAAGTAAATTAGCTCCTATGAGTAAGCCCGCTGTAATAGAAGAATTGATCGGTAATGTGCTCTATAGCTGCTCTTATGAGAAGAAGCTGGCCAGCGAACAATACGTAGCCGAACACTCGATGGGATATATCATCACCGGCTCCGTCCAGTTTACCACCGCCGCCGGCGCCTCCCTCCATGGCCCCGGCAGCATGGGCCTGGCCAGACGAAATATGCTGCTCAAAACGGTAAAAATCCCACCCCCCTCCGGGCAGTTCAGGTCCATTAATATCGTTTTCTCCCAGGACATCTTAAGAGAATACTACACGCGTACCGCCTCCCAACCCATAGAACCCTACACCGGCCCCGGCCTGCATTCCCTCGACGGCGACCCCTTCATCAAAGGCTTTTTCGAATCCCTCCTGCCCTATTTCGAACACAAAAAACCACTGAACGGCGATCTCCTCGCTCTCAAAACCAACGAGGCCATCGTCCTCCTGCTACAGCACGACCCCAGCCTGAAATCCCTGCTCTTCGACTTCAGCCAGCCCCACAAAATCGACCTCGCCGCCTACATGGAACGACACTACACCTTCAACGTACCCCTATCCCGCTTCGCCACCCTTACCGGACGCAGTCTCGCCGCCTTCAAACGCGACTTTGAAAAAACCTTCCAAACGACCCCGGGCCGCTGGCTAATGCAAAAACGCCTGACCGAAGCCCGCCGCCTCATAAAAGAAGAAGGTAAAAAGCCCTCCGACATCTACCTCGACGTCGGCTTCGAAAACTTATCCCACTTCTCCTTTGCCTTTAAAAAAGCATTCGGCAAATCTCCCGCCCTCTTATAACAAATATTACTTCACGACTAATCGAACACTTCGGCTGCCATGCTCCGCATCGGTCAACACAACCGTATAAACACCCGGACCGTACCGTCTTACCAAAAGCTCCACCTTGTTCAATCCCACCACGGACACACCCGCCAACCGCTCCACAACCCTACCCACTGCATCGACAACCCGCACAGAATATTTCCCGCCTGCCGCCGACCTGAATACTACACTAGCCAGATCATTCGCAGGATTAGGATACACATACGGCGCACCCGAGGCAACAACCCCGACTACCACCACCGAACTATAGCTATAAACTCCATCGATATCCAACATCTTCAACCGGTACAGGTTCTTCCCGGCCAGCGGGCGATCATCCTTAAACACATACTGATTATCCCCCGCACCTGACTTCGCCGCCACAGTTCCAATCGCAGAAAACACTCCGCCATCACCACTCCTCTCCACCACAAACCGGCTGGTATTGACCTCATTGGTCGTGAGCCAGTGCAAACCGACACTGCCCTTTTCCACCTCGCCCGTAAACTGCAGCAACGTCAACGGCAAAGGAGTCGTGCCCGTCTCTACAAAAAAACCACTAAACCCAGTAACCGTGAAAGAAACCGTCCACCAGGCATTATCCGCATCCCAGGCTACCGCGGGTATGACCACAAGACTATCCGGCCCATAATTACCCGGCTTGGAAGAGCCGGTAAAATCCCCATGATATTGAACCAGCCGCACATTCCCGTTATTCACACCACCCGTCGGCATGAGCGGCACGCTAAGCTGATGGGCCGTCACATAGTTATTGAATGCGTCGAAATCTTCCTGTGTAAAATAAAGCGTAACCGTAGCCTTTGCTGTCGACGCATTGACGGCCGGCGTAATGTCATAATGCCTCCGGAGGTAAGGAGTTCCTCCATAATCCGTTCCCGCCGCATCCACCGTCTCCAGCACACTCACATTCCCGCTAAGACCACCAGCACCCGCAGCCGGAGTAAGACTGACAAGCTTGAAAGAACCGTTGATCACATCCGTAGTCCCACTGCCCGAAATGACCTGGCTCCCCGTCGTCGTCACACTCGGAAGCGTCAAAGGATCTACACCGGTCTTTACAAAAAATCCGCTAAAACCATTCGCAGGGAAAGACACCACCCACCAGCTATTCACCGCATCCCAGGATACAGAAGGTATGATGACCACACTATCCTTGCCATAATTATATGGATAATTAACCCCCTGAAATTCCCCATGATACTGAACTACCCGCACATTGCCATTATCGACGCCGCCGGTCGGCATAAGCGGAAGATGGAGCGGAAACTGAAAGGACGCCACATATGCATTGTAATCGTCAAACTCCTGCTGCGTAAAATAAAGCTTAACCGTAGCCTTCGCCGTCGACGCATTGACTTCCGGCGTAATATCATAATGCCTCCGGACAATAGGATATACCCAATAACCCCTTCCCGGCGGGTCGATCGTTACCAAAACATTCACCTTACCGCTTAAACCACTTGCTCCCGAAGCCGGCGTCAAACTGCCGAGCAACAAAGAACCCTTGATCACATCCGTAGTCCCACTCCCCGAAATAACCCCACTCCCGTTCGTAGTCGCCGTAGGCAAGCTCAATTTGACATCCAGCGTATCCGAATACAAAGTAAGCGTCGGCGCAACCGTACTAGTAGAAACGATATTATATTTTCCGACCCCGGAAAATCGAAAGACCGAATCCCCCGCCTGCGTACCCACCAACACCCCGTCCTTATAAAATTTAAACGTCTCCGTCGACGGGATTCCCCCCACTTTCACATACAGCGAATCCCCCTGCTGGACCAATGGAACATTCGCCTGCGGTGTAATAGCTGGAAGGGCCCCCGTGCTGTATCTGGGCAAATTCTCCAATCCGGCAAAGGTCAATCTATTGTAATTTAACGACTGTATCACCCCAGCCTGAAGCTTGCTTGCTCCAACAGGAATAGGACCGCTGAGCTGATTTTTTTGAAGGAACACGATAGCAATGCTATTTAACTTACCGATAGAATCCGGGAGCGGGCCGGTAAACTGATTTTGATCGAGCGAGAGAAGCTGCATCCTGGACGTACACAAAAAGTTGGGAATACGACCGGAGAGCCGGTTATTAGTGACAATAAAATCGTAAAGAGGTAAAAGAGAATATCCTGCCGGAATGGTATCCGTCAGTTGATTTCCACCAAGCGACAAAAAACTTAGATACGGAACACCCGTGATCAAAGGAAGAGGGCCTGTAAATTGATTACCTCCCAAAGAAAGAGAAGAAAGCTGAAGCAAATTAGAGAATGCAGGAATCGTTCCCGACAATTGATTGCTGGCAAAATCCAGCGTTTGAATAGTATGCCCGCTCGCGAATGCCGCAGGTATCCCGCCGCTAAGCTGGTTGCCGCTCAGATATAAATCACGCAATACAGGCGTATGAGCCAGCTCCGATGGAATTGGGCCCGACAATTGATTATTCGAGAAAGAAAGGGTAGTCACATTGGGCAACGTAGCCAGTGAAGCAGGCACATTACCCGTCAGATTATTGGAATTGAGATACAGCTCCGTCACCCTTCCATTTCGAACGGTAACCCCTGGCCAGTTCGCCGCGGGCGCCGAAGTCAGCCAGCTGGCATGATTTGTCCAGCCCGCCCCTCCCGTATTGTTATACAGCCCGACCAGCACCAGAGAATCCTGGACATTGAGATTCGAAATACTATACAGCATAATTTGAACCGTCGGGTTCGTCACCACCACACTATAATTTCCCGCAGCTCCCGGCGTGAAGGTGGAATCGCCAGTCTTAGTGACGACAAGACCACCATCCTTATACCACTTATAAGTATTTTGAGACAGATGCCCGCCCGCCGCTACAGAAAGAATACCATTGTCATCCATCAAAGGTAGATCGGCCTCCCGGATCTGCCCGATAACGGGATGGGAAGAATATGCAGTATATGCTTCAAAGCTGGAGAAATTGAACTGGTTATACGCAAAAAAGAAGTTTCCACGTACATTAGTAAAAGCCGGTATATTACCGCTTAAAAAATTGTGCGAGACATCGAGACCATAAAAAGCGGGAGAAGAAAAATTATTAAAAGAGGAAGGTATCTCCCCGGTAAATTGATTATACGACAGGTTGAGATTCCCCAAATTGCTAAGGTTGCTCAACGAAGAGGGAATAGTACCGGTCAACCCGTTTCCCTGCAATTCTATATTCACCAATGCGCTGAGATTACCAAGCGATGAAGGAAGGGCGCCGATAATCCGGTTGTTCCTCAAGATCATATTAAACACCCGGCCATTAACTACGGTAATACCATACCATTTGCTAACCGGCTCCGCCGTCAGCCAATTGGTATGATTCGTCCAACCAGGCCCGTTGGTGCTATTATACAAATCCACCAATACAAGCGAATCTTGCGTATTAACCTGAGCAACAGCCTTAAAATGAAGGGAGCAAAATAGCAGAACAGGCAAAAGCCACGCTTTCAATCTCATAAAAACAGTCTCAAAGTGGGAAAAAGGGGTTGATGCCGACAAATCTATAAAATAACGCATCATCCACCAAAATCCCGTCCACCCTTACCTGAAAACCGCATGACACCTACAACCCATCGAACAAAAACGTCTCCCTCACCCAAGGCTTCCTCGGCAGCATCTCCGCACGCATCCCCGCCTGATAGACAAACGAAGCAATTATTATCGCAGATTGCTTCAGATCCTCGATCGCCAGATGGTCGTAGTCGTCCAAATCCGTATGATGCGTCCGCCCTTCATCCAGCGGGTCCTGGATAAACTGAAACCCCGGAATCCCCGCCCAGTCGAACGAAAGATGATCCGTCGAGCCCGTACTCTTTATCGTCACCGTCCCGGCGCCCAAATCGTGAAAAGGAACAAACCACTGCTCGAACACCGGCTTGACCGCCTCATTCTGCTGCGCAAAGATCCCCCTGACCTTCCCCGTTCCATAGTCGATATTGAAGTAGGCCGAAACCTTCTTCTGCTCCGCATTCGGCTTGCCATCCGCTCCGATGAAATGATTTTTCACATAGTTGAAAGACCCATACAGTCCCTGCTCCTCTCCATCCCAGAGCGCAACCCGAACAGTCCGTTTCGGCTTCAGTCCAAGCGAGTTAAGAAGACGAACCGCCTCCATCACCACGATACACCCAGCCGCGTTATCCGTACCTCCGGTTGAAGAATACCAGGAATCCAAATGCCCCCCAAGCATCACCACCTCCGCTCCCAGCCCCGGATCCGTCCCGGGAATTTCCGCAATTACATTATATCCCCTGGTATCCGCCGTCGAAAACCGCCCCTGAATATTCAACGCCAGCTCTACGACATGCCCGGACTGGATCAGCCGCCTGATCCGCTGTCCATCCTCGTAAGACATGCTAACCTTCGGAATCCCATCTGGATCCGTCAGTTTAAATCCAACCCCTGCCTGCACATGCACCGCACCATTCGCATTGTAAGCCGGTGCAGAGATCCGGCCCAGCACACCCGCCCTTTTTAAAAGAACGTCTATCCGCACCCGCACTCGCTGCCTTATGATACTTTGCTCTATCGCCGGACGAGTCACCGCATGCTGCTCATCGATAGTATCCAGCGCCCGATCGCTGAACCGCTCTGCCGCCGGCTCGAATTCCTGTAGCGCTTTTACCGGGTTGACAGCTACCAGGATGAATTTACCCCTGAGCTCCGAAGCATGACCGGCCAGGTAAACCGTATCTACCGACTGCTCCTGCGTGAGCAAAATGACCCTGCCCCGCTCCAGGCCATGCGTGTTCCCGCACCACGGTTCGGGATAAGCCCGAAGAGGCTGATAATAAGGAGCCTTCATGGCGATGCTGAATTCCTGCAAATCCCACTGCTTCCCGAACTCCCCATATGGCTCCATGACCGCATTTGCCAGTCCCCATTTTTTCAATGTCTCCACGGCCCACATAGCCGCCCTCTTATACCCCTCCGACCCCGGAAGCCGGGGCCCCGAAACATCGGTAAGATAATGAGCGATTTCCGGAACCATAGAACCGGTCAGCTCCGCATTCCTGATCTTCGCAAACGCAGCCTCTTCTATATGTTCCTGCTGAGCACGACTATTTAAGGTCAAAACAGCCAAAAGAACCAAAAGCAGGACATTTCTTTTATAATTCATATTCTATTTTTACCAGGCTATGCCAATTCAACCGTCAAAATCCCCAGCTCATTCCCCCACCGGTTCGCCAAACCCCATCCCCAACCTAATTTAGTCAATAAATATCAAAGCAATGCATACAACCCGCTACAACGTATTCGGCCAAATCCATAAAGCCCTACGCACCTTGATGTTCGACAGCGTCTTACAGCTGCAGCGCGCAGACCTGTCCGACCCCGAAAATACCCGACCCGCCATTACCCGGATCGAGCTCCTCCTCGGCATGATGGACGGACACGCCCACCACGAAGACCACTTCATCCTCCATGCCGCCGAAAAACACGCCCCCGCCCTTATCCAGGAATTCGAAAACGAACACGTAACCGACCTCGCCCTCACGGGTCAGCTCCGCGAGAAAATCGCGGCCTACTGGCAAGCCGAAGACAAGCCAAACGCCGGCAAAGAAATTTACTATGCCCTGAACGACTTCATCGCCTTCAACCTCGAGCACATGAACAAGGAAGAACAAGTGCTCAACCTGGTGCTCTGGGAACACTACACCGACGCAGAATTATTCGGCATGGTACAAAATATCCAACGCTCCATCGCCCCCGCGGAAATGGATATCGCCGCAGAATGGATGATCAAAGGCATGGGCAACGCCGAGCTCCTGCCCTGGTTCAAAGCCGTCAAACAGGAAGCTCCTCCCTTCGTCTTCGACAACCTGATGTCGATCGCCGAAAAACACCTGGCTCCCTCCCGCTGGTCCCAGGTACAAGCCCAGCTCAATTAACCTCCAATAAAAACGGCGGCCTCACTACGAGGCCGCCGTTATCTTTTATTCCCCCATCCACTTCCTGAACTCCGCTACCCTCTCCCTGCTCACGATCACATCCTTCCGGAACGCAGGAATCACATGCAGCTTCAGCCTATTGCCCGAATACGGGTAGACCATATCGATAGCATAAATAGCGATCAAAAAGCTCCTATTGACCCGAAACCACTGCACCGGCTCCAGCATCTGCTCCAGCTCTTCAATCCTATATTCGATCAGATGCTTCTTATTGTCCTTCGTCCTGCAAAAGACAAATCTATCCTCGGCGAAGAAATACTGGATATCCCTCACCTCCACAGACTGAAACTTCTGCCCCTGCCTCACCAGGAAGCGCTGCCGGCGCGAAACGCCAGCCGGCTGTCCCCCGTCTGCAGGTGGAACAAGCACTATATCGATTCGATTGGAAAAGTTCTTGAGAGCCGCTTCCAGTTGCTGGATAAGCCGTCGCTCGTCTTCTGCTACTAGTATTCGCATATACAGTGATTAACGCGGGTCATCCCCCAAAGGTATCGGGAAGCCGCCCACGCCACAACAACAGCTGTATGAACAGGAACAATCACGGTATGAATTGAAAAATGCCCCCACAATCACAATTGAAACGCTCCCCACTTACCTCCATGCACCTTTTACTGCAGTTGCCGCACCTTCGTTTTAAACCTCCCAAACCCGACTATATATTTACACTGACCCTTATACACCAACCCTAAATCCAAACCTATGCCCAATCGTCTACGCATTGCTCTTTGCATGCTCCTCTTCACCCACACCTTATCCATTCCTTCAACCGCACAATGTATCGTAGCCCCGCCAGCTCCAGCCTGCACCGGCACGGAACCCAAAGCCACAGACGGCGAGACGCTCGGCACCTCCGCCACCAAATACTATTACGGCGCCTCTGCAACCTACAACAGTCTTACCCTCGACGGCGGCACCCTCATCGTCTGTGGCAACCTGACGATCGACAAGCTCACCTTCAACACCGGCACCCTTTACGTCGAACCCGGAGCGACTTTCGTCATCGGCAGCGGTACCGGCACAGCTTTGCAGCTACAGGGAGGCTGCTATATTTATAACTACGGAACGATAAACGTACAAAGAACCCTCCTGCTGGATGGCGCCCACGTCAGCACTTCTCAACCCAATATCGTCGTCAATGCATCGACATCCTCCGTGCTCACCGTCGCCTTCGACTGGCTCGTCATCAACAATCCCTATTCCTGGTTCGTCAACAACGGCAAGCTCACCACCCACGGAGTCGTAACCGACCCGCAGTCCGGCGCAGGCAGCGTATGCCTGGGCCCCAGCAGCCAGATCTCGATGTCCATCCTTGTCAACAACGCTCCCAATACCTATACCGCACCCTCCGGCCCCGGCTGCATAAACGTCCTGGACCATTCTTACATCTGCGAAAGCGTCACCTCCAATTCGAACGTACGCGCCTGCCTCTCCTCCACCCACATAACCGACTCGAGCTGCTTCGTCTCCCGTGGTCACGTCAAAGCCTGGGGCAACGCTACAACCTTCAGCAGCTGCACCAGCTGCGGCTCCATCGCCCTGCTCCCCCTGTCCATCTTGTCCTTTTCCGCCGAAGCCACTCCCAATACCAATCACCTCGCCTGGCAAATCACCGGCGACGGTTCCACCTTTGACCTGCAAATCGAACGTTCCTCCGACGGAAGCCATTTCTCCACGCTGTCGATTCTAACCCCAACCCAATCGACCTACGACGACGCCCCCCTTCCCGGCACGACGTTCTACCGCATCGCCTACGCAAAACCCGAAAAACAAATCTTCAGTATGATCAAAATGATAAAAAGAGAAAACGCCCGGAACCTCTCCATATATCCCAACCCCTTCACCGATCAATTCACCATTTGCCTCCCTACCCAAACCACCCCTGCCTGGCTCGAGCTCTACGGAGCAGACGGCCGAAAGATCAAACAGCTCTATATACACGATACCGGCAACGGAGCCATAAACATAAAAATAGGCCAGACGCTGCCGCCCGGCCTGTATACCCTCAAGGTGACTATAAACAATCAAATCTATTTCAGAAAATTGATCAGAAACATCGACTAATCGTCCCCAACCCGGATGGGGAGCTGATCGAAATTCCTATAAACGACCGCCCTCCCATAAACCCCATCATTGACGGATGTCCTGCCCATCTCCAGGTTATCCTCCATGATACAGCGGCTTGAAAAGTAGACATTAAACCGAAGCATATTATGTATAAGCATCTTATTCCATACCGGCCGAAACACCAATCCCCGTTCCCCGGCATCCCGCAAATTCCCGTCTTCCCCGACCATACGAAAACCCTTACCCTCCGCATCGAACAAAATCTCCTCCCCCTCCCTTCTCCACCTTCCCTTCATCCACCCCCGATGATCGTTAAATTCCACCGTAAACAAAAACCTGATATGACGGAGGTTCCTCCCAAACGAAGGCGTCTCGCTGTCCAACGTACTATAATCGACCGCCGTACCCTTTACAAACGACCCATCCCGGTCCATCATCAGCAGCTCCGATCGCGACGGATCTTTATAACAAATGTACATCCCCTCGAGACGGTCGTGCCCCGCGTCATATCGCTCTTCGTCCCCATGCCCGACAAACTGGTGGAACCCCGGGTCCTCCATAAGAATCCTTTTTATTCCCAGCATCTCCAGCCGGTTGGCAAAATCATGATCTTCGAAACCATACCGGTTCATCCTTTCGTCGAACCCCTGCACCGCTTCGAAATCCGTCTTACGCAAACAAATCCGACCTAGCACATCCGCAGGGGCGTAATACCTCGCGCCATATCCCCTCGGAGCAATCGGCGTAAGAAAAACCTTCTCATCCGCCTGAAAAGCTCTATCGACATACTCGGCAAATCCTTCTCCGGCGAAGTGGTCCGCGTTGATATTGCAAAGAATCTCCCCCGTCGCAAGCCGGAACGCCACATTCTTCCCATGACTATAATGAAAGACCTCCGGCTCCGTCGTACGATAATAGGTGAGCAACCCACTCTCCAGGTATGAAGATAAATTTTCCCTCACCCAATCCCCCATGCCATCTTTCGAGTTATAATCGAGCAGCACATATTCCAGCTCCGGATAACCCTCGTTCTGCCGCAAACTGACCGGCAGCGTCTCCCGCAGCTGATGCAGCCGGTTGCCGCACACGATACAAAATGATATCTTTTTACAATCCATATACTTCATAAAAAAGCTCCAGCCACTTACCGGCAATTTCCTCCCATTGAAATTCCCGCCTCCGCGCCAGGGACAGACAAGCATCCGCCACTTCATCCCGGTACGCCTTATCGGCGTACAATCGCTCCAGGATCGCAACACCGCTCCCGATATCGATTTCCTGCATCACGCAAGCGTGCTTATAAGAATAAGGACGCACCGGCCGGGCTATCTCGATAAGACACCCCGCCCCCTCCCACAACCCGAGACAGGCGCTATGCGCCGGAACCACCTGTGCCGCTCCCGTAGCCGCATGCTCGAAGCTCACCAGCCCCCATCCCTCTCCCATCGAAGTATTCAACCCGACCTCGCACGCATTATATACCAGGTTCATCAGCTCATCGTCCGCTACCCCTTCCTCTACCTGGCTGATACCCACCTTCGCCTCCAACCCCCGCTCCGCGATGGCCCAGCCCAGCGTCCGTTCCTCCGCCGGCCACAGATGGTTTTGGTGCAGCAATAGGAACACATCTTCTTTACCCGCGGCAAAAGCGGCAAAAATATCCAGGGTTAAATCCAGCCTCTTTCTTTCTGACCACCGGTTAGCATTCAAAACGATAAACGCATCTTGCAAACCCGGCTCTTCCGGAAACAACCGGCCCCGGGCCTCCTCGCGACCCAACGGATGAAACGAAGAATCTACTCCATGAGCGATGGCCACCACCAGCGGCAGCTTGAACCCCGCATCCTCCCGCTTAACCAGCTCCTCGCAGCGGCTCATCTCCTGAACTCCAAAAGAAGTATAGACCACCACCCTGTCCAGCCACCGTAAGCCATAAAGCAACCCCAGCTCCTCGACCCGCCCATCCATCGGGATATACGCCAGCATCGACCACTTTCCTGTATTCCCTCTTCGAAGCCCTTCAAAAAAACCTATATTCCACAGATCGTTGATGACAAGCACAATCCCCGACCCGGCCTGCTTCATCAGTTCCAAACACCGGCCGATACCCCAAAGATCACCCTCCGCATAAGCCGGATACAGTCTTCCATACGACCATTCCTGTCCCGCAGGCCCAGTATATCCGACTCCGACATAATGGATATCCATCGTCCGGCAAAGGATCGCAGAAAGATTCTCGATGACGCGGTAAAACCCCGTCCCCGGCTGGTAATAACCTACAATAATCAATTGCATTCTACCGGTCATACCTGTACATTTTGCTCGGCCCATAAAAGGGGGGTCCACCCCATCCGATCGATCCAGTAACGTAGTATCTCCTCCCGTTTCTCTAAAAAACCCCGCTGCTTCCACGAGGCAAGCGCATCGAACCCATATAGTTTCTTCAGATTGCCCGACCCCATTTCCTCATCCTGCCGGGGACACAGCGTCCTGATTCCCTTCCGCGCACAGGACGCCGATAAATGTATGTCCTCCCCCGTCTCGAAACTATATGGCCGCACCGACCAGAACTCGCTCAGCCATTCCGTCCGCAGAAACCAGCTATTGCACCCATAGTCTACGATCGTATCCGCAGCACAACGGTTATAGCTGTACCCGCCGCTGTCCCCGATAAAATAGGATCCAACATAATCCGCATCCACAATATCCTCCGGACGAAAGTTCCCCGGAGGAATAAGACGCCCCGAAGGACTGATAATCGCATCGTACTCTTCGCACAACCTCCTACACCCCTCCAGCCACGAAGAAGAAGGGACGACATCGTCATCGATGATACAGACATAAGGCGTCCTCATCGACAGCCCCAGGGCAAATCGACCAAAGTACCCCAGATCACCCGAATTGAACTGATAGCGCACCCTCGGATACCTATCCAGAATTTCCAGATCAGGCTCGATATGGTCGCAGCAATGATAGACCCATATCTCCTCCGGTGGCAGACGCTGCTCCAGCAGCGCACGCACCTGCTCCTCCAGGTGCTGCCTTTTCCATACCGTAAGTATTACGTTTATCACGCCTCGCTTAATTGATTTAATGCTTTGTGTGTGACTTCCAGCAAGGAAGCCATATATCGCGTATCGATCCCCAGATGCCAGTGTATCAAACGGAAGACGGCCACGCCGCCGCGTAGCTCCTCCTCCGCAATCCCTTCCGCCTCGGCCAAAAGATATTGAACGTCTTCCGGTACATCTCCCGGCTCATCACTCCAGATCTCCCTGCACAGTTCCGCCGCCGTCGCCAAATCGGGGCTGTCAAAACTACCGCCCTCGAACCGGGTATCGGGATCCTTAGCCGCGTCCTCCATCAACCCTTCCACAAACACTACCCGATCTTCTACACTCGCGCTCTGCCGCCGGATAAAGATTAAATACAAATAGATCGCCAGCGACATGACGGCATTTTGATCGAACGGTTCGTCGCTAAATGCTTCCAGCATCCTCACTGAAACATACCGGTGACAGCCGAAACAATTTCTGTACGCCGACTCCGAAGCATCGTAAAGATTATAATGCACCGTGTTGACAAGAAAATACA
>JAFDYG010000371.1 GCA_018267545.1 Bacteroidota bacterium
ATCTTCGGGGGCTGATCATCCCCCCAGTCGAAATGATGATCTACAACGACCGACTTGGCGGCGACTGCAGCATTGTCCCTCGTATCGCAGCTTAGATCGTCCTTCCCTATTTCGTACCCGAATAAGGTATCGTCCCATTCCCCGATACTGCAGATCGCCTTCGCATAAGGGTCCAGCAAAAGTTTGGCAGGATTGAAGCGAAACCCGCTCTGCGGCTCATAAGGCCCATATACCCTATAACCATAGATTTGCCCCGGCTTGAGATCGCCGATATAGGCATGCCACACGTCATGTGACCGTTCGGTAAGCTTGATACGCCGTGATTCCCGCTGCCCATTGGCAACGTCGAACAAACAAAGCTCCACAGCTGAAGCATGATGAGAATATAACGCAAAGTTGACCCCCTTTCCATCCCAATATGACCCCAGCGGATAAGGATTACCTGGATAAATGTTCATACATGCTTTCACCGCAAAAATAGTTCCTTCAACTCCTCCATCCCGAGCCTCACATATCTCCAGGCATACTTCGTCAATGCCGTCCTCAAAAAATTTGAGAAAGTAATATTGTAGAAAAAAAAGGCCAGCGTGGAAATTACTTCCTCTGCCAGCCCCCTGCCAGTCCTCTAAAACTCGAAACCAGATCCTCTACAGCTCGAAAGTTATCTGCTCGTCATGCCCGGCCTCCGGGATCCGCCGGATGAAGTTGTCATAACCCTCCTCATTCTCATGGCTGCTATACGCCCCATACGCATCCAGGCTATACCCCATCGTCCCATCCTCCGCCTTGAAAATATACACGATCTCCATATCCGAAGGATTGCTGGCCCCCTCGAAACGAAATGTCTTCACGATCTCCAGCTGCTCGGGCTGATAAGTCTTGCCTTCCCCGACGCTCAGCCCCTCGGGACTCCACTTGAATTCCTTGTCGATGCCCTTTTGCCTCAGCTTTTCCAGCACTTGCGAAGAAGTGTTCATCGTATCCAGCGTATTTGACTTTTCCATAACGGGTGTTTACCCAAACCCAATTCAAATAATATACCCCGGGTCCATATCCCCCTACTCGAACCATTTCAAAATTTCCTTCCCAATCGCATCCACCAGCTTCTGGTCCTTCACCAAATCCATCTTCCACCCACTTTTTCTATATTGAATAATGCCCAGACTCTCATTGTTCAACGAAACCTCCAGCTCATAACAAATATCCTTCCCACAGGTCCGCATCACCGGCACCCCTTCCCCCTTATATACCGTATCCGCATATTCAAACTCGATCGGCACCGGCTCCTTCTCCAGCTGCGCCGCAAATTCTTTCAAAAAACCAACCAGGTGCTTCCGCTGCGTTGGACCCGTCGCACTCCACTTCCCTTTATCCGCCCGCTTATGCGCCAGCTTGAACTTCAATCCCGTCATCTTCGTCTCATAATCGTTTGCATTTAGTTTCTTCGCCGTCTGATGCGCCAGAATATACCAATGATACTCCGTTCCCACCGGCGCGCCCGAATCCTCCGGGGCATGCCCAACCCTCCGCTTAGTCACTGCGTAAGATATTTCCCAAAGATCCGGCGTAATCTTCGTTTCCTTCCAATCCCCCTTATCGTATGTCCAATGATGTCCACGACCAATCTGTACACCGGTATACAATTGTCCATTGAAACTTTTGAATTTGTTAAAAGACGCAGCAAGATTTCCTCCTTTCACCGCCGCCTTCTTCTTCCCCGCAGCCGCATTCTTCTTCCTTGCCGCCGCCTTCTTCTTCCGCGCAGTTGCTGTTGACATAATTAAATGGTTTATTGCATAGCCCGCTGAAATTGTTATTCCATCCCATGGCATAGTTTTTTCGGCAACCTTCACGAAGCGCTTCACTAATCAGAGATCTTTATTTCATTCACAAAAAAAATTTAAGGTATGGACACGAGAAATTCAGGCAGACGCGGCTTTGCGTCGATGGATCCGGATCAGCGTCGCCAAATGGCGCGCCGTGGCGGCCAAGCTTCTCACGGAGGCCGGGGATATCAGCAGAATGAAAACGAATACGAAGAAGACTACGACGATCAGGACGAAGATGACGACTATGACCAACCTTCTTCTCAGTACAACGAGTACGAAGGAGAAGAGGACTATGACGATTATGACGAAGACTACGACGAAGATGAGGATGAGGATGACTATAATCAGCCCTATTCCCGCTACGATGACGAAGAAGAAGACGAAGACTACGAAGATAGCGGCTATGGACGCCAGGGCGGCAGCCGTTACAACGAAGGACGCGGCGGCTACGGAAATCAAGGCAGCCGCGGCGGCAATAATCGCGGAGGCAGCAGCAACCAGGGCGGCGGCAGAGGTCGTTCCCAAGGCTCTTCCGGCGGTGGACGCGGCTTCGCCTCCATGGACCGCGACCGCGTTCGCGAAATAGCCAGCGAAGGCGGACGCGCCTATCACGAACAACGCGGACGTTCCGGACACGACCAGGGTGGCGGCAGAGGCCGTTCCCAAAACTCTTCCGGCAGTGGACGCGGACGTTCTCAAAGCTCCTCGGGCCGCGGCTCCTCCCAGGGCTCTTCCGGCCGTGGACGCTCCAGCTCGAATAATCGCTCCCGCGACGCACAAGGCCACTTCACCAGCGGACGTTCTTCCAGTTCCGGACGCTCTTCCAGCTCCGGCCGTTCCTCGGGCTCCGGACGCTCTTCCAGCAGCGACCGCTCCTCGGGCAGCGGACGTTCTTCCGGACGCTCCGGCAATTCCGGTCAATCCCGCGACGCACAAGGCCATTTCACAAGCCGCAGTGGTCGCTCAGGCTACGGCAGCCGCTCACGCGGCCGCTAGTCGCACACGATGCTTCCATTACAAACAAACAAATAGAGTTGCAACCGGCTCTATTTGTTTGTTCTTAAATCATTAGATTATTCAGCCATCCTACGGCCCTCATCAGAATAAAAAAATTATCATCATGAAACAGACATCCAATGCAACAAAAGGTAGGAAAACCGCTGTCAATAAAAATAGCGCTTCCAGCAAAACACAACAGAACCGCACCAGCAGCCGCCAGGGCAGCGCAAGCGAAAAAAGCAGCCCGCGAGCCAATTCCAGCTCAAATAACGGCAGCAGAACGCCTTCTGCTTCTCAAAAGAATTCTAACCAGCAGGGGTCTAACCACCAGGGCTCCTTTCAGGGGGAATCACACCTCGAAAAATTCTTTTTAGACCAGCTCCAGGACATTTACTACGCCGAACAAAAGATTCTGCAAAACCTGCCGAAAATGGCAGAAGCCGCAACGACGAATGAGCTGAAAGAAGCCTTCGAGGATCATCTTCACCAGACCCAACGGCACGTCAAACGCCTCGAGCAAGTCTTCAAAACCTTGAATCAGAAGCCTGAAGGCAAAAAGTGTGAAGCCATAGAAGGCATCGCCCGCGAAGTGGAAAACATCATCGGCGAAACCGAAGAAGGCACCATGACCCGCGACGCAGCCCTGATCATCGCCGCCCAAAAAGTAGAACACTACGAAATCGCTACCTACGGAGGCCTGGTCCAGCTCGCAATCACCATGCAATTACACGACGCGGCCGATCTCCTCGACAAGACACTCGTCGAAGAAGAAGATACCGACGCCCTCTTAACCGAAATCGCCGAAAACGATATCAATCTCCAGGCCGAGCATGAAGGCGGTCAGAACGAAAGCGGGGAGGAAAACAACCAGGAAGACGAAGACGTCGATGAAGAAAGTCCAAACTTATGAATATGGCGACTAAAAAAAGATGGTCCGCCCGCGTTACCAAAAACAGTAACGCCCTGGACCTCGACAAAGGCGTCTTTACCTCCGGCAGCGCCGATAAGATCGCCCACTCTCTTGAAAATTCTGCAAAGAAAAGCAAAAGAAAAAAAGGCACGTCTTATCAGTCCGCCATGTCGATGCTTAACTTCTATATCAACCGGGCAGGAAAAAACCTCCCGGCCCAAAAGAAGAAGACACTCGAAAAAGCCAAAGACAAGCTGAAGGAGCTGCACGAAAAAGACGAAAAGGCGCACGCCGCCCATCCGGCCGCCGCCCATCCGTCTAAAACTGGAACCAAATAAGCGCGACAGCCGCCGCAGTCATTAAGATAAGGGTGAGAAAACCAAGAACATTCGAAAGAAGACTATTGGTATTCTTACCCATAATCTTTTTGTTGTTGCCGATATGCAGAATCACCGCAATCATTACCGGCGATGTCAATCCATATAATATCGCCGTATACAGCAACGCCTTCACCGGCGAAAGCCCCAAAAACTGCATGCAAAGACCCGCAACAAGGCTGATAATGACGACACTATAAAAAGGCTTGGCCTGGTTGAACTTCTTATCCAGCCCCATTGGAAAATTGAAGGTCTCGGCAATAATATAGGACAGACAGCCCGCCAGCACCGGTATCGCCAAAAAGCCCGTTCCGATCACGCCGATAGCAAATAAGGAATAGCTCAGCTTACCCGCCAACGGCTCCAAAGCCTTCGCCGCCTGCTCGACCGTATCGATCTTCTTCACCCCCGCATTGAAAAGCACCGTTCCCGCAGTCAGTATCACAAAAAACATAACCAGGTTAGAAGAAAACATCCCCACATTCACATCGCTCCGCATATCACTCAAAACCCGCTTGTCTACGATAATCTTCCGCTTGCCGCCCTGCTGCTTGTCCTCTACCTCCATCGTCGCCTGCCAGAAGAACAAATAAGGAGAAATCGTCGTTCCCAAAATCGCCACCAGCATTCCGGCGAAATCTTTATCCAGATGAATGGTCGGAATAAACGTGCTCCTGGCTACGAGCTTCCAGTCGGGATGCACAAGGAAGGGAACGATCAAATACAACAGCAATCCCAGGCACAGCCATTTCAAAATAGACGCCATCTTCTGATAAGGATACTGTATAATCATATACATCATCAGCCCTGTAAAAAAGATAGAGAAAGAAAAAGCCGGTATCCCCGGCAACAGCAGATTGGCCACCGCGCCCATGCCCTGGATATCCGCCCCTATATTGAGAATAATCGCCGGAAAACAAAACAGGATCAATCCATACAAAACCCACTTCGGATAATGCCGCTTCAACGTCCCCGTCAGCCCCTGACTGGTACACAACCCGATCCGCGCCGCCATTCCCTGCATCGCCGCCATCAACGGAAAGGTCAGCAGCGCCGTCCACAACGTCGCGAATCCAAACTGCGCTCCCGCCTGCGTATACGTAACAATCCCCGACGGGTCGTCGTCGCTCGCTCCGGTAATAAGCCCGGGCCCCAAACTGGCTAGAAATTTCTTGAATCGTGACGGTTCCTTCGTCTTCGGATTGATCTTTTGATTTGTGTCGGTCATCAGAGTTGATCGAGGTTGATGTTTTTATTTCGGTTATCGTCGAACTGCTTATTCATATTATAGGCCGCACTAATCAGCCCCAAATGTGTAAACGCCTGCGGAAAATTTCCCAAATGCTCCCCCGTAAAACCCAGCTGCTCCGAATAAAGCCCCAAATGATTCGCATACCCCAGCATCTTCTCGAAATAAAACCGCGCCTTATCCAGCTGCCCGCTCCGGGAAAGACATTCCACATACCAGAACGTACACATCGAAAAGGTGCCCTCCTTGCTGACCAGCCCATCCGGAGCCGCTACCTCCGGCCGGTAACGATATACCAGCGAGTCCGTCACCAGCTCCTCCTCGATCCGCTTCAGCGTCGACAGCCACCTCGGATCCTTCGGGCTGATGAACCGGAACAAAGGCATCAGCAGACTCGACGCATCTACCGTCTCCGCCCCCGGGAATTGCATAAACGCCTGCTTCTTCTCATCCCAGAACTCGTCGAAGATACTCTGATAGATCTTGTCCCGCTGCTCCCGCCAATGCGGCTTATAAGGAAGCGACCGCATCTTGGCGATCTTGATGCCCCGGTCCAGCGCCACCCAGCAGCCCAGCCTCGAACAAAGGAACTTCTTGGCCCCTCCCCTCACCTCCCAGATCCCATCATCCGGCTGATCCCAGTTATCGCTCAGCCAGTCGATCTGTCGTTCCAAATCCTTCCAGAAATCATGAGAGATGGGCTCGACATATTTGTTGTATAAATATACCGAATCCATCAATTCGCCATAAATATCCAGCTGCAGCTGACCATACGCATCATTGCCCACCCGCACCGGCCTGGACTGCTTATACCCCTCGAAATCGTCCAGCTGAGTTTCCTCCAGCTGCCGGTTGCCGTCGATCGAATACATGATACCCAGCCGATCCTGCCCCTTGATATCCCGGCACAGCTTCTCAATCCAGTTCATAAAGGCCTCCGCCTCCTTTGTATAGCCCAGCCGGATAAAGGCATAAACGGTAAACGAAGCATCCCTTATCCACGTATAACGATAGTCCCAGTTCCTATCCCCGCCCACGAACTCCGGCAGTCCAAAAGTCGGCGCCGCAATGATCGACCCATATTTGCTCGAGGTTAATAGCTTCAATATCAACGCAGACCGGCCTACCGTCTCCATCCACCTTCCCTTATACGTAGACCGGCTCATCCAATCCTTCCAGTAATGAATCGTCTCGAAAAGACTAGCCGTTATAGCCCCGGATATTTCTTCCGCATCGCTCACCAGGCCATCCTCTTCCTCCTCCAACAAAAAATCGACCCTCTCTCCCACCGACAACCTAAACGAAGCAAAAACATCCCCATCCTTCACTTCCATCGGCACACTGGCCCGCAAACGAAGCCGCAGATGCTCCGTCCTGAAAATAACCTCCTTCTCTCCCCGCTGCTCCACAGTATGCTCCGCCCTCCCATAATCGAACCTCGGACAGCAAGCCATCCGGTAATTCACCTCTCCCCTTACCGACGTAAGCCGGCGAATCAATTTCTTCCCATCCCCCGGCCGTACCGGCATAAAGTCGACGATCTCGCCCACGCCTTCCACCGAAAGAAAACGCGTCAGCAAAACATTGGTATCCGGCAGATACAGCTGCCGGGTCTTCATTTCCTTGAATTGTGGATGGATGGAAAAATAGCCGCCCTTCTTGTCATCGAGCAGCCTGGCGAATATACTCGGCGAATCAAACTGCGGGAAACACATAAAATCGACCGAGCCTTCCAGCCCGACCAACGCAATCGTATTCAAGTCCCCGACAATGCCGTAATTCTCTATAGGTTGATAGCCCATACTTTGTAAAGGCATTTGCAAAAACCAAACCAGACCGCGTCCCCCTCTACTCCATGGGTGCGGCTTTTGCGCCTAACCGACTTTATCCTAACCCCTGCGCAAACTGCATCCCCGAAAGCGGTGCCCACCCCGTCCCCTTCCGCTGTATCAGCACCTTGAACTTCTGCCCCATATCCAATAGCAAGGTCCGCAGCTGCCACAACCGCCGCTGCCTTGTCGCCGGGTCCAAATCCTTCAGCCCCGCCGTCTCCATCTGCCGCAAATGATGCGCAAGCCCCAGCCCCTGTAGAAAATGCGCCTGCGTCGTATACCCGCAGCACTCCAACCCACCCTTCCTTCCCCAATAATCCAGCGCGGAGAAATTGACATGGCTCGTAATGTCCTGCTCCCCGATGAAGCTAAAAGGCGAATGATTGAGCCGATGCTCATGATAGCAAACCAACGTCCCCTCCTTCTTGCCATACAACACCGAAGACGAACATCCATAATCGATCGTCATCACAAATGCCTTCCCCATTCCCGCCGCCACCTCCTGTATCCATTTCGTCGCCTCCAGGTTGATCTCCCCCCGATACCCCGGCTGCATCTTTACCCCCAGCTGCCCCAAATAATCCCTCAGCTCCTCACCCGCCGGACGCAAAACCTCCCGAAAACCACCGCCCTCATCATATCCCACAAACACTTCCATCAGCTCCTCCGCCATGATCACCTGGTGCACCGCAAGATTATCCACCAGCTCATTGGACAGCACACAGCCCGTAACCGGCCCAATCTCCCCGATCGAACCCACCCAGCGCACCTTATCGGACAGCAGAGCACGCTCCCGCTCCCGCATGGTATCACTCTTCTCGATAATGTAATAGTGTAAATGATCGTACAAAGCCCTATTCGTGCTCAGCCGCCGCAAGATATCCCGGCACAGCAAGCCCGTCCCCGCGCCATACTCCACAATCGTAAAAGGAACCCGCCCCAGCGCTATCCACATTTCCTCCAATTGCCCCGCCAGCATCTCCCCAAACAAGCTGGTCAGATAAGGACTGGTATAAAAATCCCCCGGCGCCCCCAGCTTCTCGCGCGCAGACGTATAATATCCCTCACCAGGATAATAAAGCGCCATCTCCATAAAATCATGGAACGATAGCGCACCTTCTTTTTGAATTCTGTCGATAACAATGGAAGAGAGAGACATAGGTCGGTATTATTTTTCATACCGCCTCAATTGCCATGCCGCCTGCCTCGTACACCCCTGGCTGCGCATACGCCCAAACTCCGCCCCGCGGCCCCTACTTCACCCCCCAATTCTCCTTGATAATCGTCCAATACTCCTTCCCGTAACCCACCAGCAGCTCACTGCCCGCCGGAATATTCTTCATGGCTTTGATATACACCTTCTTGCCCTCGATCTCATACGTACAGTTATTCCTTATCCCCTCCGTCTGCGACAACCCCTTCGCGTCATTCGCATACCGCGCCAACGCCTCCTTGGTCTCCGATGCATCGATCACATGGTCCTTGCTGACATAATAAATGTAGCCATTCAGACCCTTCTTGTCGTCCACCTCCTTCCAGGAAGTAACCTTCCCCTTATACTCTACGATTTTCTTTCCCCTTGGGATATCTATGTTGGTAAAAAGACCCTTCCCGGCTCCTTTTAATGTAGATCTCTTGACTACAAGCTGCTTTTCCAATAACGGCATGAATTAATAAATTAGGACTGCGCAAATATATACTCACATAGGCATAAAACAAATATATTCCTTTCCCCCTTCCCCTAATGTTGAATGTTCAGACCAAAACTCACCAGCGTATTCTCCCCCCTCGTTCGGGTAAATCGACTATAGCTCACAGAAGTCGTAAAGCTGAGCCACTTATAGAGCTTGATCGAAACGCTGCCGTTTAGCCGCAGGATATAATCGCTCCAGTCGGCAAAACTATTCTGCAAAAACCACGTCCCATCAAAAGTATACCGGTCCTGCAGCACCCAGTGATAAAGGAGCCGGAACGAGTTCCTCACCGTCTGATACCGGTCCCGCTGAAACACATTCCCATTCGGTCCCCCATAAAGACTATCATAGAGGTCCCCCCGCTCGTACAACGGCCCGTCACTGAGGATCAGAACAGCCGTCTTCTTGTCTATCACATTGTAACCAACCCCCAGCCCGGCCTGCCCCTGATGATTGATCAGCAGAGGAATACTGGTGTTGTAGTTGGCCATACCCCAATAATAAAAGTGCTGGAGAGACTTGTACAGATTAAATGTCAATGAGGAAGAAAAGTCGTTATTGGTCAGCACCTGGTTCTGCTTGCCATAGACCCAGCTATTGCTAAAATCGACCGCCGCACTCTTCTTGACCATACTCAGCTTTAGCGCATTGGTCAGCACAAACGTATTCAGCGAATTGGTCTTGTTGAAAGTCCCCGTACCCGCATAGTTATAGTGGTATTGAGTCGTATCGGTATGATGCGTAGAATCGGCAGCAGCCTTCTGCCCCCGGACCAAAACAGGAAGCAGCAAAAACAGAAGGCAAACCCCTCTCGATGCCCTGCTCCACCCTGCCAAACGATTTCCCCACCTCACAATTCAGCCTGTTTGGAATTCACCCTTTCCTTCGTCTGGTCTCCCTTCAACGCAAAAGGAAAAATAATGGAAATAAAAAATCCCGCGGCCGCATTCCACGCCAATAGACAGCTGATGATTACACCCATAACCGTCGTGATGCTAACCGCCGCCAGCATCGTCATCGAGCTTGCATTTTGCCCCCGGCGGCTATTGAATACAAATACAAACGCCGCCATAGACAGCATGAACAAGGCATTTCCCAGATATATCAGCCAAACTCTCGAATAACTCGTATCCTTCAGGAGATAAAAAATTGCGATACAATATAGAATGGCGCCAATGGTAGAAAACAGAAGGTAACGGGACCAGTGTATCTTTTTGAACATGCGACAGCTTTTGACATTCCAAAATGAGTATTTATGCAATTACCGCGCCACCACTTTTAATATCGGAAATCGTCTATTCCAGCCAAATAATAGAACTTTTGTTTTACTTTTACGAACACTTTGTACCGCAGAAATTAAACAATCTGGATGGCCGACGCCCCCTTCTTACAAGATATAGATCAGAATGAAGCCGAGAAGAAGCAGGCCATGCTTGCCGCCATCATCGACTCCTCCGAAGACGCCATCATCAGCAAAACCCTCGAAGGCTACATCACCAGCTGGAACCAGGCTGCGACACGCCTCTTCGGCTACACCGAAGAAGAAGCCATCGGCAAGCACATCTCCCTGCTCATACCCAAAGAACGTTTGAAGGAAGAAGACATGATCATCGATCGGATCCGTAACGGACACCGGGTTCAACACTTCCAAACTATCCGCGTCACCAAAAGCGGAACCTACATTCCACTCTCCCTCACCATCTCTCCCATCAAAAACAGCCAGGGCGCCATCATCGGCGCCTCCAAGATCGCCCGCGACATCTCCGAACAGCTGCGCATACATCAGGAAGCCCAAAAGCTCCTCCAAAACACCGAGCTGCTCCTTTCGGTAGGCAGGATTATATCCGAAAAGCTCGACCTGCATTCCATCCTGCAAAACGTAACAGATATAACGACCCAGCTGACAGGCGCAGAGTTCGGCGCCTTCTTCTACAATATGATCAATGACCAGGGCGAAGCCTACATGCTCTACACCCTCTCCGGCGCCCCCAAAGAAGCCTTCGAAAAGCTAGGCATGCCCCGCAATACCGCCGTCTTCGCAAGAACCTTCAGCGGCGAAGGCATCCTCCGCTCGGACGATATCCGCAAAGACCCCCGCTACGGACACAGCGCCCCCCACTACGGCATGCCCGAAGGACACCTCCCCGTCGTCAGCTACCTCGCCGTTCCCGTCACTTCTCCCTCGGGCGTCATCGGCGGTCTCTTCTTCGGCCACTCTCAACCAGCCATGTTCAAGGAAGAACACGAAAGACTCATCTCCGGCATCGCTTCCCAGGCCGCAGTCGCCATAGAAAACGCCAAGCTCTACGAAGAAGTAAAATCCCTCAGCACCCTTAAAGACGACTTCATCGGCGTTGCAGGCCACGAGCTGCGCACTCCCATCACGACCATCAAAGGCTACCTCCAGCTCCTCGAGGGCCAATCTACCGAAGGCCTCACCCGCGACTTCATCGAAAAAGCCCTCCGCCAGGTCAACAAGCTAAACCGCCTCATTACCGACCTCCTCGACGTCACAAAAATCCAGGCAGGCAAGCTCGATTACACAATCACCCCCTGCTCCATCATCGACCTCGTAAAAGAATGCATCGAAACGGTCTGGCAGATCCATACCAGCCATATTATCGAAAGCCGCCTCCCCGATAAGGACGTCATCGTCATGGCCGACGCATCCAAAATCGAACAAGTCCTCATTAACCTCCTGACCAACGCGATCAAATATTCTCCCGGAGCAAACAAAGTCTTCCTCACCGTCACCACCAACTCCAACTACGCCATCGTCAGTGTCCGCGACCTGGGCATCGGCATCCCTCAGGAACACATCCAGCACATCTTCCACCGTTACTACCGCGTCAAAACTACCCAGCACGTAGTCGGCGGCCTCGGCATCGGCATGTACATCTCCAAAGAAATCATTAATCGCCACAATGGCGAAATATGGCTGGAAAGTGTCGAAAATCAAGGCTCCACCTTCTTCTTCTCCCTCCCCCTCGCCCCCTAGCCATCTGGCACCACCTTTGCTTCTCACCAATCATGGCACTAAAAGAATACAAAAAGAAGCGGACCTTCTCCAATACACCCGAGCCCCAGGGCGGCAAACCCTCCGGCAAGGCCCTCCAGTTCGTCGTCCAAAAGCACGACGCCTCCCATCTCCACTACGACTTCCGTCTCGAAATGGACGGCGTCCTGAAAAGCTGGGCCATCCCAAAAGGTCCCTCCCTCAACCCCGCCGATAAACGCCTGGCCATGATGGTCGAAGACCACCCCTTCGATTATAAAAACTTCGAAGGCATCATCCCCGAAGGCAACTACGGCGCCGGCACCGTCATGATCTGGGACCAGGGCACCTACGAACCCCTCGACGAATCCGCCTACGCCAAAACCGCCAAAGAAAAGGTCAAAGCCGCCGCCAACAAAACCACCGCTGCCAAATCCGCCACAGCCAAAACTTCCCCCCTCACAAAAACAGAACAGGAAAAATCCCTGCTCAAGCACCTCGCCGGCGGCTCCCTCAAATTCCGCCTCAACGGAGAGAAGCTTAAAGGAGAATTCGCCCTCGTCCACACCCACGGCCGCGGAGAAAACTCCTGGCTCCTCATCAAACACCGCGACGAATTCGCATCCGAAACCCCCATAACCGACAAAGACAAATCCGTCATCTCCAATAAAACTCTCGAACAAATCGAGCGCAACCCCAAGTCCAAAACCTGGACCAGCAACCACGACAACAAAACCAAATCCACTCCGCGCAAAACCTCCAAACCCGCCAAAAAAACCGCGGCCAAATCCACCGCCAAACCTTCCCCCCGCCAAACCGCCAAAGCCACCAAATCCGCCGACACCGCCCTAAAAAAAAAAGAAAAAAGCCTAACCCTCCCCGCCAACGCCGGCCGTAAATCCCCCATCCCCCACGACATTTCCCCCATGCTCGCCACCCTCGTCGACGCCCCCTTCGACGACCCCGGCTGGTCCTACGAAATAAAATGGGACGGCTACCGGGCCCTCGCCTACCTCCAAAAAGGCCAGGTCGAACTCCGCAGCCGCAACAATAAATCCTTCGAAAAATATTACCCCCTCTACGAAACCCTAAAAACCTGGAAGCTAAACGCCGTCCTCGACGGCGAAATCGTCGTCCTCAACGACCAGGGCCAGTCCAATTTCAGCGCCCTGCAAAACTGGCGCAGCGAAGCCGACGGCGAGCTCATCTACTACGTCTTCGACCTGCTCTGGCTCGAAGGCCGCGACCTCACCGGCCTATCCTTAATAGAACGCCGCCAGCTGCTCGAATCCATCGTCCCCGCCGAAGGCCCCATCCACTTCAGCGAAAGCTTCACCACCAGCGGCACCGAATTCTACGCCGCCGCCCAAAAAACCGGCCTCGAAGGAATTATGGCGAAAAAAATAGACAGCTACTACACCCCCGGCGTCCGCACCCGCGAATGGCTCAAAATAAAAACCGCCAGCCGCCAGGAAGTCGTCATCGGCGGTTTCACCCGCAACGAAGACTCCCCCAAACTCTTCAGCTCCTTACTGGTAGGTGTATTCGAAAATGGAAACCTGCAATACACCGGGAAGATAGGCACCGGCTTCACCGAAGCCATGCAAAAAGATATGATGGCCCAATTCAAACCCCTCATCCAAAAAACATCCCCCTTCAAAACCGCCCCCGACATCAACAAGCCCTCCCGCTTCCGCCCCAACCCGCCCGACGCAAAAGCCACCTGGCTCAAACCAAAGCTGGTCTGCGAAGTCTCCTTCCGCGAAATGACCGAAGACGGCGTCATGCGCCACCCCTCCTTCGAAGGAATGCGCGAGGACAAACCCGCCAGCCAGGTCCTCCGTGAAACCGCCCTGCCCACCAACGCCGTCAAACCCAAAAAATCAACCATGAAAAAAACCACCACCACTCCGCACAAAGCCACCACCCCCAAACCCTCACGCACCCACAAACCCGCGTCCACCACCACCCCCCGCAAAACCGCCACAACACCCAAATCCCCTCGCAGCAAAACCGCAGGCGCGCGCAAAACCCTCCTCAACCCCACCGATGAATCCCAAACCCGCCCCATCAACAACCACGACCTCCACTTCACCAACCTCAGCAAAATATTCTGGCCCAAAGAAAAATATACCAAACGCGACCTCCTCAACTACTACTACCAAATCGCCCCCTACATCCTCCCCTACATGCTCGATCGCCCCCAATCCCTCAACCGGCACCCCAACGGCATAACGGGCCAAAGCTTCTACCAGAAAAACGTCAGCGGCAAAGTCCCCGACTGGATCCAAACCTTCCCCTACCACACCGCCGACGACACCGAAGAAAAAGAGTTCCTCGTCTGCACCGACGAAGCAAGCCTGCTCTACATGATCTCCCTCGGCTGTATCGAAGTCAACCCCTGGCACAGCCGCATCCAATCTCCCGACAACCCCGACTGGTGCATCATCGACCTCGACCCCGGAAAGAAAACCCCTTTCGAAAAAGTCATCGAAGCCGCCCAGGTGACAAAATCCGTCCTCGAATCCGCCGGCATAAAATCCTATTGCAAAACCTCCGGCGCCACCGGCCTGCACATCTATTTTCCCCTCGCCGCCAAATACACCTACGAACACTCCAAAGAATTCGCCCGCGTCATCGCCCACCGCGTACACGACGAAATCCCCGACTTCACCTCTATCGAACGCACCGTCTCGGCCCGTAAAGGAAAAATGTACCTCGACTTCCTCCAAAACCGCCCCCAGGCCACCATCGCAGCCCCCTACGCCGTCCGCCCCAAACCCGGCGCCACCGTCTCTACACCCCTCGACTGGACCGAAGTAAAAAAAGGACTCACCCCCCAGGACTTCAACATAAAAAACATCCCCGCCCGTCTCAAAGAAACCGGCGACCTCTTCAAACCCGTCCTCGGCAAAGGCATCGATATGGAAAAAGCACTAAAGAAACTCGGCTGACCCTACAACGCAAACTCCTCGAACTTTCGATTATTATACAACAGCGGCAGACACACCGCACTAACTCCGCAGACCAGCACCACACCCAGCAGCAAACCCCTAAACTCATGATCCAGCCGCACATCGGAAAACCGCTGTATCAGCTCCGTCCTCCATGCCAAAAACGCCGTAACCAAACCCACAACCATACTAAATAACAAATCCCCCTTCCCCGCCGTCATAAGCTTGAAGACGTAATACAGCATCCCAATCGCCCATAACAATAAATTCACCCCGAAAATCAACGAAGAAACATTGATCAGCTCCGAAGGAACATAACCCGTAATATCCCGGTAGAAAATATTAAACGCCAGACAAATCACCGTATCCACAATCCCCACAAAAAGCCCGGTCATCATCGCCCGGAAAAACATCGAATGCTCGTGTTGTTCGTTATCCATATGTTTAGTTTTTATAGACTCTCAATAATTTTCGACCCTGCACCAAAATCCTGCGCGTCCTCGCCGGCGACTCATACAAATGCTCCTTATGCCGCTGCCGGCTATAGTAGCTCAATATCGCCTTTGACGTAATCACTCCTATCACCTCCCCCGACTCCCGTTCCCGCACTTTCAAAATATCGACCTTATACTTGCCC
>JAFDYG010000372.1 GCA_018267545.1 Bacteroidota bacterium
CCATTTATAATTGTCCTTAGTGTAATAATCGAAACCGGAAGGTCCGACGGTCGTGGGCTGGGGGCGGGGCTTGCCAAAGGAGGAATAGAAGGCCCAGCCGTCCATCTGGAAGAACGCGCCGTTGTGGTGGAAGTCGTCACCCATAAACCAGTCGGTGACGGGTGCCTGGGGGCTGACGGCCTTGAGGGCCGGGTGAGCGCTGGCGGCGGCCATCGTGGAATAGAAGCCAGGGTAGGAGATGCCGAAGACGCCGACCTTTCCGTTGTTATGCGGCAGGTGCTTGACCATCCAGTCGATGGCGTCATAGGTGTCGCTGGCTTCGTCGATATCCGTATTGGTTTTTTTGTCTTTATTGAAGGGACGGACGTCGACAAATTGCCCTTCGCTCATCCAGCGGCCGCGAACGTCCTGGGTAACCATGATATATCCTTCCCGCATATAATAACGCAGATAGCTAGCCGAGAAATTTTTCCAATTGTTCGTTCCATAGGGCGCACAGGAATAGGGCGTGCGGGTCATGAGGATCGGATGCTGCTCTGTGGTATCCTTGGGTATATAGATGGAAGTGAACAGCTTGACGCCGTCACGCATGGGGATGTATTGCTCGATCTTATAGTAGTTCTGTCTGATCCAGGCGCTATCCTGAGGCGTTCCCTGGCTAAACCCGGCGAGGCTGCCGGCCGAAAAAAGCAGTAAAAAAAGAAGTTTTCTCATTTTATCCGTTAATTTTAGTTTTACTGAAACCAATTTAGGCAAAGTCTACTAATCCGGGAGCGATTTTTTTATGGTCACAGAGGAACAGTTGATAGTAACTTTTTATACGTGCTTCCAGCAACGCAACTGGCGGGGAATGGTGGATTGTTACCATCCCGATGTCTTCTTTTATGACCCGGTTTTCGAAAACCTCGATGGAGAACAGGTGAGGGCCATGTGGGAAATGCTGCTTGGCCGCGCTAAAGACGTCAAGCTGGATTTTAGTAATGTCAGCGGCGCGGACGGCTACGGCTCTTGCAATTGGATAGCGGAATACCGATTTCCCGCCACCGGCAGGAAAGTAATCAATAGGGCTACGGCCCGATTTTCCATCCAGGATGGAAAGATCGTCGAACACCAGGACGAATTTTCACTCTGGAAGTGGAGCGCCCAGGCGCTGGGGCTCCCCGGTCAGCTCATCGGATGGAGCTCCTTGCTTCAGGGGAGCATCCGAAAAAAAGCCCGCGCTAATCTTGAGAAATTCATGGCTTCAAAAGCCTCGTCACATTAAACCAAAACTTCTAGTTAGACATGTCCACTCGTAGAAAATTTCTCCATTCCGCAGCCCTTGGGTCATTCGGTCTGTTCCTGACAAAAAAGTTAACAGCCGCGCCATTGTCCGATACCGTTACCGGTAAGGCCGTCGTCATCTCCACCTGGGATACGGGGCTGGCAGCCAATAAAGGCGCCTGGGAAGTGCTCGGCCGCAACGGCTCGGCGCTCGATGCCGTAGAAGCCGGGGTCAAAGTGACCGAATCCTCCATCAACTGCTGCGTTGGGCTCGGCGCCAACCCCGACCGGGATGGCCACGTGACGCTGGACGCCTGTATCATGGACCACCAATTCAACTGTGGCAGCGTCGCATTCCTGGAACGGATCAAACACCCCATCTCGGTGGCCCGCCGGGTGATGGAGAAAACGCCGCACGTGATGCTGGTAGGAGAGGGCGCTCAGCAATTTGCCGTAGCAGAAGGCTTCCCGCTGGAGTCGCCGGATCTCTCCGACGACGCGAAGAAGGCTTACGAGCAGTGGCTAAAGAAATCGGAATATAAGCCCGTTATCAATATCGAGAATACCAAGGGTGGAGGTCAGCATGATGGCGGCGGCCACGGCCCATCCGTTCCTGCGCACCTCCCCAACGGAGACTGGAACCACGACACGATCGGCATGGTCGCGATGGACGCCGCCGGCAATCTGAGCGGCAGCTGTACGACGAGCGGCATGGGCTTCAAGATGCGGGGCCGGCTGGGTGATTCCCCCATCATCGGCGCGGGTCTGTTCGTCGACAACGAGATCGGCGCCGTTACGGCCACGGGACAGGGTGAGGACGTCATCCGGATCTGCGGCTCGCATACGGTGGTGGAATACATGCGCCAGGGCATGTCGCCCGAAGCGGCCTGCAAAGCGGCGGTCGAGCGCATCGTCCGCATCAAGAAAGAAAAGGTAAAGGATATCCAGGTCGCCTTTATCGCCCTGAACAAGAAAGGGGAGGCGGGTTCTTACGCCATTCAAAAAGGTTTTACTTACGCGATCAAGAACAATAATGAGGAGCGGATGGTTGAAGTAAAGAGTTATTTCTAATCTTATGGAGTACAAACTGGAAATATGTTCGTTCAATCTGGCTTCGGCCCTTATTGCCCAGCAATCCGGCGCCGACCGGATAGAGTTATGCGCTAGCCCCGAAGAGGGGGGGACAACACCTTCGGCCGGTCTGATCCGGACCGCCCGCGAGAGCTTACGAATACAGCTCTATCCGATCATCCGCCCAAGGGGTGGAGATTTCCTGTATACGGAAGAAGAATACCGCATTATGCTTCGGGACATCGACTATTGCAAACAGGTGGGCTGTAACGGAGTGGTCATCGGCATGCTGCTCTCCGATGGTTCGATCGACAAGCAGCGCTGCTCCCGGCTCGTCGAAGCGGCTTATCCCCTGGGCGTCACTTTTCACCGGGCCTTCGACTGGGCAGCTAATCCCTTCGAGGCGCTGGAAGACATCATCAATATCGGCTGCGAACGCATCCTGACCTCGGGTCAACGACCCACCGCCCTGGAAGGCGCGGAGCTGATCGACCAGCTGGTAAGGGAAGCCGACGACCGCATCGTCATCATGCCGGGCTCCGGCGTACGATCCGCCAATATCATAGAGATCGCGGAGAAGACGGGCGCCGCCGAGTTTCATACTTCGGCCCGCTTAAAGCTGGCGAGCGCCATGGAATACGTAAACCTGGCCATGAAAGAAGAGCAGTCCGTAGTCATGGCAGGCGAGGAAGAAATAAAAAAAATAAAAGAGGCCTTAGCCTCTTTTATTTCAGCTACTTGAGCTTCGTAATCTTTAAAATATTGGTGGGCAGATGCTCTTCGATGGGCAGGCTGCCTGTATTTACAACAACGTCTCCTTCCTTTACAAATCCGCGTTCCTTCAGGATCACGTGCTGATCGTGCAGGATATCATCCACGCTTTCTTCTTCCGCATAATGGAAGGCCCTTACACCCCAGCTCAGGCTTAGCTGGTTGATCAGGCTTTGCTGTTTGGAGAAGATATACAGCGGAGACTTGGGCCGGTAGCTGGACAGCACAAAGGCGGTATATCCGCTTTGGGTCATACCCACCAGTGCATCTGCATTGGTATCCTTGGCGAGCTTACAGGCATTATAGATGATGGCGTCACTGAGGAAGGATGGGGAATGCGGCTGTGGAACCAGGTCGTCTTCGCGGTTATAAGGGTATTCGGTTCTTTCTACTTCGAGGATGATCTTGCGCATCGTTTCTACGACCAGCACGGGATGCTGTCCCATCGCCGTCTCGCCGCTGAGCATCACGGCGTCGGTGCCTTCCAGTACAGCATTGGCTACGTCGGTGATTTCACTCCGGTTGGGTTTCACACGGTCCATCATGCTCTCCATCATCTGCGTTGCGACGATCACCGGCTTGGCGCGGTGGATGCACTTGCGGATGATATCCCGCTGTGCCATCGGTACCTTTTCGACGGGCAGCTCGACACCCAGGTCGCCGCGGGCCACCATGACGCCGTCCGATTTATTGATGATATTGCGAAGGTCCGTCATAGCGGAAGGCATTTCGATCTTCGCCATGATCTTGATGGAACTCTTTTGCTCGTCGACCCTTCTGCGGAGGTCGACCATGTCTTCGGCCCCGCGGACAAAGGACAAGGCGACCCAATCCAGTTTCTGCGCGATGATAAAGTCCAGATCCTCGATATCCTTCGGCGTCATCGCGGGCAGGGAGATAGCGGTATCCGGCAGGTTAACCCCTTTCTTGGGCAGCAGCTTGCCGCCATAGGTTACCGTTACTTTTACGTCGCCGTCCTTGGTGATTTCATTGACGATTACTTCCAGCTTTCCGTCGTCGATCAGGATCTTTTCGCCCGGCTTGACGTCTCTGTGGAGATCGGGGTAGGAGATATAGATGCTTTCCTTCGTGCCCACCACTTTCTGGCGAGACTGGAAGGTGAGGATATCACCCGGTTCGATGACCAGGGCGCCGTCCTTGATCTCACCGACGCGGAGCTTGGGGCCCTGGAGGTCGCCGAGGATGGAAATATTATAAGGTTCGGTCTTATTGATGTTACGGATATGCGTGATGATCTTGGCTTTGTCTTCGTGAGCTCCGTGGGAGAAGTTGAGACGGAAGACGTTGACCCCGGCCTTTACCAGCTCGAGCAGCTTATCATAAGTCTCGCAGGCAGGCCCTACGGTTGCAACGATCTTTGTCTTGTGAAATGTGTGCTGGATACCTGCTTCCTTGTCCATGTTCTGATACAGGTATTTCGATACGTTCTTTGACATTGCCGGTGGTTTTTTAAGTGAAAGGCCCTATGAGGGCCTTAGGATGCTAATATTTTTACGATTTTAAGCCAGTCTTCGCTGATCTTTTGTTTGGCCTTTACGGCTTTTTCGAGAGGAGTGTAGTGCATCTTATTGTTCACGATGCCGATCATCACATTGTGACGTCCCTCGATGAGGCTTTCCACCGCCGAATAACCCATACGGCTGGCGATGAGCCTGTCCATACAGCTGGGAGCGCCGCCGCGCTGGATGTGACCCAGTACGCAGACCCTTGTGTCGGCTGCGGGTACTCTTTCCTTGATGACCTGGGCTACGTCTTCTGCGCCCCGGTCTCCTTCGGCTACGACGATGATATTGACGAGCTTCTTCCGTCTTTCTTTTTCCAGCAGCCCGTTGACCAGCTCCTCGATATCCGTCTTCCGCTCGGGGATCAGGATGTTCTCGGCGCCGGTGGCGATGCCGCTGTGGAGTGCGATATAGCCCGCATCGCGGCCCATCACCTCGATGATAAAGAGGCGGTCATGGGCGTCGGCGGTATCCCTGATCTTGTCGATGGCTTCGACGGCTGTATTGACGGCCGTATCGAAGCCGATGGTAAAATCGGTGCCGGCGATATCCTTATCGATAGTGCCTGGCAGACCGATACAGGGAATGTCGAATTCTTCACTGAGCTTGTGCGCACCACGGAAGGAACCGTCTCCTCCGATGATGACTAGCCCATTGATACCCAGCTTCTTCAGGTTGTTATAGGCCTTTTTACGGCCCTCGTGCTCAAAAAATTCCTTGCAACGGGCGGTCTTGAGGATGGTGCCGCCGCGCTGAATAATATTTGCTACACTCCGGGAGTGCATGGGGACAATATCGTTCTCGATCATTCCACTATAACCGCGCATGATGCCGAATACCTCCATTCCATTATAAATACCGGTACGGACTACTGCACGAATGGCCGCATTCATCCCCGGGGCATCGCCGCCGGAAGTGAGTACGCCAATTTTAGTGACTTTGTTTTCCATCTGGGGTTCTGTTCTTAAGATTTGAAGTTTATAAAAGCTTTGGCCGATTTATTGAAAATTTTTTACCTTAACCCGTCGGCGTTTGAAGCCGCTGGCAAATCGAAGTCCCAAAAGTAAGGATTTGGTTTGAAACAATGCGCAAATTGCAGAAGCATATTGTTTTATTCATGTTGATGGGGCTGCTAAACTTTTTTTGTTATGGAATTTGGTAAGACAGCACATATAGAAGATATCGATTTTTCGTTGCCGCCTGATGACCCGATGAATGAAGAATTGTGGCGGCGGCTGGCCCTGGCTCCCGCAAGTCAGCAGCTCGCGCCGCCGCCGCACGCCCCACAGCTCTACGTGGGCTGCACGCAATGGGGTCGAGCCGACTGGGTCGGCAAGGTATATCCCAAGGGTACAAAACCCAAGGATTTCCTGTCGCAATACGTCAAACAATTCAATTGTATCGAGCTGAATACCCTCTTTTACAGCCTTCAGCCCAAACCGGTCATCGAGCGATGGGCGGCGCTTGCCGGCGAGGGGTTTCGGTTTTGCCCCAAGATGTCGGAGTCGATTAGCCATAAGCAACAGCTGCGGAACGCCGGGCAGGAAACCGCATTGTTTATCGATCACCTCACCGCCTTTGGGGACCGGCTGGGCACCTCTTTCCTCCAGCTATCCGAGAGTTTTAGTCCCGATCTGCTACCTGTATTGTGCGCCTATCTGCGTGCTCTGCCCCGGGATTTCCAGCTCTGTTTGGAATTAAGGCACAAAGACTGGTTCCTGCGGAAGGATTTTAACGAACTCTATGCCCTGCTCGTGGAAAAGGAGATTGGTACGGTCATCACCGACACGGCCGGTAGGAGAGACGTGCTACATATGCGGCTGACGGCTCCTGTGGTTTTTATCCGTTGGGTCGCCAATAACGGTCATCCTAAAGATTTCCCCCGTATCGAGGACTGGGCATACCGTTTGAAAACCTGGATGGAGAAGGGGATGCGGGAGATCTATTTTATCGTTCATAGCCCTGACGAGTTTTATGCGCCCGATCTGGCGTTGCGCGCCGTGGAGAAATTCAACGAGGTCTGCGGCACCCATCTAAAGCCGCCAAAATTGCTCAGCCCCGAGCCACCGCCATTAACGTTGTTCTAAGCAATATATAGGAGTCATAAATTCTGCTTCTTTAGTTCACTTACAGCGTAATCTGCTGCACGGGCCGTAAGCGCCATGTAGGTAAGGGAAGGATTCTGACAGGCAGAAGATGTCATGCTGGCGCCATCGGTAACAAAGACATTCCTGCAGTCCCATACCTGGTTCCACTTGTTCAGTACCGATGTCTTCGGGTCCTTTCCCATTCTTGCCGTGCCCATTTCATGAATGCCATGCCCTATGGCATGCCCTTTGTCCCAGGTGCTTATATCTTTTACGCCTGCGGCTTCAAGCATGGCTTTTATTTCAGTAACCATGTCCTTGCGCATTTTCAATTCATTTTCCTTTAATTCGGCGTCCATGGCTAATACCGGCAGTCCCCATTTGTCTTTCCTATTCTGATCCAGCGTAATCTTGTTTTCATGATAGGGCAATATCTCGCCAAAAGCTGTGGCGCCAATAGTCCAATCGCCAGGCTCGCATAAAGCATCTTTAAAAGCGGCGCCTACCGATAATTCCGCTATCTCCCGCTGCCATCCTGTTCTGCTGGCGGCGCCCTGGTATCCAAAACCGCGCAGGTAATCTCTTTTGTCACCGTCAAGATTTACAAACCGGGGTATATAAAATCCATTGGCCCTTCTTCCATATACATATTTGTCTTCGAACCCTTCCGCCGTTCCCCGGGCGCCGAGGTTATAGTGATGATCCATGATATTGTGCCCCAACTCATTACTACTGCTGCCAAGCCCTCCTGGCCAGATATCGGTCGCAGAATTGAAAAGCACCCAGGCAGAATTTAATGTAGAAGCGCATAAGAAGACAACCCGGCTTTCAAATTCATAGGTCTTATTATTTTCAGCATCCAGCACCTCGACACCTTTGGCTTTCCGGGTTTCTTTATTGTAAAGGATCTTTGTGACGATTGAAAACGGCCTTACTGTGAGGTTCCCCGTTTTCAGTGCTGCCGGAAGTGTAGATGATTGTGTACTGAAGTAGCCTCCGAAAGGACAGCCTTCAATGCATCGGTTTCTATATTGGCATTGTGTTCTTCCGGGAAGCGGCGCCGTGAGGTTAGCCACTCTTCCGATCATTAAATGGCGCTTGCCGCCATATAATTTCTTTATCCTTGCGGCTACGTCTTTCTCCACGCAATTCAGTTCCATGGGAGGCTGAAATTGTCCATCGGGTAGCTGAGACAGCCCCTCTTTCGAACCACTGATGCCTGCGAATTTTTCTACATAGTCATACCAGGGCGCCAGATCGGAATAGCCAATAGGCCAGGGTACTGCTACACCGTCTTTTTCATTTGCTTCAAAGTCCATCTGGCTCCAACGGTAGCTTTGCCTGCCCCATAAAAGGGATCGCCCACCCATGCGATAGCTTCGTAACCAGGTAAAGGGTTTGATCTCCGTATAGGGACAGTCTTTTTCATTTGCCCATGCATCGATAGAAGATTCACCTACGAAACCGGTACGATGAATAACCTCGTATTTCTGTTTTTGTTCCATCGTGGTTTTTCCACGATGTTCAAACTCCCAGGGCTCTTTCGTGGCTGTATTATAGTCTTTGATATGTTCGTGGGGCCCGCCGCGTTCGAGTAACAATACTTTAAGCCCTTTTTCACAAAGTTCTTTAGCGGCCCACCCTCCGCTGATACCAGAACCGATGACGATTGCATCGAATTTATTAGTCGCCATATATCCGTTTTACAAAAGGTGATTTATCTATCGAATATATATTTTTCCCTGCTTCGAAGCAAATTACGCTTTTGCTGTTTCGGCTAACGCTGTTCTAAATGGATTTCGGCCAGCATACACCTCGCGCTGCCTCCGCCATTGGTCTCGATCGTCGTCAGTTGAGCGTGCAGGATGCGGTTGTAACCCGTGAGCCGGACCACCTGTTCCGGATTTAGGGAATGATACGCCTGTGAAGACATTACCAGCAATTTTTCTCCCTTTCCGCTTTGCACCTGTAGCATATTACCGGCAAACTGGTTCATCTGTGAAAGGGTAATGGGGACGATTTCCTTGCCGCTGTTTCGAATGGTGCGCATCAGGCTTTCATGTTCGACCGGGTCGGGTACCGAGTCCAGACACACGACGACATATCTATCCGCGACGCACATCACCACGTTGGTGTGATAAATCGCCTGCCCTTTGCCGTCCACAGCCGTAAAGAGTTCGGGGCGATAGCCCATCTTTTCACAGAAGTCGAGCAGTACCTGTTTGTCGGTCCTGGGGGAGAGACAGGCATAGGCGATCCGCTGGTCACGGTCCAACACCATGCTGCCCGTGCCTTCGAGGAAAAGCCCCTGAGCTTCATAGCCGCTGAAGTCCAGGGTATTCTGTATGCGGAATTTGCGTGAAAGCTGATCGAGCACACCCGGCTTCCGTTCCTTTCGACGATTGGCCGCATACATCGGGTAGAGACAGATGGTCCCGCCTTCGTGAAAGGAGATCCAGTTGTTGGGAAATATGGAATCGGGAGTATATGGGTCGGGCGTGTCATCGATAACGGTGACGTCTACACCGTTTTCTTTCAGAATCGCAACAAATCCTTCGAACTCCTGCAGCGCCCGCTGCTGAGCGTCTTCGGTAGCCGCAGATTGAAAAGCATTGTTGACGGCGGTTTCAGCGTTGAAGCTGAAATTGACCGGTCTTATCATTAAGAGGTGAGAGGTAGTTTGCATAAATTATTTTTTCGCTCCGCCCCGCGGGCGGGAGCCGTCTCAAAGGTCATCCCGGTGAAGCGGCATGCTCATACAGTGAAACCCTCCCCGCGCGCGGGAAAGCTCGGCCGATGGCATTAAAATCAACGTGTTTTCAATTTGCTCAGGCTCGGCCTTTCCGCTCTCCATATCTTTAATTAACGCTTCGGCATGAACCACCGAGAAGCCATTTTCTTTAAAGGCCTCTACCGTCTTATCGTTGCGATCGTAGCTGAGGACGACCCCTTCCTTTAGCGCCAGCAGATTACAGGAGTCGGTCCATTGCTCACGTGCGTCGAACGGAAATTCGTTATTGCCGGAGTAGATAAATCGCACCTTTTCGGTACACTCCAGGTCGTTCTTGCTGATATCGGTCAGCAGGTCTTCGAGGTTGTCGAAATATTCGGGACTGCCCGGGTCCTTTTTACGGAACTGGATGATCTTGAGCTTGTCCTCTTTTTTGCTATTTTCCAGGATCCGCTGGACCTCGTCTTCATCCTCGTGCTTCATCGCCTTTCTGGAAAAAGTACCCAGCAGGATCCAGACATTTCTCCTCACCTGTGTAAAGATGGTATCGATATGCATATAGTCCCGTTTCTTGGGAATGCGGATGATCGTGATTTTCTTGACGACGTTTTTTTCGAAAAGAACCCGGATGGCCTGGTGAGCGGCTTCCGTGGATGTTCGCTCGCTGATGCCGATCAATAAATGGTCTTTGCTCACGACCATGACGTCACCGCCTTCCAGCGTCACCTTGCGGTCATCGCCTTCACGTGGCAGCAGGAAATGATGGTGTGTGTCCGACAGCTCGATGACTTTGTCCTGGTATTCTTCGAAAAGGGGATGGTTGAAGAAGATGTATTTGGCCAGCAGCGCTTCCCGGGTACGGGCCTTCTTGGCTGGTTTGTTCAACAACACATAGCTGTTGATGACGATGCCGATATCACGGGTAAAAATGAAATTCGGAATCGGGGCGAACAGCATTTGGTCATCCGTCAGCGAACCGCTGATAAAGGTCTTTGCCAGCTGGACCGGATCCAGGTCCTGCAGCTGCTCCTGGGTATCGTATGAACAGGCTTCGATGGCACAGACTGAGGCCACCAGCTTCATTTTTATGGATTGGTCGGTGAGGATATCACTGAGCAGCCACTGCAGTTCGACGACCTTGTCGGATCGGAAGAAGCGTTCGTCTCCTGGCTTATAGAAAGCCCGCCGGTTCTTCTCGTCGTCGATCTCTCCCAGACGGCCGCGGATCTTTTCAGGGTCGAGAAAGTATAGGAGGATCTTGGTATAGAAGTCGTATTCCTTTCGCCGTATAGTATCCAGGTGAACGATGTCTTCGAACAGCCAGTCCTGTGCTTTAGAGGGCACCACCTTGCCGAGACCGCTGTCTGGACTATGAACCAAGACTCGCCGGAGACGGCCTACCTCGGAGGATACGGAAATGGCGATTTTTGCCTTTTGGGAGTAATTCCTTGACATAAACTGATATTGAACTGGGATTGGTTTGATTGGGCCGAACCCAAATCCCGCGTCGAAAGTAATTTTTTTATCGCAATACAAATAACGTAGGTTTGAAAGAAAATTCCGGATGCTACCAATTACCGATCAGGTGATAGACCTTATAAATGACCGAATCCAGCGCATGGACGAGGACCAGATCAGCAAAGTCTGGGATGCCTTTGCCAAAGAGCAGCCGGCTGTGGTGGGTTATGTGTTGGGCGAAAGCCGCGAGCTGAAAGAACCCGATGCCAGGGAAGACGTCGCCTATGTGTTAACCATTATATTACTCAGTTTTCGTGAAATAAGTCCAGGCATTCCAGCCGTAACGGAACCCGAATTTGAAAAGGCCTTCAACGAGGAATTCGATGAGATGGAAGAGGTCTTTAACGACGGCTTCGACGAAGCCGACGCAATGGCTATCATGGATGCCTTCTGCCAGCCCGACCTGCTGCAGTTTGCCGCTGCGACGATCTACAGTGATGGAGGAGACGATGGTGCAGGCAGCAATTTTACCGAAGAAGAAGCCGGTCTGTTTATTGTCATCTTCAAGACCGTGATCGGATTACTCCACAAAAAGAGCGAGATCCTGAACTAAACTAACATTTGTTAGTTTTTTCCAAACTTTCTATTATTTTTGGGCAACGAAAAAAAGTTGCCCATATGCAGTTTCAGTTATCGGAAGAACACTTGATGATTCAGAAAGCCGCCCGTGACTTCGCCCGCAACGAATGTTTGCCGGACGTGATAGACAGGGACGAGCACCAGCGTTTTCCAAAGGAACAGGTTCTCAAGCTGGCCGAGCTTGGCTTTATGGGCATGATGGTGGACCCCGCTTATGGCGGCTCCGGGATGGACACGGTCAGCTACGTGCTGGCGATGGAGGAAATCAGCAAGATCGACGCCAGCGTGAGCGTTTGTATGAGCGTCAATAACAGCCTGGTTTGCTGGGGGCTGGACTACTATGGCAACGAAGCGCAGAAACAGAAATACCTCACCCCGCTTGCGCAGGGACGTAAGGACGGAGAGCTTTATATCGGCGCATTTTTATTGAGCGAGCCCGAAGCCGGCAGCGACGCCACCTCCCAACGGACGACGGCCGAAGACAAGGGCGACTACTACCTGCTTAATGGCATCAAAAACTGGATCACCAATGGCAACTCTGCTTCGGTGTACCTTGTCATCGCTCAGACGGACCCTGCCAAGGGACACCATGGTATCAATGTCTTTATCGTAGAAAAAAACTCCCCCGGCGTGGTCGTCGGCGCAAAGGAAAACAAGCTGGGCATCCGGGGCAGTGATACGCATAGCATCCTCTTCAACGATGTAAAAGTGCCGAAGGAAAACCGTATCGGTGAAGATGGCTTTGGCTTTAAATTCGCCATGAAGGTCCTGGCCGGCGGCCGCATCGGTATCGCCTCCCAGGCGCTGGGAATCGCCAGCGGCGCCTACGAGCTGGCGCTCGGCTATTCAAAAGAGCGGAAAGCATTCGGTAAAGAAATCATGCATCACCAGGCCATTCAGTTCAAGCTGGCGGATATGGCTACCCGTATCGAAGCGGCCCGCCTGCTCTGTATGCGGGCTGCCTGGGAAAAGGACCAGCATAAGGACTACGCGCTGAGCAGCTCCATGGCGAAGGTCTTTGCTTCCGAAACCGCCATGTGGACCGCCACCGAAGCCGTACAGATTCACGGAGGATATGGCTTTGTAAAGGAATACCACGTTGAAAGGCTGATGCGGGACGCCAAGATCACGCAGATCTATGAGGGCACCAGCGAGGTGCAGCGCATAGTGATCAGCCGTTCGATCCTGAAGTAGCCTTGTGGCGCTGGCCATTGAGCTCCCTTCCGAAACTATAGGTAAAATTGATCTTCAATACACGGGTCTCGGGCTTTCCGATAGACTCCTGGAAGAACTGTCCCTGCGAATAAGTATCTACCCGGGTCTGCTGGGTGTTGAATACGTCCGAAAGACTAACCACCAGGGTGGCCGCATTGTCCTTTAAGAAATCCCTTTTGATGGCAATGTCCATTCCCCCGGATGCCAGGACCTTACCCTGCGCAACCACGTTCGCTGCATTGTAATTCCCCGTTACCTGGAAGGTATAGGCCTTGAAAACCTTCATATCGGAATTGAGCTTGGCGAACCAGCTGACTCCCGAATTGGAAAGGCCCTGGGACAAATTGTCCGCATTGATATCCGTCGCAAAAAGATTGAAGTTAGTGGTTGCATTCCACCAGCCGGTAACCGGCAGCTTGACAATGAGCTCGGCCCCATACGTATTGATGCTGTTCCCGTTTTCAAATGTGCTCAGTAAAGTATCTTTCGACAGGGGGATGTTATAGGACATCATCGGGTTGAGCGTATTCTTCCAATAGAGCGTGCTGTTGATCCCGACGGCGCCAAGCTTGGAGTTATAAGCCAGCTCGAACAGGTTGGTGTTCTCCGGGCGGATATGCGGATTGCCCACCTGCGGGTTCTGCGGATTGGAATAGTTCGTCTCCGGAGTAATCTGCCACCACTGCGGGCGATTGACACGACGCGAATAATTGAGGTGTACGTCGTTGTCCTGGTCCAGCCGCTCCGTCAGGTATACGCTGGGATACAGGCCCGTCTGGTGAAAGCCAAAGCTGCTGTTCGCGTCGAGCAGATGCCCGGTATAGTCGTATTTCTCCAGGCGCAGACCGGCCATATAGCTGAATTTCCCATATTGGTCGCTATAGCTGGCGTAGGCCGCATAAGTGTTGTCGTTGTACCGGTAGTTGTAGCTCGCGGCAGAGTCGACAACCGGGCCTTGCGAGAGGATGTTGTTGAAGTTGTTATAGCTGTGATTGCCGTGCAGGATTGTCTTTATGCCCGTTTCGAACCGCGCGTTGCCGTCACGCAGCGGGTCGGTGTAATCGGTTTGCAGCGTAAGGTTATGCGCATCGCCCAGTCCGTTGAACTGCTGGAGACGCGCCGCGCCGATCACATTGGACCCCTTGTCCAGGTATTGCATCTCGTAGCGGCCCGCGTCGGTTCCATGATAGGTTTCCAAAGCTGCGCTGGTCGTAAGCTTCTCGCCGCTCTTTGCAAAGGAATGCGAATAGTCGAAGTTGACGTGGGTAAAGACGAAGTGATCCCTGTCGTAGGAAGACCTACGGCCGGTCGAGTCGATAGGAATACCCGCCGTCAGATATTCGGTCGTTTGCGTCCCGCTGGTGGGATGACTTCCGAAGCCTATATTGCCGGAAAGGCTGAAAGAGTTGTGCGCGTCCATGAAATAATCGGCTCCGGTCTTGAACATATTGAATGGCCCCGTCGTAACGGAATTGCCGCGCTGGATAGTCGTGGTATTCGCGCTCAGGCTTTGTAAGGTCGTAGTGGTATTCTGAACCGAGCGGTGGCTATGCCCCATGTAATTGAAAGTGAAATTCCATTTCTTTTTATAAGCATTGAGGTTCAGGAACTCATAGGTTTCATGCAGCGTGCTCCACACACCGGTAACGGAGCCGTTGAAACCCGGCTGCCTGTTCTTCTTCAGGATGATATTTACGATCCCGTGATTGCCCTGTGCATCGTATTTAGCAGAAGGATTGGGCATGACTTCGATGCTTTGGATCTGGTCCGAAGGAATCTGGTCGAGGGTCAGCTGGGTACGCTTGCCATCGATGAGAATGACGGGCGACCCATTTCGCAGACTTACATTTCCGGCGGCATCGACACTCAGCGTCGGAACCTGGCGAAGAGCATCGCTGGCGGTTCCCCCCTTGCTCGCAAGGCTTCCCGTTACGTTGAATACCCGTTTGTCGATCTCGCTTCGCATCGCAGCCCTCGAGCCCACCACCGTTACGGTTTGCATTTGAGCGGGTAGGGGAGTGAGCCGGATTGCGCCCATATCTACGGGGACACCGGCATTGCGGCGGCCGGCGGGAACCGGCTGAACGAAAGGTTGATAACCGACAACGCTGACCCGGAGCAGGAAAGCGGTTTCCGACAGACCGTTGAGCGTAAACGTTCCGTCGGGCCGGCTGATTACCTGTGCAGCGGTCGAAGAATCTTTATGCAATAAGCTGATCGTAGCGGCATGAATAGGCTGTTTGGTCTGTCCGTCGATGATCTTTCCCGTGAGCGCAGGTTTAGTTTGCGCTATGCCGAACAAAGGAAGAAAAAAGAGTACGACAATATTTCGGATAACGGTCCCGAAACTTCTGGTTGTTGAAGTCATGTGTTTTCTGCTGTGAGTTGTAAAGTCGGCGCAAAATTAGTCCAATTTGTTCTCGAAAGTATGATCTGCATTACCGTCTGTATAGGTATCTTCGCGTTAAACCTTTTTAATATGCCCATAAACAAGGAGGCTTATTATCAGATAAAGAGCGAGCTCGATGGAAAGGCTGTATTGGTGGCTGTTTCAAAGACTAAAACGGTTGAAGATATTTTAGCACTTTATCAGGAAGGACAAAGGGATTTTGGAGAAAACTATGTGCAGGAGCTTGTTGATAAGCAGCCTTTGCTGCCCGCTGATATCCGCTGGCATTTTATCGGTCATCTACAATCCAATAAAGTAAAGTACATCATTTCCTTTGTCCACCTCATCCAGGGAGTGGACAGCCTGAAGCTGCTAAAAGAAATCGCTAAACAAGCTGCTAAAGTCGGACGAGTGATCGACGTCCTGCTCCAGGTTCATATCGCGCAGGAAGAGACTAAATTCGGACTCGATGCGGACGAGCTTTCCCAGCTTCTCCTGGAATTTCGATCGACCCCTTCGGACTGGTCCAATGTCCGGGTCCGCGGACTGATGGGAATGGCTTCCTTTTCCGATGACCAGGCGGTAGTGAAGAGCGAGTTCGCCCAGCTCAAGGCGCTTTTCGACCAACATTTTACTCCGGGCGATTTCCTTTCCATGGGTATGAGCGGAGACTACCAACTTGCTGTCAATGAAGGCAGTACAATGGTCCGGGTGGGCAGCTTGCTCTTTGGCAAAAGGGGCTGAACCTTTGGCTACCTCCGCCGGAAATTGTAAATTTGATGCCCCGCGGGCGCCATAGCGCTACAACTGGGCAAACTAATATGAACGAGATTAAAAAAGAAGAGGAAAAGTCCCTGAATTTCCTGGAAGAGATCGTCGAAGAAGATCTGTCGGCAGGCCGCTACAAGAGCATCCTTACCCGTTTCCCCCCGGAACCGAATGGATATCTCCATATCGGCCACTCCAAGTCCATCATCCTCAATTTTGGTCTGGCCCAGAAATACGGCGGCAAGACCAATCTCCGTTTCGACGATACCAATCCCGTCACCGAGGACACCGAATATGTAGACAGCATCAAAGCCGATATCCGCTGGCTCGGATTCGAGTGGGCGAACGAGCTCTATGCGTCCGACTATTTCGAACAATTATACCTCTATGCCGAAGAACTGATCCGCAAGGGCCTGGCCTATGTGGACGACAGCACTTCGGAGCAAATAGCACAATTGAAGGGAACGCCCACTACACCGGGACTGGATAGTCCCTACCGCAGCCGCAGCGTCGAAGAGAGCCTGCAGCTGTTCCGGGACATGCGCGCCGGCAAGTACAAAGATGGCGAGAAGGTGCTGCGTGCGAAGATCGATATGACCTCGCCCAATATGCTCCTGCGCGACCCCATCATGTACCGGATCAAGCATGCCCATCACCACCGCACGGGTGATAGCTGGTGCATTTATCCCATGTATGATTTTGCGCACGGCCAGAGCGACTCCATCGAGAACATCACGCACTCGGTCTGTACGCTTGAATTCGTACCGCACCGTCCGCTCTACGAATGGTTTATCGACAAGCTCGAAATATTCCCTTCGCACCAGTACGAGTTTGCCCGCCTGAACATGACCTATACCGTGATGAGCAAGCGCAAGCTGCTGCAGCTGGTCAACGACGGGCACGTCACCGGCTGGGACGACCCTCGCATGCCGACGATCTCGGGCCTGCGCCGCCGGGGCTATACGCCGGAGAGCATCCGGCTCTTTGCCGAGAAAATCGGCGTACAGAAGCGGGATAACCTGATCGACGTATCCTTGCTGGAATTCTGCGTCCGCGACCACCTCAACAAGATCGCGAATCGAAGAATGGTCGTCTTCGACCCGCTGAAAGTGGTCATCACCAATTTCGAGCAGGAAGAAGAATGGCTAAGCAGCGAAGACAATCCCGAGGATCCCGAAACGACGCATCGTAAGATGCCGTTCAGCCGCGAGCTTTATATCGAGCAGGAAGACTTTATGGAAAATCCGCCCAAGAAGTTCTTCCGTCTGTCTCCGGGTCAAAAGGTCCGGCTCAAGAGCGCCTATATCATCCAGTGTGACGAGGTCGTCAAGGATGAGACGGGGAAGATAACGGAGCTGCGCTGCTCCTATATTCCCGAGACCAAAAGCGGCGAAGCGCAGTCCAACATGAAAGTGCAGGCGACGATCCACTGGGTCAGCATCCCGCACGCGATCACGACCGAGGTAAGGCTCTATGACCGGCTGTTCAGGGTCGAAGACCCCGCCAATGAGGAAGGAGATTTTAAGGAGTATATAAACCCGGATTCCCTGCAGGTATTGCCGGCCGCCTATGCCGAACCTTCTCTGAAGGAGGCTAAGTTTGCCGATCACTATCAGTTCCTGCGGAAGGGCTATTTCTATCTCGATAAAGACTCTTCGGAAGAAAAGCTGATCTTCAACCGCACGACTACTTTGCGGGACAACTGGGCGAAAGAACAAAAGAAATCATAATAGAAAAAGGAGGCCGTTGAGCCTCCTTTTTTATTGGTCGGGTTATTTTTTCGGTTTAGTTACCGCCACCGCCTCGCTGAGGGCGATTGGCTGCTTCCCAATCCTGGTATTTCTTGTAAAGATCGGCTCCGAGAACGGCTTCAATCCTCTTGTTGGCTGCTTCGCGGAGCGGCTGCATCTTGGCTCTGCGGTCTTCCATGCTGGCGGATTGGTCCATAAAGATGTCGCGCATCTTAGCAGACTGGTCCATTTGGATAGCCTTTAAAGAATCGGCCTGTACCTGAGTCAGCTTCAGGTCATCCTTTGCTTTCTGAACACGGGCTTCTACGCGTTGGCGCGCAGCGGCGGTATCCATCATACGACCTCCTCCCCCCTGGGCGAAGGTAGAAGTAGCGGAAAAGAGCGCAATCAAGAGGGCGGCGCAAGCGATCAAATGTTTACTGGCATTCATGATTAAAATAGTTTAGTAAGAGATGGAGCACCAAATTTGTGCTAAAATCCCTCGCGAATTAGCGGATTTATGTGGGCGGCAAGCGGCTCTTTCGGGCATCGGTCAATAATTGCTTTTTTGGCGTGAATATTGCTTTTTTTCATCCACCCACCCCGCGCCGTAGAATGGCACAAAATCACTTTTTCTAATCATAATTGCCTGTCTTTCAATATTGAGAGCAATTTTACCTAAATCTCTCTCTCATGCTTTTACTCCTCGTCAACCTGTATGAATTCGGGCAATTCCTGCGTATTCTTCTATGGATTTCGGTACCGATTCTCGTCCTGGCCATGCTAATTACCACCTGGCTGCACTACCGCAATAAGCGGAAAGAGCAGGATGTTTTAGCACTATCGATGGAAGGGCTGGACCCTTCCGCTCCTTCCGAAGTGTTGATTGCCGCGATGAACGGGCGACCGGTGATGGCTGAGGGAGAAGCCTCCCCGGCCCCCGCCTCCCAAGCACCCAACGAAGAGGCTCCTGCGGACACCGGGCCCATGCCCGAGCCGGAAGAAAAAGACCATCTCTACCAGGGAATTCTCTGGATGAAAGAGAAGTACGAGCAATACCGGGATCTCGCCGACGCGAAGATCTTCGAATTGAAAGACCAGTTGCGAAAGGCCGAACAGAAATATCAGGACCTTCTCGTCCTGCCCCAGCCAGCCGCCTTGTCTCCACACCCCGACCCGTCCGCGCCCATTCTGCTGGACCAACGGGTGGAAGAGCTACACAAAAAGCTGGAAGAAAAAGACCGGATGATCGGGGAGCTGCAGGACCAGCTGCAAGCCCAAAATCAAAAAACGGAAGAGCTGGTCGCCAAGCTGCAAAACAGCAGTCAGCTATTGCTCAACATCTCCCAGGAGCTGGACCGGTCCTTCCCCGTTGCGGAGCCCAGGCCGGCAAGCGCCGCGGAGTAGGCAGCTACTGCGCTTCCAATCGAAAGACAATCGGCTGCGTCTTAAAAGACCTGACCGGATGCCCATCTACCTCACCCGGCTTCCATTGTCCGCTGCTCAGCTGGATAGCCCGGATGGCCTCTTTTTGCAAAAGAGCGTGGCCCTCCAGCGCCTGCACATCGGTGACCTTTCCATCCGTTTCGATGACGAACTTAACTGGAACCGTCCCCATGATCTCTTCATTGACCGCTTCATCCGGGTAGCGGATATTTTTATTTAGAAAGCTTAACCAGGCGGAGGCCCCGCCCTTGAAGTCCGCCTGTGTAGCGACTTCGTTTTCGGGTAAGACGCTTGCGGCTTGTTTGTGGCAGCTGCTGCAGAGGGAAACCAATAATCCAAAAGATACCAACGCCAGGAAGGCGTAGAATAGCATTCTGAAGCTCATAATAGTAAGTTTCTCCGGAGATGCGGCCATGGAAAAAATCCATAAGCTAATCTGTCAATCTAAAAATAAAGGGCTGGATGTGATAAGATTTGATCGGCCCGCACAACCACTCTTCAGGCTGCCACTTGCCGCTGCTAAGGCCGATGACTCGTATAGCTTCCTCCTGCAAGATCTCGTTGCCGCTTAGTGCCTGTACATCACTGACTGCACCATCCTTCTCAACAGTGAATCTGACCCTGACCGTATCTTGCAGTTCCGAGTCGATTGCAGTCTTGGGATACCGACAATTTTGCCTGAGGAATTCAAGCCAGGCAGAACGCCCTCCTTTGAATGGCACTTCCATTCCCCAGCCTCCCAGGTCACAAAAAGTTTCTCCTTCATCGGAAGCTGTATCGACATTAGGAAATACCGTCACTTGATTTTTGACTGTTGTTTTTTGACAGCTGCCGAAGAAGACGAGCAGGGCAATCAACGGATAAAACCAAATACGATACTGCATGGCCAGGGTTTCTATATAGACGTGTCCCTGCAAAATTTCCACAGAAGAATTTTGCCGAATCCCGGAAAACCTTCCCATTTCGGGAATAGATGAAAACCCTTATTTTGGCGCAAGCTATTAAATATCAATCAATTAAAATTAGGCAGACCAATTGTATACCAGGGATATCAATCCGTATGTATGAAAGCGCAGTTTCTTCTATCCGCCCTATTGACCCTTGGCATTTCCGCTGCACAAGCGCAGACCGCCGCCAACTGGAATTTCAATAGCACCATGTCCGGCACAGCCGGTTCGAATATTTCCGCCGCCAATGCTGCCCTTGGTTCCGCCATTCCCACCCCTGCTTTTAACGGGGGAGGTGAGTTTTATGGTGAAGACGGCTGGCCGGCCGGCGCGGTCAACCCGAATGCTTATCTGCAGTTTAGCCTTAGCCCTTCATCGGGTTATTATCTCGTGCTGAACAACGTCAGCCTGGTTATGCGTCGAAGCAATACGGGCTCCCCCCAGGGTTCGGGACCGAACAACTGGGTCCTTCGTTCCAGCCTCGACGGCTATACGGCCGATCTGGCGAGCGGATCGATGACGTATAACTATGCTACTTATACGGTGAGCCTGCCGTCAGCCTTTCAGTCGTTAAGCAGCGGCGTTACCTTCCGTGTGTATGGATATAATATGACGATCAATTCCGGCGGTAATAGCCGGTTCGTCTTCGATAATATCAGCATCCAGGGACAATCGATCAATACCCTGCTCGCTCAGCAGTCGGTAAGCCTGACAGCAAAAGCGGCGCCCAGCTCAGTAGACCTCCAATGGACGTCCCAGGGTCTTGCCGAAGGCACAAGATTTTCGATCGATCGCAGCATCGACGGTACCCACTTTACGACGATCGCCCAGAGTTTCGGCGGAACATCCTATACGGATGCAGCCCTGCCGTCTGCAGCGCGGATCTTTTACCGCATCGCAGCCGAGCAGCCCGATGGCGTCATCGTCCATTCGACGATCGTCAGCCTCGCGCTGGAAAACCAGCAAGCCCATGCCCTTGCGATACGCAGCCTGGCTGTATCCGGGGACAATATAAAAGCGTTATTACACCTGGTTGAAAGCGGCAGCTATCGGCTGAGCATCTGGTCGCAGGACGGTAAAATGCTCTACGCCACATCCATCAGCGCCACAGCCGGAGACCAGGTAGCGGACATCCCGGCGGGACACTATCCGCGTGGTCTCTACATCTTTAGTCTGACAAAGAATGGGATAAATACGAGCCGGCAATTCCTCTATTAAATGCGGCTCCGCTCGACGGGGACTACTGCATCAGCTTCTTCGCCTCATAGCTAAGCGCGTCCGAGACGACATTCTGCAGGGAGGCCTGGGGATTCTGCACGAGCAGGTCCAGCAGATGTTTGTTGAGATCGCCGCCTGAGGCTTCTTCGGGGAGAAAGGATCCTATTTGATTTATGATCAGCAGATTTTGTTCCTTGAAGTTCCGGACGGCGTCCCAGGCTTCGGCGCTTACATAGATCTGTTGGGTGATGTTATGCTCGAATTCCTGACGGATGCTATGCGTTAGCAGGGATTGCATCTCACGGGAGCTGAGGCCGGGCGTATTCACCCGCTGAATAAGGTTGGGCAAGGCTATCCTGTCCGTCAGCAGGATCAAACGCTCATAGGCCTGAAGCTGTAGCTGCCGCGTAGCAGCGGTATTGGGAGCCTCGGCAGGACCTTGCTGCTGCGCCAGCTTCAATTCTTTACGCTGTTTCAGGAAAAGGAAGACGAGGGCGCCGGCAACCAGCAGGGCGAAGATGACGGCGATAAAAAGCAGGTTTGAATCCATGGATCAAAATTAGGTAAAATAAAAACGCGACGGCTAAAGCAAAAAATAGCCATCGCGTTTTTCATTAACGTCCGGCAAAGAAAATTATTCTTTGCCGGGGCGCGGCCGGAGCCGCGTTTATTTTATCAGTGAGTTAAGCTTTGTCGGGTTATTTCTCTTCTTTTTGATGCAGCGTATCTATCTTCCGGTAGGAGAGGAAGAAGACCAGCGGGAAGATCAGCAGGGAGAAGATCGTCGCGCAGATCAACCCTCCGATCACCACCCGGGCCAGCGGCCGCGAGCTCTCCGAGCCGATGCCGGTGGAGATGGCCGCGGGGAGCAGACCAATGGTCGCCATCAGGGCCGTCATCATAACGGGACGGATCAGCTCATTTACCCCCAGCTTGATCGAGGAATAAAGCGGGCTTTCGCTATGCTTGATCATATCCAGGTTGTGCTTGAAGGCGGTGATCAGCAGCACCCCTTCCAGGATACATATCCCGAATAGGGCGATGAAGCCGATACCGGCCGAGATGCTGAAGTTGGTGCCCGTGATCAGCAGGGCCAGGATACCCCCCACGACGGCGGTTGGCACGTTGAGGAAGACAAGCCCCGCATCTTTCAGGTTACCGAACATGACAAACAGGAGCAGGAAGATCAGCAGCAGGCTGATGGGGACCACCTGCGTCAGACGTTTGGACGCGCGCTGCTGGTTTTCGAAGTCGCCCTGCCAAACCATGCTATAACCTTTTTTCAGGTTGACCACCTCGTCCACCTTGGCCTGAGCTTCGGCAATGGTGCTGCCCATATCCCTGCCTCGAACCGAGAACTTGACGGCCGAGTAACGGCGGTTGTCGTCACGGAAGATCAGACAGGGCCCTGTTTTCTGCGTCATCGTGGCTATTTCCCGGATGGGTACCTTCGCCCCGGTCTGGGTCGGCACCAGGAGGTTGCCGATATCGTCCTGGGTGGCGCGGAATTGTTCGGGGAAGCGTATACGGATATCGAACTTCCGGATGCCTTCATAGAGCTGTGTAACAGCTTTACCGCCGATCGCCATTTCAATCACCGCATTGGCATCCGCCGTTTGTACACCATAAGTAGCCATCTTCTGCTGGTTGAGGTCGATATCCAGCTCGGGCTGGCCGATATTGCGGATAACGCCAAGGTCTTCGATGCCCTGAATTTTCTTGAGGACACTTTCTACCTTATCCGACTGTTCTTCCATATAGTCGAGAGAATCACCGTAGATCTTGACACAAATGGACCCCTTTACACCGGATACGGCTTCTTCCACGTTATCCATGATGGGCTGAGAGAAGTTGAGCGCGGCGCCTGGAATGACGGACAGGGCCTTCGTCATCGTATCGATCAGCTCCTCCTTGGTGATCCTGGGATTCCATTCCTCCATCGGATACAGCTGTACACCGAACTCGTTATTGTAGAAACCCGCCACGTCCGTACCGTCATCGGGACGACCCGTCTGGGACATGATACGACGGACCTGCGGGAACTTGATCATGATGGCCCGCATCTGCTGAGCCTTCGACATCGACGTATCCAGGGAGATGCTATAGGGGAGGGTAGCCCTCACCCAGATTGAGCCTTCATTCAGCTCGGGCAGGAACTCCGACCCCAGGAAACGGAAGGAATATAAGCCGGCCACGATGGCGATGACCGATACGATCAGGGCTGTCTTCTTGTGCTTGAAGACACTCCGGAAGCCCTTCATGACCACTCCCGTAATAAAGTGAACGACCGGATTGTGTTTTTCCTTTACATTTTTACGAAGCAGAACGTTGACGAGCACCGGAACCAGCGTCAAGGTGAAGATCAACGCACCCAGCAGCGCAAAGCCCAGGGTATAAGCCAGCGGGGAAAACAGCTTCCCTTCCACCTTCTGGAAGGAGAAGATAGGCAGCAGGGCGGTGATGATGATCAGCTTCGTAAAGAAGATGGCCTTGCCCAGCTCTGCTCCGCGTTTGCGGATCATGCCCAGCTTCGATAGCCGGTTGAAACGTTCCATGCCGAGCTCATGCGCCTTCTTGTCCAATAGCACGAAGAGCCCCTCCACCATAACCACGGCTCCATCGATGATGATCCCGAAGTCGATGGCCCCCAGCGAGAGCAGGTTGGCCGACATGTGCATATAGTTCAGACAGATAAAGGAAAAGAGCAGAGACAGGGGAATGATGATGGATACGATCAGGGTCGTCCGCCAGTTGAACATGAACAGCGATACGATGAGCGTAACCAGCAAGATCCCTTCCACCAGGTTGTGCAATACGGTATGCGTGGCATACTTGATCAGGTCCTCGCGGTTGTAGAAGGGCTTGATCTTTGTATCGGCGGGCAGGATGCGCTCATTCAGGTTGGCCACGGCGACCTTGATTCCCTGTATGATCCGGTCGGGGTTTTCCCCTTTCCGCATCAGCACGATGCCTTCCACCGCGTCGGGATTGTTATGATACTGACGAGGCTTGCCGGCGGAGTCGATAGCATCCGTCCGTCCGACCATACCCAGGCGGGGCAGGTTGGAGATCTGTACATCCGCCACATCCTTGACGAGAACTGGAATGCCGTTGTTGTCCTCGACGATGATATTCTTGATCTCGTTGATATCGTTCAGCAGACCGATACCCCGCACGACATAGGCCTGGGAGTTTTTCTTGATGATGTCGCCGCCGATATTGATATTGCTCTTGCTAACGGCATTGTATACGTCGAGCGGTGTAATGCCCAGGGTATTTAAGATCTGGGGATTGACCTGTATTTCGTAGGTCTTGACCTCGCCGCCGAAGCTGACGACGTCGGCAACGCCCGGCACGCTGCGAAGGTTCCTATCCACCACCCAGTCCTGGAGCGTCTTGAGCTCACGGGTTTCTCTCAGGTTGCTCTCGAGCGTATAACGAAAGACTTCCCCAGTAGGACCCGTAGGCGGCTGAACGCTGGGGTTTACATTGTCCGGAAGATCGGCATTGGCCAGCAGATTGTTGACCTGCTGACGGGCATAGGTATCTTGTACGTCGTCCTCGAAGATCAATTTCACGACCGAAAGTCCAAAGATACTGGTCGAGCGAAGGCTGGTCTTTTTCTGTACAGGATTCATCGAAAGCTCGATGGGAATCGTAACAAACTTTTCCACCTCCTCGGCACTGCGACCGGGCCATTGAGTGATGATGGTAATCTCCGTATTGGTCACATCTGGAAACGCCTCGATAGGCATATTCTTGAAGGTGATGATCCCGTAAATTACAAGCAGGAGAGTCGCAAAGAAGATGAAATATTTGTTTTTAAGCGAAAAGGCCAGGATGCCTTTGAGGACTTTGTTCATCCGGTAAAATTATGGTCAGCAAGTTAATGAAAAGTTAAGTGGAAGTTAAAGCAGAGCGTTGATTAACAAATTAATAGTAAAAAAAATGGAATTTGGTTCCCTCCTCGGAATTCCACTCCAACGCGGGTCCCGGCGTCTTTACTGTACGGTTGATTTTCAAGAGGGTAGCGGCCAGGGGTGAGAGCCCGTCGACGCGGTACAGATCGGTGTCGAAAGAAAGGTAAAATTGACGGTAACGGCGAAATTCAGGGATGGCCTTGCCTTTGATCTCGGTTGGGTTTTTGACCGCCCCGATCATTCCTTCCGCTCCATAGCCCACCGACAGATTGAGCCAGTTGGGAAAATTAGCGCGGGCCGGTAAGAAAGAGCCTATATTGAAAGAAAGCCAGTAGCTCTGCCCATTATAATCCTTGAGCATCCGCTGGGGTAGGTTGCTGCCCAGCTCGGCTGGATGATAGGATGGAAAGATGGTGCCGTGATAGGAGAATTTCAGGCTGATTCGTTGCTCACCCCACATAAGGTGCTGCCCCTCGTATAAGACACACCCGGCGAGATTGGCCAGCATATCCCCCTTGGAAAATCCCCATTTCTCCGAATGCCCGTCGAGAATCTCGATCATGCTCATAAATCCCAGGGCCGTTGCCGTACCGATGATCGCGGCTGTTCCTCGTTTGACGCCGCCCCAGTATAGAAGGTCGCTCTGGATGGCCGCGATATTATAGGCCGTTGTCGCATGCCCCACCTTGTCGACATTGAGCCATTCGTTGTTGTCATTGAAGTAATGAAACTTGCTATGGGCGAATTTTTTATACCAGAGATAATTGAGTCCAAAAGTAACGGCCGCGCCGATGGCAGATTCTACGATGATCGTGCCATTGACACGGCCGGGATTATAAGTTGGCGAGGGTTTGAAAAAGTTCTGCGCCGAAACGGAAAGGCACAGGGAAAGCAGGGCTAGCGACAGGCAATATTTTTTCAATTGCATGCCGAAAGATAGACAATTATTCGATTGCCCCCTGGTGTTTCCTGTCCACGTTGCGATACGCCCATGCGAAGATCAGCGGAAAAACCAGCAGCGAAAAGATCATCGCACACAGGATCCCCCCGATGACCACCCGTGCCAGGGGTCGGCTGCTTTCTGAGCCGATGCCATGAGAGACGGCTGCCGGCAGCAGACCGATCGCCGCCATCAGCGCCGTCATCATGACCGGTCTGATCCGGGAATTGACCCCTAGCTTTATGGCGGTATATAGGGTGTTGGCCTCGCCTCGCATGTGTTCCAGGTTTTGTTTAAAAACGGTGATCAGCAGCACGCCGTCCTGGATACAAATACCGAACAGGGCGATAAACCCGATACCCGCCGAGATGCTGAAGTTGGTCCCGGTCAGGTGTAGGGCAATCACCCCACCTACAATGGCGAAGGGCACGTTGAGGAAGACAAGACCGGCATCCTTCAAATTGCCAAACATGACAAACAGCAGGATAAAGATCAGCAGAAGGCTGATGGGCACGACCTGTTCGAGCCGCCTGGTAGCTCGCTGCTGGTTCTCGAAGTCTCCCTGCCATACCATGTTGTACCCCTTTTTCAACCCCACCGCTTTGTCCACCTTTTCCTGCGCCTCGGCAATGGTGCTGCCCATGTCCCTGCCGCGGACCGAGAATTTTAACGCGGAATATCGCTCATTGTCATCCCTAAAGATCAAACAAGGTCCCGTCTTTTGTTTGATCGTAGCGATCTCCCGGACGGGCACTTTCGAGCCGTTCTGAGAGGGGACCAGCAGGTTGCCGATATCGTCTACCGTAGCACGAAACTGTTCCGGATAGCGGACACGGATATCGAACTGTTTGATGCCCTCGTAGAGCGTCGTTGCCGCTTTACCGCCGATCGCCAGCTGGATAACGGCATTGGCGTCTGCCGTAGCTACGCCATAAAGCGCCATCCGCTGCTGGTCCAGATCGATATCCAGCTCCGGCTGACCGATGTTTTTGATGACGCCGAGGTCCTCGATACCCTTTACATTCTTGAGCACGTCATTTACTTCGGTCACCTTCCCTTCCATATAGTCCAGACTATCGCCAAAGACCTTCACACAGATGGACCCCTTTACACCCGATACGGCTTCTTCGATATTGTCACTGATGGGCTGGGAGAAGTTGAGGTCTATGCCGGGCAGATCCGCCAGTTTCCGGTGCATTTGGTCGATGAGCTGCTCCTTGGTGATGCGGGGTTTCCATTCGTCTTCGGGATATAAAATGATATCGAACTCGTTGTTGTAAAACCCGGTGACGTCGGTCCCGTCGTCCGGTCGTCCGGTCTGTGAAGCGATGGTCTTTACCTGCGGGAATTCCATCACGATTTTTCGGACCTGTCGGGCCGTCTGGACGGACTGGTCCAGCGATGCGCTATAGGGCAGCTGCGCTCTCAGCCAGATCGCTCCTTCGTCCAGCTCGGGCAGGAATTCTGTGCCGAGCAAGGTAAAGGCATAGAAGCCGCCGATGATGATCAGAAAGCTGACCCCAATGGTCGTTTTCTTGTGCTTCCAGTGGAACATAAAGCCTTTCACCATTATCGCCGTCAGGAAATGGACGATGGGATTGTGTTTCTCGTGGACATTCTTTCTTAGCAAGGCATTGATCAGGACGGGCACCAAAGTGAGGGTCGTGATCAGCGCCCCTAACAGGGCGAAGCCAAGCGTATACGCAAGGGGAGAGAAGAGCTTCCCTTCGACCTTCTGAAAGGCAAATATGGGCAGCAGTCCCGTGATGATGATCAGCTTGGCAAAGAAGATCGCTTTGCCAAGCTGCGCCCCCTGTTTCTTGATGAGTCCCATCTTGGCCATTTTATTGAATCGTTCCATCCCGACCTCTTTCGCCCGATGGTCCAGGATGACAAACATCCCCTCCACCATGACCACGGCTCCATCGATGATGATCCCGAAGTCGACGGCGCCAAGCGAAAGCAGATTCGCCGACATACCCATCAAATGCAGACAGATAAAGGCAAAGAGCAGCGCCAGGGGTATGATGATGGAGACGATGAGCGTAGTCCGCCAGTTGAACATAAACAGCGATACCAGCAAGGTGACCAGTAGGATTCCCTCGACGAGGTTATGCAGGACGGTATGACTCGCATAGTGGATGAGGTTCTCCCGGTCATAGAAAGGAATGATCTTCGTATCCTTGGGGAGCACCTGGTTGTTTAGCTTTTCGATTTTCTTCTTGACCGCCTGTACCACCTCCGTCGGGTTCATACCCTTACGCATGATGATAATGGCTTCGACAACGTCGTCCTGGTCTTCGACTGCGGCGCCGGGGGATGCTACGGCGCCGCTATCGGACAGGTGATCGGCGCGACCCACGTGTCCAAGACGAGGCTGATTGGAGATTTGCACGTCGGCCACATCCTTGACCAAAACGGGAATATCGTTCGTATTGGTGACGATGATATTGCGGATTTCGTTGATGTCGTTTAATAAACCGATCCCTCGCACTACATAAGCTTGATTGTTTCGTACGATAAAATCTCCGCCGATATTGATATTGCTTTTCTGGATAGCCGAATAGACGTCCAGCGGAGTAATTCCCAAATTTGTGAGTTTGCCCGGGTCGACCTTGATCTCATAGGTCTTTACCCTGCCGCCAAAGCTGACGATATCGGCGACTCCTGGTACTGCCCTCAGCTGGCGGTCGATGACCCAGTCTTGCATGGTTTTTAGCTCGCGATCGTCACGGATGGAGCTCTTGAGAGTATAGCGAAAGATTTCTCCTGTAGGACCGGTGGGCGGCTGTACCTGAGGCTGTATACTTTCCGGCAGACCCACATTGGCCAGCAATGAATTGACCTGTAACCGGGCGTCTTTGTCCACGACTCCATCCTCGAAAATAAGCTTGACATAGGAAAGCCCGAAAATACTGGTCGATCGAAGCGAGATCTTCTGCTGCACAGGATTCATCGCGATCTCGATCGGGATGGTGATGAATTTTTCTACTTCCTCGGCGCTTCGGCCGGGCCACTGGGTGATGATACTGATCTCGGTATTGGTGACGTCGGGGAAGGCTTCGATAGGCATGCTCCGGAAGGTGAGGATCCCCGAGATCAGTAATAATATTGTACAGAAAAATATAAAGTATCGGTTCTTTAAAGAGAACCCAATAATCGCCCTAAGAAGCTTATTCATCTTCTTTGTATTTAAAATTTTGGAAAATAAGAGTCCGTTCCGTCTGTAAGGACGGTTTCACCAGGTCGGTAGACTTCTTCTTAGATCAGTTAGAGCTTGTCCGTGGAGTAATTAGCTGTTTAATGCGTTATAGATCAGGATAGCTTGAGAGGAAATTACCTTATCCCCGTCATTCACGCCCGAAGCCAGGAAAGTTCGGTCGCCAACACTGTTGATGACCTGAACCGGAGCGATCTTTACGTCGGTCTTGCTATTGTAGACCAGCACATAGTACTGGCTGTGGTCGAAGATCAGGGCCTGCGACGGTACGGTAAGCGACTGCTTGTTTTGATTGTCGGAGACGGTGATGCTGGCATACATCTCGGGCTTCAGCAGGTAATCGGAGTTGGGCAGCACTACCCGCACCTTCATGACCTTGCTGGCGGGGTCGAGGACGTTCATAATCTTGTCCACCTTGCCCTTGAAAACTTTACCCGGGTAGGCGAGGGTAGTGACGTCGACACTTGCTCCCTGCTTGATCGAGCTGATATTCGATTCGTATACGTTCGCCTGAATCCAAACGTCCTTCAGGTCGGAAATAGTGAACAACGAAGTGCTGTTGTCACTACGGATTGCCATGTTATTGATAGCAGATTTCTGAACGATAAATCCGCTGATCGGCGCCTTTACCACGAACTCGCCCTGGGTGCTGCCGCCATTGATCTTCAGGACCTGGTGGACCCTGTTGAGCTCCGACTTGGCCTGCTGTACGGCTACTTCCGCATTGAGGGAATCGGTCATCGAAGCGAGACCGCTTTTGTACAGGTCCTTGGTCTTTTGCAGATTGGTCTCCGAGATGCGGAGGTTGGATTCGGCGGTGACCAGGTCATTGCTGTAACCGGCCATTTCCGAGCTACGGATGACGGCCAGCACCTGGCCCGCATTTACATAGTCAC